>JAJYIG010000027.1 GCA_021790215.1 bacterium
CGGAAATTACCCCACCTCCAAAATTCATAAAATTACGGATTCCTCGGGACTTTTTCAAGAGATCCTTCCCAATCTCCTGCCACAAATGGAAAGTGTTCACCAAAACTCCCTGAGTTTTTGTATTTTCTATATCGGAGGTATCCAAAGATTTAACAACTGCGCGGGTTGCATCGGGAAAGAATATCGGAAGTGTTAAATTATCAAACTCAGTCTTAAAAAATTTCCGGGCCATTATTATTCCACTTTTAGAAGCTCCACCTCAAAAATAAGTGTCGCATTACCGGGAATTGTTCCCGGTACCCCGCCTGTACCATACCCAAGGCTCGGAGGAATAGTCAATTTCCTTTTTCCGCCCACTTTCATTCCAGCAACTCCCTCATCCCATCCCGGAATAACCTGCCCCGCACCAAGTGTGAAACTAAATGGTTGGTTACGATCATAAGAACTATCAAATTTCGTCCCATCAGTCAAAGTGCCAACATAATTTACAGTTACTTTCTTCCCTGGGGTAGCCTCTTCACCCGTTCCAACAACTTCGTCCTGAATAATTAATCCGTCTTTCATGGTTTGCGGTTTTGCGGAACTACTGGCAACAGGCTCCGCAGTATTTACAATTGTAGTCGAAAGAGTAGAAGTTGCCAATGACTGATTTTGGCTCGCTTTTCCTCCAAAAAGAAGGTCTGCTCCACCGGCAATTATCAAAATACCCAAAAATATCGCTGCAAACAAATATTTTTTATTCATATCTCAATTCTAGTATCATACCACATGACAGTGCTAAGATAAGTCAATGAAATTAGAGAAAGCGGAAAAACAAATAGAAAGGGAGTACCACGTCTCCTGGTATATCATTCTTTATAAACTTTCCTTCGGGCTTGTAGAATTTCTTTCTGGAATGGTCTTTGTCCTTTTTAGTAACCGACTTTTACAAATCTATACAACCCAGGTTGCCCAGGAACTTTCTGAAGATCCGCACGACCTTTTAGTAAACTTAAGTGAACGTGTAGTCCCAAACCTTTTAACTCATCATGGATACATTGTTCTCTATTTAATTCTTTTAGGGTCGGCAAAAATAGCCGGCGCAATTGGACTTATTTACAAAAGGAATTGGGGAGTTGATCTTCTAGTTGTCCTTACGGCGTTGATGTTTCCTTTTCAACTTGTTAATTTAATAATTCATCCATCGTTAGCTGACTTTTTCTATATCACAATTGGAATTTTCATAGCTCTTTACTTGATAGAATTTAGACCCAAAGCCTGGGTCTCCAGAATATTGTTGCAATATGGAAAAGAACATAACAAATGATTCTTTTTACCCATACTGTGGATAGTGACAGTGTTTGAAATGCTAGTCAAATAGGCTATCTCATAGATTCCCAACTTACAGTATAGATCCAGCCCATGCATAATCCGTAAACTTCGGAGACTTATGCCTTCCAATTAACTTAAAATCTGGAATTTGAGTGCTTTCTGACATATGGGATAGGTGTGTCAAGTCATTTTCCAAAGGAGTTTCTTTTGCTTCAATTGCCAGGTTTTCA
Organism: bacterium; assembly: GCA_021790215.1. Taxonomy (GTDB): domain Bacteria; phylum Patescibacteriota; class Microgenomatia; order UBA8517; family UBA8517; genus JAJYIG01. The sequence continues at coordinate 1,542 of JAJYIG010000027.1, forward strand.
TTCAATATAAAATCAATTTCATGTCCGGTTTTAAGAGCAAAATATTGAACCTCTCCGACCCGTGATAGCTGATTGAAAAGTGTATTCTCGAATTGTGCACCACTTGAAAGTTCAGCCAGAGTGTTTGCAAGACCTGTGTCACAAAAGTAAAGTTTTCTGGATTTTACAATTTCTCTATCAATACTTTTTGTAAAAACAGGAATAGTATTTATCAAATAGGTTTTTTCGAAAAAAGAAATGTAATTGGTTACGGTTGGACGAGAAATTCCTGTCAGCCTTGATAGCTTCGTATACTCCACTCTACTACCAATCCTACCGGCCAAAAGTTTTGCAAGAGAATACAAATTACGCTCATCAGAAAAATCAGCAAGTGAGCGAATATCTATATTTACATATGAAGACATAATATCTGATAATATGTCTCGTTTGTCATTTTCCGATTCTGACAGAACCACCTGGGGAAAACCTCCAAATCGGATAAATTCCTCATAATAAGAAGAAAGGCGATTATATTCCGAAATATTGAAAAACCCTCTTTGCCATTCAGCTTGAGAAAATGAAATATTTTTAAAAGTGAGAAACTCTCCAAAATCTAGCGGATATAATTCAAAGAGTTTTTTCCTTCCAGAAAGCGATTCTGAAAACAGATTTTTAAGATAATAAGAACTTGATCCTGTAACAATAAACTTTATCTTGTGATGATCTGATAGATATTTAATTACACTAGGACTATCGGGTGCCAGCTGGATCTCGTCAAGTGCAATTACCATCGGTTCATCTGCTTTTAGACCACGAGCTATAAAAGCCTCGTTTATGGCTTCGTAGTTCTTTTCATCAAAAAGCTCACGATTATCAGGACGCTGTAAATCGAGATAGAGTGAGTTTTTGTTGGGAATATCGAGGAGAAGCTGTTGAACTAGTGTTGTTTTACCGGTTCTCCTCATGCCTGTAAGAACCGTGACTAGCGGAGTTTGAGCGTGAGAAAGAAGATCTGTATAGATTTTACGCTTATAGAACATATGCAAGTATCACTTTACAAAAAGTGATACTATTTGTCAAGTGCCTATACCATATTTATGCGGTCCAAAGCTATTATTTCCTTGTTACAAGGAAAGATTCCACTAAAAGTTTCCTTCTAATAAGGAAACTTTCTGTAAAACGAATCGTCTCATTTGCACCCGATATCGTCTCATTTTGAGACGATCGTATTAAACTAGGCTCGGATTCGTATCATTTTTACCTCACATTCGTATCATCTGTGATACGAATAATGCTAAAAAGAAAGGGCAAATTTCTCATTATTGGCAAACCATATTTCCTTGCAACTTTGTAATAAGTATAAATGGCAGATCTGAACTTTTCTTCTGAAAGTCTCTCAAATTTATTATCATCTTCAATATTTCCCAAAAGATTACCGACCGCTCTTTCTATGGCTGGATACAATAGTTGTCTTTGATAATCTTCCAGAGCGGTTGAATATTCATCCAATTTTTCTTCTGCTAATTTGGACAGTTCGCTTTCTATTTCTAAGTAAATCCTAAAAGGATATGAAAGCCTCATATAGGAACACTTTGGTTTTGTGTCGAAAATAATAAAATCAGAAGTCTCTTTATATTCAAAGCCTAAAATAACAGAAAGTCTTTCAATTGCCTTGTCTAATTTCTTGCCCCGAAATTTTCCTTTTAGATAGAAGGAGATTTTCCTACTGTATATGAATTAGTGAAAAGAAAGAACTTAACTTCCCTGTAATTTTTTACCACTCGCTATTATTTACCTACCGGTAGGTAAAAACGATTGGCAAATTATGCCGATATATAGCCATTTTATATTTTTTCTTTCTCCCCTTATTCCTTATATATAAGGGAGAGGAAAATACATCCATCCAAATCTATTTAGAAACCTTGTATGTGTAATCCTAAATTTCCATCAATAACTCTTATAAGTATCATTCCTTTTATCGAACTCGCATTTGATATAATCAGGCCAACAAACAATGGATAAAATCACCTTCGATCAGGTTCAACTATTTATGTCCCTTTTCCGAGGCAGAAATGATATTTATGCCAAGCGTTGGGAAAAAGATGACAAGAATGGTTACAGTCCGGCATATGAAGTTGATTGGTCTGAATATAACAAATTTAAAGCAAAAGGAGGAAAATTCAGTGATTATCCTAATAAAAAACCATTACTTCTTACAACCGAAGTGATTGAGAGTCACCTAAACGGTAACCAAACAATCGGAATATATCCCCTGCTTACCGATAACACCTCATATTTTATAGCCGCAGATTTCGATGAAGCCGATTGGCAGAATGAAAGTAAACCATTTATAAAAGTGTGCAAGGAAAATAATATTTTTGCATGTCTTGAGAGATCACGATCCGGTAAGGGTGCTCATGCTTGGATTTTCTTTGAAGAAAAATATCCAGCGAATAAATCAAGAGCCATTGTTCTTGAACCTATCAGGAAAACACTCGGATTATCAAATTTTGAGAGAGAAATAAGTTTTGACAGATTATTTCCCAATCAGGATTATCACACCAATAAGGGTATTGGAAATCTGATTGCCTTACCGCTTCAAGGAGGATCGATCGTTTCCGGAAACACAATGTTTCTTGATTCAAAAACATTCGAGGTAATTACTGATCAATGGCAGTATTTAAAAGAATTAAGAAAAGTAAGTACAAATGATTTGGAGAAACTTTACGACAAGCTCGTCAAAAATGAAGAATTGTCAGTCAATACCGACTTACCAAAAACCAGTAAAGCAACTCCAAATAAATTAACCATAATTATAGGAAATACTATAAAAGTTCCAAAAGTTGGTCTGCAACCACGATTGGTAAAATTTCTTCGGGATAAACTTAATTTTTTCAATACTGAATACCTTGTTAAAGAAAAAATGGGCATTAGTACTTATCAAACGGAGAAATATTTTAAACTGATAAGTGAGTCCGGAGAATACATATTGTTACCAAGAGGATTTTTAAATCAACTAATTGAATTCTGTAAAGAACAAAATTTACGGTACATAATTGTCGATAAACGAAAACTTCAAAATGAAATTATCTTTGAGTCAAAAATTGACCTCTACGATTATCAACAAACCGCTTTTGACGAAATCGGTGGTTCAGAAAATGGTGTAATTGTAGCTCCTCCAGGATCTGGAAAAACTATTTTGGGCCTAAAGTTAATAGCCGAAAAGAGTCAGCCTGCTCTTATTTTAGTCCACAGAAAACAGTTGTTGGATCAATGGGTAGAAAGAATCCAATCATTTTTAGGAATTTCTAAAAAAGATATTGGACAAATTTCAGGAAACAAGAAAACAATTAGCAAAGAAATAACAGTTGCCATGTAAAGACTGTTCCCGGTGGCCGATGATTATCAAATTCGGATTCAACAACTAACTGAGCGTCGGGAAGAGTTGGAAAAATTCACTAAATCATTGGAAGATTTCAACACTCTATGGGATAAAGCAGAGTTTCAAGAGAAAAAACATTTCCTAAGAACCATCCTAAAAGAAGTGAGAGCCAGTAATGGAAAAGTTGAGATCGACTTCGGGCTATAATTATTTGTTATTCCCGTAAGTTTTTTCCCACTGATCGTGATTCTCAAAATACATACTAAAGGCTAATCTCTCCCCCGCTGTCTGAGGTTCCCTATTTATGTGGCAGTGTTTCCATTTTTTACCACTGCCGCACCAGCACGGATCGTTGCGGCCGAGCTTATGACTTGATGTGCTCGGTCCGGCATTGGAAAGGAAAGCTCTTTCTCCGGACTTTGCTGTGGTTTCGGCATTTCCCGAAAGACCGGTTTGATCCGATTTATCGACATTTTCTCTGGCAAGGTTTAGGGGAATTTCGGACTGTGGCATGGCAACGCCAATTCTGAAAATTCTGTGGGAAAGTTCCTCGTCGATTTTATCAACTAGAGTTTCAAACAAACGATAGGCTTCATTTTTAAATTCAACCAGGGGATCTCGTTGCCCATAGGCTCTTAAGGTTACTCCTTCCCTGAGGTCGTCAATATGGTCTATATGATCCATCCAAAGATGGTCAATTGATCCAAGATATGCATATTTTTCAACCTCACGCATGACATTTATCCCCAAATCTTTCTCGCGTTTATCATAAACGTCGGTAAGTACATCTTCCAGGAAATTTTCTATTTCACTGTCGCCCTTAAAGTTAGAAACCTGGGATTTGATATTTTTTAGCGATACATCGTCAAAAGGTATTATCTCGGCAAGTCCCACTGCAAGCCTTTCATAATCAAATTTCTCATCAATATCAGATTTAGCCAAAAGCACGGTTTTTTCTATCTGATGCTTCAGTTTTTCAGAAACTTCTTTCTTTACGTCTTTCGACCCAAGAATCCTTCTCCGAAGCTTATAAATAATGTCCCTCTGTTGATTAGCCACATCATCAAATTCTACAAGGCGTTTTCTGATATCAAAATGAAATCCTTCAACTTTGACCTGGGCTTGTTCTATAGCTTTACTTATAAGGGAGTTTTCAATTGGTTGATCCTCGGGAAGTTTCAATCTATCCATCACCCCTGAGATTTGCTCACCACCAAAAATCCTCATAAGATCATCCTCCAGTGAAAGATAAAATCTGGAAGAGCCCGGATCTCCCTGGCGTCCCGCACGACCTCTTAGCTGATTATCAACACGTCTTGCTTCGTGACGTTCAGTTCCGATAACGTAAAGCCCACCCGCATTAACAACTTCCTCATGAAGCTTTTTCCATTTTTTATATTCAGTAGTCTCCTGAAACTTTTTGTTGGCCATTCCGGCTTTTCTATCCGGCAAAGCTCCTCCCAAAACTATATCAACTCCACGCCCTGCCATATTAGTTGCAACAGTAACTCCACCGGGTTTGCCTGCCTCGGCAATGATTTCTGCCTCCCTTTCGTGATTTTTTGCATTCAAAACGTTATGGGGAATCCTTTTTCTTTTAAGATATTCCGAAATAATTTCGTTTTTCTCGATAGAAGTAGTTCCTACCAAAACGGGCTGACCTTTTTTGTAGCATTCACCTATTTCTTCAATAATTGCACCATACTTTCCACGGAGAGTTTTATAAATCATGTCCCTTTTATCATCACGAATCATCGGCTTATTGGTCGGAATCGCTACGACTTCCAATTTATAAATCTTTCTGAATTCCTCCGCTTCCGTTGCTGCCGTACCAGTCATTCCTGAAAGATGTTCATACATCCTGAAGTAATTCTGAAATGAAATCGTTGCCAGAGTTTTACTTTCCTGTTGAATAGGAACCCCCTCTTTTGCCTCAACTGCCTGATGAAGTCCGTCACTCCAACGTCTGCCAACCATAATACGTCCTGTAAATTCATCAACAATTACAACTTGGTTATCCTTAATTACATAGTCTTTATCTCTTAGATAGAGAGTTTTTGCACGAAGAGCATTTTCAATATGATGAATCGACTCAAAATCTTTCTCGTAAAGATTATCCACCCCCAAGATTTTTTCTACTTTAGCTATACCGTGCTCCGTCAAAGAAGCACTTTTTGATTTTTCATCTATCGTATAATCCGTATCGGGATTTAGTTTCCCGACCATTGAGGCAAATTTGTAGTACTTTTCGGTAGGCTCGGTGTCAGGAGCAGAAATGATAAGTGGAGTACGCGCTTCATCAATTAAAATTGAGTCGACTTCATCAACAATCGCAAAATAATGACCCCTCTGAACCATTTCGGGAAGGCTTGAAACCATGTTGTCTCTAAGATAATCAAATCCGAATTCGTTATTGGTGCCATAAAGAATATCAGACTCATAGGCAACTTTTCTTTCTACTGGTTTTAGATGTGCGAGTCGTTCATCTCCGTGGCTTGAATCCGTAAAATCAGGATCATAAACAAACGATTTTGTCTCCTGAATAATAGATCCCACACTTATTCCAAGAAGATGAAAAACAGGAGCGTTCCAACCGGCATCTCTTCGGGCCAGATAATCATTAACCGTGACAAGGTGAACTCCACGTCCCGTGAGAGCGTGAAGGTACAACGCGGGAATAGCTGAAAGAGTTTTTCCTTCACCAGTTTTTTGTTCCGCAACCCTACCTTCAAAAAGAGCTACTGCCGCTATCATCTGAACGTCATAATGCCTCATCCCTAAAACCCTGAACGAGGCCTCACGTATAAGTGCAAAGGCTTCGGGAAGAATATCTTCCAGAGATTCGCCTTTTGTAATTCTATTCTTAAACTCCTGCGTCTTTTTAGCAAAATCAGAATCTTTGAGTCTTTTAGCTTCAGCCTCAAGTGAGTTTATTTTCTCGACAGTCTTTGAGATCCGCGAAATTTCGCGCGCGTTAAGATCCAGTATTCTTGAAAAGATATTTACCATATTTGTATTTTTATATTGTAGCAGAGAAACGCTAATTTGCGCTCAGGTAGACCCAGTTTCCCTTTATATCTTTGTAAGTCCAACCAGTCGAATCATGATGGTCTGTGATAATAGCATAAATCCAAGTACCGATATCGCCGTAATCCAACCTTTCCCGATCGAGTCTTCCCCAAAAATTTTGGTTATAAAAAACTATTGGCTCCCCAGCATCAGACGAAACCTTGCTGTTATCATTTAGCTTCAGTTCATAACTATTATTGGAAATGGAAACTCGATATTTCTGGAAAAGAACCTTACTTTCAGAATCCCCAACTTTTCCGAACGAAGTTATATGATAATTATTTCCTACCAAGAGTAAGTACGGAGAGGTAACCGCAAATCTATCCAAAAACACTCTCTTACCGCTTTTCAAATAATTGTCAATCTGAGATAAATCGCCGGATTCTAACCATAAAATAATACCATCATACTTAGTAAATGGTTGTAAATACTGTGTCTGGACAAGTACCTGCCCACTTGGAAGCTGATTCTCATACTTTTGCATTAAAGATAGCTGAAAATTGGGATTATTTCTGAGATATAGGATCCCGTTGGCAGTAATAATAGGCAAAAGATACAAGATAAGAAAGATTGTTTTATCTTTCAGATATTTATAAAGTACCAACGCCAAAATAACACCCGCGAATACGATTCTTCTTATCATCAAATCTCCTCCCCAGTAGGCTCCAAGTGCTGATACCGAAACTAAAAATATAATCCAGGCGGAAATTTCCAATTTTGATTTAACGTTTTTATGAAGCAGATACCCCAGAACGAAAGGAGTAAATGTACCAAAACTACGGATAAATGATAGCCAAACGTTTCTTACTGCTCTTAAGGCGCCAAGAGTCAAATAAGTTGAGAGTTGTTCACCGGATCCTCCGAAATCTTTACGGATAAAAAGATAAATAATTGAATAGAAAAGAAATGAGAAAAGCAGTGCCGCTAAAGTGAATTTCACAATCCTTAGGGTGTCCTCTTTGTAAAACCTAATTTCATCTTTAAAAATTATCGGAAAAATAAAAATTGTGGGAATCCAGAAAATCGCCTCCACTTGAGTTCCCAACATCAAGAAGATGGATATAGAAAAAAGCCCGTATTTCCTTCTAATAAAGGAATAGATTGCCAGTAGATATAAAGGGATGAGAAGCGATTCAATTAAAAGGTTCGTCCCTGTCATCCAAACCACCGGAAAAAGTGAAAATAGAAGCGTGACAAGCCAAAGGTGATTTTTTTTAAAAATAATTTTGGAAATTTTATAAAAAATAAAAACCGAAATAATTCCCAGGATAAACGCAATACCATTGGGCCAAGCAATTCTTGTGGCAATCCACAAAAACCCCATGAACAAGGGATGAATCGGAAAATGCCCCAATGAAAAGACCTGAAAAAACGAGTGGGATGCAACTATTCGCAGATATTCCGGTTCATCAAAAAATAGGGTAATTTTTGGTGTTGTCCAATAACGCGCAATTGCCAGAAGAACAAATATTATAAACTGCATAAAAACATTAAATTTGCCTCGGGGTAGTACCAATCTACATGAGAAAAAGATTTTTGCAATTTGCCACCAAACTTAACCGCCTCACGCCGTTTGTCTCCATAGTAAAGCCTGTTAAAAATTGCTATTCCCCCACTTTTAAGGACTGTCCTTACAAGCTGTATATAGTTTTCTGTTCCGAATTTCTCTGGAAACTTATCACCGTTATATAAATCTACGATTACCAAGTCAAAAGATTTTTGTTTTGAAATATTTGACATAAAGTCATATACATCCACAATCTTTATTTCAATATCCACTTTGTCCAAACCCAAATATTTTTTTCCAAATTCAACCATGATAGGGTCAATATCCACCCCAGTGATTTTTGCTTCAGGCCAATATTTTTTAACCAGTTTGGCTACTGTTCCACCTCCAAGACCTAAAATTAAAATATCTTTTATATTCTGTCTTTTGCGTCTGATTTTTTTTAAGGTTTGTTTCCAAATTGTTTCAACAATTCCACCAGACTGGGTAAGTCCATTTGACTGAATATAAGTTCCAAAACCCAAACTTCTAACGACCTTTAATTCCCCGTTAAATTTTGATTTTCTTTCCTCTAAAACTTTAGTTCCTATCATTAATCAATTATACTTTACTTCGTATTTCTTTCGGAATAAAATGGGCTTATGTCAGCCACACCCCTACCCGAAACATTAAGGCCTAAAACTTTGAAAGACTTCGTTGGACAGGAAAAACTAGTTGGACAGGATGGAATAATTACAAAACTACTTAAGTCTGATAATTTTTTGCCCTCATTAATTTTCTGGGGACCTCCAGGATCCGGCAAGACCACATTGGCAAGGATTATTGCCAGAACCTTAAAAAGGGAGTTTTTTGAATTTTCAGCAGTTAACACAAAAGTAAAAGATATAGAAGCACTCATTCAAGACAAAAAACAACTGAAATTAACTGCCGCGCCGATTATTTTCCTGGACGAAATTCACCGGTTTAATAAAGCTCAGCAGGATAAACTTTTACCACATGTGGAACATGGTGACATTGTTCTTATCGGTGCTACAACAGAAAATCCTTCTTTTGAGGTAATCGGTCCGCTTCTTTCAAGGTGTCGGGTGCTAATTTTGGAGCAACTTTCCGAGAGGGACCTTATTAAAATACTTGCAAGGGCTCTTAGGCAGGTTAAAAAGAAACTAAATAAAAAAGCGGAAAAGTTTTTGCTTGAAGCGAGCAACGGAGATGCCAGAGTTATGCTAAATGTTTTGGAAATTGCATCAAGCCTTGCCGAAAAAACTACTATTAAGATTCCGGATTTGGAAACCGCTCTCCAACGCCGTCAATATACTTTTGATAAACGCGGTGAGGATTTTTACAATGTGATCTCTGCATTTATAAAATCTATGCGGGCAAGTGATGTTGATGCAGCACTATATTATTTGGCCCGAATGGTGGCTGCAGGCCAAGACCCACTCTACATAGCAAGGAGGATGGTGGTGTTTGCAAGTGAAGATGTAGCTTCCCCTACTGCATTAGTCGTAGCTAACGCAGTATTTGCCGCCTGCAACACCATTGGCTATCCGGAATGCCAAGAAAATCTTGCGGCCGGCACAGTTTATCTGGCAACTGCTAAAAAGGATCGTTCTGCCTATAACGCCTACATGAGAGCTCTTGCCGATGTGAATAAATACGGCAATCTGCCGGTTCCTCTCCAAATCCGTAATCCTGTCACAAAGCTAATGAAAGAAGTTGGATATGGGGAAGGATATGAAAAGTATACCAAAGAAGATTTGCTACCAGACAAGCTGAAGGGAAAGAAATACTACAAGTGACAGGTCTATTTACAAATGATTTTGTACGACAATCTTGCCACATTGGGTGACATACCTGAGGCTGTGCATGACAAGACTGAAAAACTCGAGTATGTTGTAAATAATTCTAATCAAAAGATTGAAACCTTAGAAACCACGATAAAAACTATTTATTCCAAAAATACCCTTAACAGCAATCTCGAGGCTAAAACAAAAGAATTTACCATGGAAACCAAGTTTGAAAACCAAAGCAGGCAATCATTATTAGTCTTGGCCAATTTCAATAAAATCTGGAATGATGCCGACATCTCGAGGAAGAAGGCTTTACTTCGAACAATCCTGGAGAAGGTGGTCGTTAATGGTGATCACATCGAAGTACCATTTGCTCATAATTGACATCTGGCTAGTGAGTTAGACCAAGGTATCGAGATATCTCGTCATATTGACCCTTATCAATCCTTTCAGTTCGGAGGCCATATTGTAGCAATTGGGTTATAGTAAGTGCAGGCTCAAGAGTGTAACCCGATTCTGCCAACTCCTGTCTGCTCTTTCCCAAATATTTCCTCTGTCGGAATCCCAGAGTGTTCAGAGTAAGCGACCGCCAAAGGAACACCTGCTTTAGGAATCCCTGCACATACGTCAGGCTTACCACTACCCCGCATCTCTGCCATAACTACACCAATCTGTTCCAAAAGCTTATCAGGCAGATTACGTAAGTTAATATAAACAGGAGAAAGAGG
>JAJYIG010000002.1 GCA_021790215.1 bacterium
TTGCGTAATCTTTTAGTTTATTAGGAAGAGTCAGAATCCTTTTTTCAGGCCTTGGTCCCAAGGCAACACCTCCACCGACAAAAAGGTTGGCTCTGCGGCTACCGTGACGTGCACCCCCGGTTCCTTTTTGTTTATAGAGTTTTTTGGTAGTCCTATTTACCTCAGATCTTGTTTGCGTCTTCCTTAAACCAACATGTGTCCTTTCTTCGTAGACGTGAATCGCCTGAGCCAAAAGTCCGGGATTCTCTTTTATCTCAAAATCTTTTGGGAGATTGTAATCTTCCAACTTAGCTCCTTTTGCCGAAAAATTCTGTACTTTTGCCATATTATTCTTTATTATTCTTTAGTTTCCGATTCTGTTGCCTTAGGGGCGGGTGCTCCTACCTCTCCACCTGTTTGAGGAGCAGCTCCCTCAGCCTCGCCTTCCACCATCTGTGCCACAGTTTCTTTTTCAAGTTCTTTCAAACTTCCAGATTTAACTTTTTTAATTGTCAGCAGTGCTCCGGGAGCTCCGGGAACTTGTCCAGAAATTTCAACTTCGTTTGTTTCCGGATTGACAGAAATTACGTGCAAATTTTTTATTGTAGACATAACCCCCCCCATTCTTCCAGCCATTCTCTTACCTTTATAAACTCTTCCGGGAGTCGTGGTTTGCCCGACAGAACCAGGCGCCCTTTCACGATCAGATTGTCCGTGGGTTCTTGGTCCACCTCTAAAGTGGTGTTTTTTAACAACTCCCGCAAAACCCTTGCCTTTAGACACCCCCGAAACCGAGACAATATCTCCCGGATTAAGAACGTCTGAGACCTTTATCTGATCTCCAACATTAAATCCCGGTTCTTTATTTAACCTAACTTCTCTTAAAAATCTTGGAAAATTTTGGCTCTTTGTCTCTGATGTTTGGCTCTTTTTGAAGTGTCCCTGAAGTGGCTTTGAAGTATTTTTTGCGGACTTTGTGGAAAAGGCAAGCTGAACTGCCCAATACCCGTCTTTTTCAATCCTTTTGACTTGAGTAACTGTACAAGGACCAAGGGTCATCTTTGTCACAGAAATCCTAAAGCCTTCCAGAAAGGCCTGCGAACTTCCCTTTTTTGATCCTAAGATGGTATTTATCATGAGTCTGCGAATGACAAGCTTTTATTCTGCCGGGGGCAGAACTTATCATTTTTGTTCTGAACTTATTGACATTTCAACTTGTCATTAAACAACAAAAAAGCGCCTCTGAAAGGCGCCAATCTTTATTGAGGCATCTCTCAAAGACCCCTAATGTGGCTGAACCTGATCCATAACCACTTCCATGTGATGCAATTATATCAAATGAGGTCCGAGCTTGCAAGGCAGGGTTACTTTACCAGTTCCTTTACAAATCTGCCCCAAACAACTTTAAGCACTTTTCGGGCTACACATACAAGAGGGATTATGAAGTGAAGAATAACAAACTGAAACCTACATCTTAATCTCAATAGAGACTCCAGCGGGAAGGTCAAGATTGCCCAGGGAATCTACAGTCCGGGGGGAGGGATCAATAATATCAATCATTCTTTTATGAACTAAGATTTCATAATGTTCTTGAGCATCTTTATCCGTAAAAGGAGATTCTTTAATTGCCATCATGGAGCGTTTTGTGGGGAGAGGAATGGGACCAACTATTTTTGCACCAGTGGCTAAAGCGGTATCAATTATCTTGGCTGCCGCCTCATCAATTACCCTATGGTCATAACTCTTGAGTTTTACTCTAAGTCTTCCAGTTGCCATTCCTATTAATGTGCTAAAACCTTAACTTAAGCGATTATTTTAGTGATAACACCATCACCAACCGTGTGTCCACCTTCCCTAATTGCAAATCTAACTCCCTCTTCCATTGCCACTGGCTGGATAAGCTTAATCTTCATCTTAGCATTATCTCCGGGCATCACCATCTCAATTCCCTCAGGAAGAGTAGCCTCACCGGTAACATCAGCAGTTCTAATATAAAACTGCGGTTTGTAACCTGTGAAAAAAGGTGTATGACGTCCACCTTCTTCCTTGCTCAAAATATAAACTTCTGCTTCAAATTCAGTATGAGGAGTAACACTTCCCGCCTTGGCCAAAACTTGACCGCGCTCTACTTGATCTTTATCAACTCCGCGAAGAAGTACACCAACGTTGTCACCTGCCATAGCCTCATCCAAAGTCTTCCTGAACATTTCAAGACCTGTGGCTACAGATTTTTGAGTAGGTTTAATTCCAACAATTTCAACTTCCTCATTAACTTTGATTTGACCACGCTCAACCCTTCCGGTAACCACTGTTCCACGACCTTGAATTGTGAAGACATCTTCAATGGGCATCAGGAAAGGTTTATCTATTTCCCTGACAGGGTCAGGAATATACTCATCAACCGCATCCATAAGGGCCATTATCTGCTTTTCTGCCTCCGGATCTCCCTCGACTGCTTTCAGGGCGCTACCGCGAATCACAGGAACCTCGTCTCCTGGATAACCATATTTCTTAAGGAGTTCCCTAACGTCTGCTTCAACAAGGTCAATAAGCTCAGGATCGTCAACCATATCACATTTGTTAAGAAAAACCACAATTGCAGGTACGTTAACCTGCTTGGCTAAAATTACATGCTCTCTTGTTTGAGGCATTGGCCCATCCGCTGCAGAGACTACCAAAATTGCTCCGTCCATCTGAGCGGCTCCTGTAATCATGTTCTTGATGTAATCAGCGTGACCCGGGGCATCAATATGAGCATAATGCCTCTTCTTGGTTTCATATTCCTGATGAGAAAGATTAATTGTAACTCCTCTTTCTCTTTCTTCCGGAGCTGAATCAATTTCTTCGTATTTCTTGGCCTTTGCCAAACCTTGCTTGGCCAAAACCATGGTAATAGCGGAAGTTAGCGTGGTCTTACCGTGATCAACATGTCCGATAGTACCAATGTTGACGTGCGGTTTAGTCCTTTCGTATTTTTGTTTTGCTTCACCTGCCATATTTGTAAATTATACTTTCTATCTGTCAAAAAACAAGAGGCTTATTTTGCCTCAGGTAAGCGTATTATAATCAAGGCTAATTTGGCCTGTCAATAGGTGTTTTTGACGCTTCTTATTGACTAATTGCCTCTTGCCATCGTAACTTTTCCTGCTTTGGCAATAATGAGATCTGCAAGATTATGTGGAACTTCCTCATAATGACTCGGTTCCATGTAATAAGAAGCCCTACCTTGAGTCAAAGATCTAAGTTTTGTTGCGTATCCGGAAAGTTCGGACAGAGGTGTCATGGCAAGAACCACTGTCATCATTCCTCGTTTTTCCGTTCCGGAAATTTGTGAGCGCTTTGAGGAAAGATCCCCAATGACGTCTCCCATAAACTCATCGGGTGTGGAAACTTCAAGTTTCATTACCGGTTCCAGTAAAATAGGGTCGGATTTTCGGAAAGCATCCTCCAAAGCCATTGAACCGGCAATTTTGAAAGCAATCTCTGAAGAATCAACTTCGTGGTAGCTCCCATCGTAGACTACCGCACGCATATCAACCATAGGAAATCCAGCCAAAACTCCATTTTCCATCTTTTCCTTGATTCCTTTTTCGATAGGAGCTATAAATTCGTTGGGAATTGCTCCACCTTTGATTTCACTCTTAAACTCAAACCCTTCACCCCTACCCAAAGGCTCAAGCCTAACAAGACAATGTCCATATTGTCCACGACCACCTGTCTGACGAATGTATTTTCCTTCTCCCTGACCAATCTTTTTAACGGTTTCTTTATAAGCAACCTGTGGAGCTCCTGTGTTGGCAATTACATTAAATTCTCTCTTCATTCTGTCTACCAATACTTCGAGCTGCAGCTCTCCCATACCAGAAATAATAGTTTGTCCCGTCTCAGGGTTACTCTTAATCCTAAAGGTCGGATCCTCATCAGAAAGCTTGCTAAGAGCCAGTCCCATCTTTTCCTGATCGCTTTTGGTTGCAGGCTCAATTGCCAAGGAAATAACGGGTTCAGGAAAGCTAATTGATTCCAAAATAATAGGATGGCCAGGATCACAAATTGTATCCCCTGTGGTTGTGTCTTTTATTCCGACAACCGCCACAATTTCTCCGGCGTAAGCAGTTTCTATCAGCTCCCTCTGATCCGCATGAAGAAGTACCAACTTTCCAATTCTTTCAGATTTCTGCTCTGTTGAGTTATAAACTGCCTGTCCCGCCGAAAGGCTACCTGAATAAATCCTGACATACACAAGGCGCCCCACATGAGGATCTGTCATTACCTTAAAAGCAAGTCCACTGAAAGGTGCTTCGTTTTTTCTATCGCGTGAGTCTTTCTCGCCGGTTTTAGGATTCGTTCCCTCAACCGGGGGCAGATCCAAAGGAGAGGGCAGGTACTCTACTACCCCATCCAAAAGAAGTTGGCTTTCTGCTGTACGGTTATCTCCACCAAAAACCGGGAAGAATTTACCGGAAACAACGCCTTTTCTGATTGCCTTTTTGATAGTAATTTCATCAAGTTCAACCCCTTCCAAAAATTTATTAAGAGCCTCATCGTCAAATTCTGCAACAGCCTCTATAAGTTCGCTTCTATACTTTCTGGCAGATTCCAAAAGTTCCGCCGGAATTTCTTCTTCCATCAAATTGTGATCTTCAACACCCTTATAAGTAAAAGCTTTCATCTTAATAAGATCCACCACACCCTTATGTTCATGTTCAAGTCCTATAGGTATGGCTACAGGAGCAGCGTTTGCTCCCAATCTTTCGCGAATAGATTTAATTGATCCCTCAAAATCTGCTCCAATAAGGTTCAGTTTATTCAAAACACAAATTCTTGGAACATTGTATTTGTCTGCCTGTCTCCAAACGGTCTCAGATTGACTTTCAACCCCGGTTCTGCCATCAAAAACCATCAACGCTCCGTCCAAAACCCTGAGAGAACGTTCAACCTCTGCTGTAAAATCAATATGGCCCGGTGTATCAATGATATTGATTCTGTAATGACCCGCCTCAACTGAAGAATCTTTTTTCAAATCCCAGAAAGTAGTAATTGCAGCAGAGACAATGGTAATTCCACGCTCTCTTTCCTGAGCCATCCAATCGGTAACTGTTGTTCCTTCATCAACGGAACCCAATTTATAAGTTCTTCCGGTTTCAAAAAGGAGACGCTCTGTTGTAGTAGTCTTACCTGCATCAATATGAGCAATAATGCCTATATTACGGATCTTTTCATAGGAAACATTACGATCCTTGGTTGAGGTTGTAATTATTGCCGCTTTCTTTTTTTGTACTTCTGCCATGAGTGTGATTTTAACAGCTAAAGGAGCTTGATTCAATGATTATTATCGTTGGTGCTCATCCACTCGACACTTTGACCCGGATACTTTTATTGCCGTTTTTTCGTCCAATATGTCGTAGACTTTTGCTACTTTACCAGTTTCCATTTCGACTGCTCCTTCGATTCTTGTCAAAAGGAGATCAACTTCAACTCGCTTTCTACAAAATGCACAGCTATCTGAACCTTCCAATCTTCCCTTAGCCGAAACATGATTGCCAAATTCTGCTGGCCAACTCACGCCGGATGGTGAAATTGCAGCATTAATAGCTTTTTCCATTGCTCTCTCGTAAGCAGCTTGGAGCTCTGGGCAATGAATATCACACTCTTGTATTTTTCCCATTGTAGACTGGATTTTATCCTCTCCATATCTAAAAGTAAATTATCATCAAAATATGATAGTCTAGCCTCAGTCAGTACCATAGTTCGAACTATGGTACTATAAATATATGGGTAGAATTTCAAAACACTTTATGAATCCAAAGATAGAAAAACGAGTTTACGAAGTATTTGTCGAGTCGGTTAAAAATACCAAAACCCCAGATGAAGTCATCGACTTTCTGAATGATCTTTTGTCACCTGTCGAAAAAATAATGATGGCAAAGAGAGTGGCCGCAGCTTTTCTTTTACTTCAAGATAAATACACATATGAAGAAATTTCAAGAACTTTAAAAGTAAGTAGGGGTACTATCGCAAAAATTCATGCCGTGTTTGCACTTCAAGGCAATGGTTACAGGAAAATATTGGGAGACATACTTAAAAGAAAGAATGCAAAGGCAGCCGTATCAGAACTTCTAGATGCGATAACACCTCTTCCTCCAAAAAGCGCGAATATTGGCGAGTGGAAAAAAGGGAAAATAAAATCTAAGCAGAAAAGGGAAGAACCAATTTAGTTCGATAGTTCGAACTATCGAACTATTTTTGTCTAGGTAGTCTTAGATTTGTTTTACTTTGTCCAGATAAATCCCTAAAGGAGATCGCTTGAAGCTAATAACGAGAAAGCCCGAATCTACCACTTAAAATGACTGAATGCCTTGTTGGCTTCAGCAACTCTTTCAACATCCTGACGCTTTTTAACAGAAAGTCCTTCGCCCTTTGAAGCATCCATTATTTCAGTAGCCAGCTTTTCGGCAAAAGTATGAAAATCTGAATTTGATTTCGAAAGAGATGAAGCAATTAGCCATCTGATAGCAAGAGATTCGCGTCTTACTCCTCTTACAATTATAGGAACTTGATATGCAGCCCCTCCAATTCTTCTCGGACGAACTTCCATTGTCGGCTTAATATTTTCCATAGCTTGGTTAAAAACCTTCATCGGATCTTCGCCGCTTTTTTCCTTAATAATTTCAAAGGCATGGTAAATTTCTTTTCTTACCACCGATTTTTTACCATCACGCATACTCCGATTTATAAGTTTGGTTACCAAACGGTTTCCATAAATCGGATCCGGCTGTATTACCCTTGGTCTAATTGCTCCTTTTCGTGCCATAATTTGACTTCTTTCTCCGCAAGTAATTAAGCTGCCTTAGCTCCGGTCTGACCGGCCTTTGAGCCATACTTGCTTCTGCCTTTTTGCCTACCGGAAACTCCAGTTGTATCATACTTTCCCCTAACAACATGGTATTTTACTCCTGGCAAATCTTTTACACGTCCTCCTCTGACCATAACTATTGAATGCTCCGCCAACTCATGTCCCTCTCCGGGAATATAGGCTGTAATCTCCTGCTTATTAGAAAGCCGGACTCTTGCAACTTTTCTTAATGCAGAGTTTGGTTTTTTGGGAGTCATTGTCCTTACAGTCAAAACTACTCCCCTTTTAAAGGATGAGTGGCTATCAGAAAATTTTCTATCTTTGGCATTAAACCATCTCTTTAGGGCTGTGGTTTTTGTCTTTTTAATGACTCTTTTTCTTCCGTGTCTGACTAGTTGATTGATTGTTGGCATATCTTTTAATTTTGTGGCGTAACTGCACTATCGGGTGCGATAGGAATAAGTCTACCAATTATTACATTCTCCTTTAAGCCCACAAGCATATCTTCACGGCCAAGAAGTGAAGCCTCGGTCAAAACATCTGTCGTCTGCTCAAAGGAAGCGGCTGAAAGCCAGCTATCCGTGCAAAGAGCACGCCTTGTTATACCCAAAACAACCTGTTGTGCACTGGCAGGTTCTCCTCCAGCTGCCAGAACTTTCTCGTTTTCTTCTTCAAATGTGGCTCTACTTGCAAGGTCTCCAGGCAAAAACGGAGTGTCACCGGTTGTCACGATCCTCACCTCGTCACTCATTTTTCTTACAATCACTTCAAAATGCTTATCATTGATTGGAATTCCCTGAGATTCATAAACTTTCTGAACTTCGGCAACAAGATATTCCTGTGCAGCTCTTAACCCTTTAATCGAAAGAATATCTTTAATGTCCAATGCCCCTTTAGCAAGAGCCCTCCCAGCTTCAATTACGTCTTTATCTTTAATATCAAGTTCCAGAGTCTTGGGAATTATATACTCCTTTTCTTCCTTGGGAGTGCCTTTAGAAGTAATTGTCACTTTCCACCCGGCTTCACTTTCAGTCACCCTTGCCTTCCCACCAACTTCTGAAAGTGCCGAAACAACTTTTGGTAGTCTTGCTTCAACTAATTCTTCAACCCTGGGAAGTCCTTGAGTAACATCAACTCCGATAACTCCGGCTGCGTGCTTAGTCCTAAGAGTAAGCTGGGTTCCGGGTTCTCCAATGGATTGAGCTGCAATTACCCCAACTGGAGTTCCTACCTCAACCAAATTCTTAGTTCCAAGATCCCACCCGTAACATTTAGCACAAAGCCCATATCTGGCCTGGCAGGTAAGTGGAGATCTAATAATAACGAATGCAACACCACTTTCGTCAATCTTCTTTGCTGTAACTTCGTCAATGATATTCCCTGCCTCAACCAAAATGGTCTTATCATCCGGAGCGGTAACATCCTTGGCAGCAAATCTTCCGACAATTCTATTTGCAAATACCTGAGGTCTTGTTTCCTTTCTCACTTCATAACCTTCTTTTGCCCCACAATCGTCCTGTCGGATAATGACATCATGGGCAACATCAACCAACCTTCTTGTGAGGTATCCTGCATCAGCAGTCTTAATTGCGGTATCAGTTAGACCTTTTCTTGAACCACGACTACTTGTGACATATTCAAACACGGAAAGGCCTTCCCTGAAATTACTTTTAATGGGAAGCTCAACAATTTTACCGAGCGGATCAACTACCAAACCTCTAATTGCAGCCAGCTGCTTAACTTGATCTCTTGAAGCTCTACCAACCTTTGCATCAATAACAACTCTGATGGGGTTTGTTGGTTCCATTTCGTTCCAGGTTTTATCAGCCAAGTCTTCTGAAACTTCAATCCAGACTTCCTGAGTCAGACGCCTCTTTTCCTCCGCGGTAATAAGACCCTGATCGAAGTTGTCTTCTATCTCTGAGACTCTTGCATCTGCTTCCTCCAAAACCTTTGCTTTTCCGGGATAAACCTTTGCATCAAAAATTCCGAAAGAAATTCCGGAAATAGTTCCGCCATAAAACCCTAGATCCTTAATGTCATCAACAAGTTGAACCACCCGCTCTTTGGAAACTGTACCAAAAGCTTTAACAAATAGGGATTTGATTACGGAAGATGTTACTGCCTCATTAATAAAGTCAAAGTTTTCCGGTAAAACTTCATTGAAAAGAAGACGCCCTGCTGTCGTTTCGACAATCTCTCTGCCAAGTCTTACCTTTACCTTTTGCCTGATATCAACTTTTCCTGCCTGGAATGCAAATATCACCTCGTCTTTATCGGAGAAAATAGTTGGATTAACCGGCAAGCGGGTATCCGCAGCTGTCAGGTAATAAACTCCAAGTGCAATCTCCTTGCTAGAAGGAGTTGCAGCAGGTCCGCCGTCACTGGGTTTAAGTAAGTTATTCGTGGGAAGCATCAAAGTCCTTGCTTCTTCAACAGCTTTCTCGGAAAGCGGAACGTGTACTGCCATTTGGTCTCCATCAAAGTCCGCGTTAAAGCCTCCACAAACCGCAGGATGAAGCCTTATTGCGCTTCCTTCAACCAAAACCGGATAAAACGACTGAATTGAAAGTTTATGAAGAGTCGGTGCGCGGTTAAGAAGAACCGGATGATCTTTAGTAATTTCTTCCAGGATATCAAATACTTCCGGAGGACGCCTGTCAAGCATGTTTTTGGCACTTTTGACGTTGGGTGCAATCCCCCTGGCAATCATCTCCCTAAGAACAAACGGCTTAAACATTTCAAGAGCCATGTCTTTAGGAAGTCCGCACTGAGTAAGTTTAAGTTCTGGTCCAACAACAATGACGCTTCTTCCTGAGTAGTCAACACGCTTCCCTAGAAGGTTTTGTCTAAATCTTCCCTGTTTTCCACGAAGCATATCTGATAAAGAGCGAAGTGGCTGTCTGCCACGGGATTTTCTGGTTGCTTTACGCTGAGATGCATCAATCAAAGAATCAACAGCTTCCTGAAGCATTCTTTTCTCATTTCTGAGAATTATTTCCGGCGCACCAAGCGAAATTAAGTGCTTAAGACGATTATTTCTATTGATGACTCTCCTGTAAAGATCGTTCAGGTCGCTTGTAGCAAAACGTCCACCGGAAAGTTGAACCATGGGTCTAAGGTCGGGTGGAAGTACCGGCAAAACCTTAAGGATCATCCAGGAAGGATTAACCTTAGCCCGCTTAAGACCATCTACCAACTTGAGTCTTTTAACAAACTTTATATATTTTGAGCTGCCTCCTTTAATCGAACCTATTTCTTCCCTCAAAGACTTTGACAACTCCTCCAGATTAACTTTTTCAATGGCACTAAGAACTGCATCTGCCCCCATTTTGGCAGTGAAAAACTCAGTAGCACCATGCTCGTAAAGTTCATCAAATTCCTCCTCACTTAAAATACTTAAAAGGCGAAGACCTTTGGCAACAGCCGTAAGATTATCAAACAGTTCGTTTGTTTTTGCTATGGTAGCTTTTTCTTCTTCTCCCAAAGCTGCTTGTTTCTTCCTAAGGTTGAGCTCTATTTCAGATGTAGCCAATGAGGCTTGCTCTTTATCCTTAATTTTAGTAGTAATCTTTTCTTTTGCTTCTTTTTCCTCAATCTTAAGAGCATCGCGCCTAGACTTAAAATCGACTGCTATTTCATCCAACTTTCCTTCCTTGTCCTTCTGAATGTTTTTAACAGCATCTTTCTTCTTTTCCTCATCAACATTGGTTACCAAATACCTGGCAAAGTAAATAACTTGTTCAATACCTCTCGGGGGAACACCCAAAAGAAGTGAAATCTTGCTTGGAGCACCTTTGAAAAACCAAACATGGGCGGTCGGGGTAGCAAGAGTAATGTGCCCCATTCTTTCCCTCCTCACTCTGCTTTGTGTAACCTCAACTCCGCATTTATCGCAAATCACACCCTTATACCTGATTCTTTTATACTTTCCACAATAACACTCCCAATCCTTGGTAGGTCCAAAAATTCTCTCGTCAAAAAGTCCGTCTTTTTCCGGTTTTAAAGTTCTGTAATTTATTGTTTCCGGCTTAAGAATTTCACCACGGCTCCAAGCCCGAATTTGCTCGGGTGACGCCAGCTTAATAAGTAAGCTCTTAAAATCTGTTAAATCTTTTAGATCTGCTAATTCGTTCATAATTCGTATTTTTTTTGTAACTGTTTAGTTTACGGCGTAACCTCCTCAATTTCCATCGGACTTTTTTCGGAAACTATCTCGGCAGAATTGGCAACAATTTCTGCGCCGGCAGCTTCTGCCAAAGCCTCTCCTTCTTTTATCTCTTCAATTTCTTCTTTAGCCAAGATCGCTCCCTTAGGGTCAATTGCAAGGCCCAAAGAGTTCAATTCTCTAACCAAAACTTTAAAACTTTCCGGAATGGTTGATTCAGGAATATCCGTTCCCTTAACAATAGCTTCAAACGCCTTAGCACGACCCAAGACATCATCGCTTTTAATAGTAAGCATCTCCTGTAAAGTGTGGCTTGCACGGTGAGCTTCAAGTGCCCAAACTTCCATTTCCCCGAGTCTTTGGCCTCCCATCTGAGCTTTACCTCCCAAAGGTTGCTGTGTAACAAGCGAGTATGGTCCGGTTGATCGTGCATGAGTCTTATCCTCAACCATGTGGATGAGCTTCATGATATAAGAAACTCCCACCACAGTGTCTTCCTCAAATGGTTCTCCGGTTCTTCCATCGTAAAGTCTGGTCTTTCCATTAACAGGAAGTCCAGCTTCTTTAAGTTGCTCTGCGATAAAATCTGCGCCGATCTTATCAAAAACGGGTAGGGCTCCTTTTTCGCCTTTTGCTTTAAGAGCCCAGCCAAGATGGGCTTCCATAAGTTGTCCCAAGTTCATACGAGAAATAACGGAAAGGGGAGAAATAAGAATGTCTACGGGAGTTCCATCGCTCATGTATGGCATATCGGAAATCGGCATGATTTTTGCAACAACTCCTTTATTTCCATGGCGTCCTGCAACTTTATCTCCTACCGTAATCTTTCTAATTTGTGCGACCCTTACAATAACTTTCTTGATTACTCCCGGACCAAGCTCATCACCTTTGTCCCTATCCAAAGTCTGAATATCAACTACGATTCCGCGTTCACCATGGGGAATTCTAAGAGATGTATCTCTCACTTCTCTTGCTTTTTCACCAAAAATCGCCCTGAGAAGTCTCTCTTCTGATGTAAGTTCCGTTTCTCCTTTAGGAGCAATTTTACCAACAAGAATGTCATTGGGGCCTACCTCTGCACCAATCATTACTATTCCGTCGCCGCTAAGATTAGCCAACTCCACCTCAGATACGTTGGGAATATCGTTGGTAATTTCTTCCGGACCGAGTTTGGTATCCACCACTTCAGCTTCGTATTCCTCAATATGAATTGATGTCAGAAGATCATCCTTAACAAGTCTATCTGAAATTAGAATGGCATCCTCAAAACCGTACCCCAAAAAGCTTGTGTAGGCAATTACCAAATTACGACCCAAACCAAGTTCCCCGTTTTCGCTTGCCGGCCCGTCAATTAAAAGATCTCCCTCTTTAACAACCTGTCCGGAAACCACTCTAACTATCTGATTGTAGCAGGTGGAATGCGCTGTCCTCTTGAATTTACTAAGGTAATAGACTTCTTTTTTGCCGCCTTCAGTTAGTTCTATATCTTCCGCTCCGTTTCCATTCCCGTTTTCAATCTTTTTATCAAGTTTTACAATAACTTTTTCGCCATCAACATACTCAATAGTTCCTGCATGCCTGGCCCTGATTACCCTCTGCATTCCGGAAGAAATCACTCCTTCCATTCCGGTTCCAACAATTGGAGATTCCGGATTGACCAGAGGCACAGCTTGGCATTGCATGTTGCTTCCCATAAGGGCTCTATTTCCTTCGTCGTTGGCAAGGAATGGAATAAGGGAAGCTGAAGCTCCCACAACTTCTCTCGGAGTTATATCGATATATTCCACCAAATCAGCCGTACCCTCTATGAATTTACCTTTATACCTAAGAGGAACACGTTTGTCTGTAATAAATCCGTCAGCATCAACACTAATGCCGGAGTGGGTAATATAGTGCTCCTCCTCATCATCAGCAGTAAGATACACAATTTCATCGGTCACTTTCGCCTTTTTGCCAATTTTTTCCACCTTTTTGTATGGAGCCTGAACAAAGCCAAAATCATCGACCTTGGCATACAAAGCAAGATAAGTTACAAGTCCGATATTCGGTCCTTCCGGGGATCTAACTGGATCAATTCTTCCGTATTGCGAAGCATTAACGTCACGGATAGAAAAGCTTGCTCTTTCCCTGTTTATTCCTCCCGTACCAAGAACGGAAACTCTGCGAAGATTGTCAACTTCAGAAAGAGGATTTGTATCATCCAAAATAGTTGAAAGCTGGTTGCTCCTGAAAAACTCATTGAGTGAGGCTATAAGAGGGCGGGCATTTATAAGAGTTGCAGGAAGCGGTTTATCATCGGGGGAGATTAAGCTCATTTTCTCCTTAACGCTTCTTTCCAATCTAAGAAGTCCTACTCTGAAAGCGTTAACTGCAACCAATTCCCCAACCCTTCTTAGCCTACGATTACTAAGATGATCGATATCATCAATCCTTCCATTCCCATTCTGAAGTCCAATAAGATAATTTATGGCAGCTACAACATCCTGCTTGGTCAAAACCCAATTCTGCTTCTCGTTGGGAATATTAATTCCAAGGCGCTTATTTATCTTAAATCTACCGACTTTTCCAAGATCATACCTTCTTCCGTCGGTAAACAAACTTGCAAAAAGTCCTTCGGCATTTTCCAAGACAGCTGGCTCGCCGGGCCTCATTTTCCTATAAATCTCTATTAAAGCTTCTTCTCTTGTCTTTGTAGAATCCTTAGCGATAGTCGCTGCAATATATTTATGGTCCTGATCTCTATCAACCTCTGCAAAAGCGGTGACGATTTCCTGATCGGATACCGCACCCAGGGCTCTAAGGAAAGTTGTCGCCAAAATCTTTCTGCGTCTGTCAATCCTGGCATAAATTAGATCTCCTCTGGTTACCTCGAATTCAAGCCATGTTCCATGAAGGGGTCTGATTTCTGCTTTATAAAGCACACGGCCACTTGAAGGGTCTAACTCACCGGAAAAATAAGCACCCGGAGAACGCACAATTTGATTAATTACCGCCCTTTCAATTCCGTTAACGATGAAGGTCCCCGAAGTGGTCATTTGGGGAATATCCCCAAGAAATACATCCTGAGTAACTTCTTTTCCTGTTCTTTTGTTAACTAGAGTGGCGCGGATTTTTACTGGAGAGGCATAAGTAATCCCCTTTTTCTGGGCAATTCTTGGGGGGACTGTGGGAGAACCTAATGAATGCTCACCCAAAGAAAGCTGCCAATTTTTACCTGTGAAATCCTCAATAGGGGAAATGCCTTCCAATTCCTGCGCTATTCCTTCACCTAAAAACCACTGCCAACTTTCTCTTTGAACCTCACTCAGATTAATTTCTGGTAAATTTTTCTCTTCTTTACCAAAATTTATGCGGAATGGTTTTTTTAGTGACATTAGCTTCAGTTGAATAAAAACAATAAAAGCCCGTCCAAAGGTGAAACAGGACGAGCGTACCTCTTACGTACGCCTAAATCCGCATTATATTATCTAAAAAACTTCTGTCAAGCCCCAAACCAACGAAAAAAGACTACTGGCTTAGGTATTTCTTAATATTCACATTATGCTCAGCAAGGGTAGTTGCATAGTGGATTTGACCGGAAGAATCATGGATATAGTACCAATAGTCCGTTTGAACGGGACTAAAGGCTGCCTTGAGGGATGAAAGCCCAGGATTACTGATTGGGGTTGGCGGCAAGCCTGCATTTTTGTAAGTATTAAAGGGTGAGTCAACTTCCAAATCACCAGCCGATAAAATAGGCCACCAATTTTTTGATGTTCCTATTGCATACTGGATAGTTGCATCGACCTGTAACGGCATGCCCGCATTCAACCTTTTGATTAAAATCCCCGCCACAACCGGGCGTTCCGCATCGGTCCTGGTCTCTCTTTCAATTATCGAGGCCAGAATAACGGCTTGGTTAAACGAAAGTCCAGAAGTATTTGCCGGGAGAGTTGCAGTTCTACTTTTGAATGTATCTGTCATCTTTTGAACAATAGCGGAAGGCGATGCGTCGGCAGGAATAAGATAAGTGTCCGGAAAAAGATATCCTTCATCCCCTTTTGAATCCAGCAGGAATTTGGTGACAAAAGAGTGGTCTTTTCCCAAACTGGTTGCAAACTTTTGCGCAATCTCCTCTCTCCTTAGCCCTTCAGGAATCGTCACTCGGACCTCTTCGGATCCCGTAAGAAGTACATTAATTGTCTGAAAAAGTGAAAGCGAGGGCGAAAGACTGAATTGTCCTGACTGGATCTTCCCTCCACGACCGTCCAATTTTAAATATATCCTAAAAACCAATTCGTTTCTAATGAGCCCCGATGATTCAAGATTTTTGCCAATTTCTGAAGCGGATGAACCCTTGGCAATTGTAAAATTAACAAAATCTTTACTTTCCGACACTGGCAGAGCATTTGTATAAAACCAGACAGCTATCCCGGCAATTATCAAAATAAAGAGCATGGGTAAAAACACCAATCTTTTCATAACAAATTAGTATACCAGATTCTGAAAATTGGCTACCTTCGCCCAAGAACGACAACTAATACCAGGTAATGATTTTGAGAGTTGCGTTAAACTTCCTCAAGAAGAGCTCTTCTATACTTACCATTCTTTTCAATAAATATCCTTCCGCATTTGCAAGTTACCTGATGTCCAAACTTTGTTTGTTTAC
Source organism: bacterium (assembly GCA_021790215.1). Classification (GTDB taxonomy): domain Bacteria; phylum Patescibacteriota; class Microgenomatia; order UBA8517; family UBA8517; genus JAJYIG01. The sequence continues at coordinate 15,649 of JAJYIG010000002.1, forward strand.
TCTTTCCTTCGGCAAGAGGGGTACCACACCCCACACACCTCCCCTGAGAAAGAAGCCAAGCCTGAATCGGAGCAATTACATTCTTAAACATTCTGATTAAAGTATACCACAAAATTTAGATTTCAAGCCCAAATAATTACCTGGAATCCAAATAATTTTGAAGCATGATGGAAGCAGCATAGGCATCTTCCATCCTTTTTCTTTTTGATCTTTTAATTCCTGCCTCGATTGAAAAAGTTTGAGCATCTTTGGAGGTTAAAGTTTCATCAAAAGTTTCTACAGGAACACTCAATTCCTTCTCAAGTTTCTTGGTAAACTTTTCGATCTCTTCACCTATTTTCCCCTCCGAAATTCCAACCACAACTTTCTCAAACTTCTCTTCCTCTACGATTTTCTTTATTTGCCCACAAAGGGACCCGGGATCCTGGTATCGAATCACCTTCAAAGGTTCTGCAAGATTTCCTTCACCAATAGCAAGTCCAACCTTGCTTCTTCCATAATCAACTCCCAATATTTTCATATCAGTTTGTGGGTGGTACAACTCTGGCTCTCACAATGAGTCTCTTGGGATTGGTTGGATCCCCAGGCGGGACACAGGTTACAAGCGTCAAAAAAGAATCGGAATAGTCCTGATCCAAAACCTGGATATCAGTTGGATACACTTCAAACATTTCTTCAACCCGATAAACGTAAGAAACTCCGTCATAGTTCACATCAATCTCATCCCCTTTTTGTAGAGTTGGGAGGAGAGAAAATATGGAAATATAATTTTTGGGATTGTAAAAGATGGGCAAGACAGAGTGTCCGAAAATTACAGAATTGCCGCGTTTCCCGGGTAGGGCTGTTCCGGGATATTGAACCAGGCTTTTATTTAGATCTCTTCCACCGATGGCGACAGTAGCATTATCAATCCTGAGCTTTGGAACAGAAATAGTAAAATATTTTACCTGTGTTGAAATAAAGTCACCTTCGCCGGCTGCTCCCGGAAACCAAGTGCTGGCATCTGTATAATCAATATTATTAGTGCCAGTAATTGTGTTGGAAACAGTGCTTTGTACACTTTTTTCTGTAACCCCGGTCAAAGGGGATACAAATTTTGTATAGTTTTTAGAATAAATCGAATTGTAAGAAACAATAGGATAAATTACCCCAGTTAGAATCACTACTCCGGAAATTCCGGAAATTACCGCTGCAATACGCAAAACAGTCTTCTGGTTCATTCCACTATTCTAACTGATAAGATCCAGTAGCGTAAATGCCATTAATCTCAAAATGATAAATTAGCCAGAAACTTGTTATTCTATTCGGAAGTAATATCTATGGAGATATTCTTACTAACCCTGGGAAGAGTTCCAAATGGCCCAGGAAAGTGAGGGTTAATGCTTACATTGGCATGATCAAAACCCGGAATCGAATTCAAATAATTTTTGGCTACTGTCACAGTCTTGCCAGAAATATTATTAATTATTAGGTTATTATCAACTTGCGGCAGGAAGTTGGCACCAATTGTTACACTATAAACATAATTTCCACCCTGTTGACTCACAAATGTAAATTTATAGTCTACCTGGTCTCCCGGCAAATTATATCCAGGTGGGGATTTACCTTTCAAAACACTTTGCGCATATTGCAAAAGTTTTGATTTATCTGCAGCAATACCGGTTGTAGTAAGACTCAAGGATAATTTGAGACTATCTGCCTGATCTCCAATTTTGTGATCAAAGGCTTGATTGGTAATGTTTGTCGTAGCAAGACTATTAACAAAAATTTGGTCTGGTGCCACCTTGCCTGTGATGTCGTTAATGGCATTTTGGGAAAGTTCATTTTTCAAATCATTTTCCAAACTGGTTTGGTCATCCGTGCTAACAGCGGCGATTTCCTGGCTGCTTCCTCCAGAAAAATCAGCTGTTGAAGTTGCTGCAACAAGTGATCTCGAATAATTCCCAACACTGAAGACTTCGCCTTTTGCTAGATTATATTGAGATCCGATATCTCCCGCTGTTACATTTACATTTGCCGTTCCGGGCGAACCCGGAAGAAGCTGCCCCGAAATGGAAGCTTCCGAATCTGTAACAAACCTTAAACCCCCGGAAGAAATCAAAACCGTTCCGGAAGCCAAATTTATTGGGGATCCGTTACCGTTTGCTATCTGAACACTTCCCGCAGCCTTATTCCCAATTAATTTCGTTCCTGAAGTTGCTTTCGTTTTATCACCTGAAACCTGATCGGTAATAACCTGAGCTGGAATAATTCCAGAGCCGATATCAAAGGTGCCATTTGGGCTAAAAGAAACTTGAACCGTTTGTTCAAACCTTTTTGGCGTTACAAAAACAGTAATCTTAGCTTTCGGGAAAAACCACCAAAAAATTCCGGCTGCCACAAGTGCTAAGACAAAAACGCCAAGTGCTATCCAAATTCCATTCCCTTCTGACTTCGGCTGGGAAATCTGATTATTGAAAGATTTGGGAGAAAAAATCTTACTAGAAAAAGAATGAAGAACATCTTTTGTTTTTTGAATGTAATTACTGGACATCGGATGAGAAATTGGTTCCGGCATGACCGGAATAACATTTTGAACCTCGCTGCCTAAAGAAGAAACATCCTCACCTACACTGAAACCCAGCTCCTCCGCGCTTGATTCTTTTGTAAGGGGTTCATTATCTATCCGTTCCTTTTCTTCCTGAATTGGAGAAACTTCTTCCGGAGTACTCTCCATTGATCTAACTTGAGAGACGTTCCCAATCTCCGCAGCACCTGCAAGCGAAACTGACAGAACTTTTCGATCCGGGCTTAATATCTCAGCCTTCGGCGTATGCAAAAATTTTATCTTTTCCATATTATCCCAGGATGCCTGAATCAAAGACTGTTTGGCTTCTTCCAATTCGCCTTCTTTACCGTTATAGACAATAAACCGCGACGGAAGCGGAACTGCCCCTTCAAATCTAGACAACCCTTCAGTCATGTCGTCAATCAGAGAAACACTTCTTGAAACCTGAGTTGTTCCAACCAGATTTCCCATTTTAAAAACAGATATTTCTAAAGACTCTCTCCCAAGCCCTAACACAATGGAACTCATTGGAGCTCCTTCTTCAGATTTATAAAGATGTGCAATAGCCTCAGGTAAAACCACAAAACCAACAGGCGTTAATGAAAGTTCTGTACAAAGCTTTTTGATTTTTGCCAGATATTCCTCAGCAATTTCCCCCTCCTTTACCCAAGAAGAACAAACACCAAAAACAGTTTTATCCGGCTCTTTGTAATTCTCAGGAAGCATCTGAACCGCCGAAGAAAGCGCCGCATCCGTAGCACCAACTAGTTCATCGTCACTCTCCCATGCTGCTCCGGGACTGACACTGACAACTTCAGCCGCACTCTCACCTATATACCAAATACCAGCTTGAACCCAGTCTTCTTCTATAACAAGCGACCAATAAAGTTCAGGTGGGTTGTCTCTATCTGCCAAAAAATCTTTAAGATTCATTTTCAAGGACAGCGTATAGAAAACTATCGCAACACTATTTCTAAGTTGTCAGTGTTGCGTAAATTCGGATCACTCCCGATCCGATTTTTTCTTGCTTAATTATTCTAACATGTCCTACCTCGCCGGAGTGCCCAACGTGCGGTCCACCACAAACTTCTTTGGAAAACCAATCTCTTTTAGGATTACCAATTGCGTAAACTTTAACTTTCTCACCGTACTTTTCAGCAAAAAAATGTAGTGCTCCACTCTTAATCGCTTCGGGCAAACTCATCACTTCAAAACTTACCGGGAGGTCTTCGTCTATTTTTTCATTTATCAAATTCTCAACATTTTTAAGCTCATCATCCGTGAGTTTGGACGGATGAGAAAAATCAAACCGCAGTTTCTCAGAAGTAATGTGACTTCCTTTTTGTCCGACATGTTCACCTAAAATTTGCCTTAAAGCCGCGTGGAGAAGATGTGTAGCTGTGTGAAGTTTAGTCACCTCTGCATTAGATTTGCTTTCTAAACCACCCTTAAAAATACCTGCTGAGGTGGTTCTACTTAATTCTTTATGCTTTTCAAACTCAGAGGCAAAGGCATTTTTTTCTTCAGTGGAAAAATTTACGCCGTTCTGACCCAAAATCTCGATTGTTAGTTCAAGAGGAAATCCCTCCGTTTGATATAGATCAAAAGCAAATTTGCCGTTTATATCTTCTCCTTTGGAGACTGCAAAAGTTAGTCTGGCCAAGCCTCTTTTCAGAGCGGATTCAAACCTCACAGCTTCGCTCGACAAATTTTCCTCAACAAACTGCCAGTTTTTATCAATATTTGGGTAATAATTCCGAAGGTCCTCCGCTACATGGGAAATTGCTCCTCCTGAGATACCGGCACCAAGCAAATGAAAATGAAACATCGCACGTCTAATAAGGCGCCTTAAAACATAGCTTTGAAGTTTATTGCCGGGAATTATTCCTTCCGCAAGGAGGTTGCAGGAAGCCCTCAAATGATCCGCAATAATTCTAAAACTCCTGTCGCGTCCCGGATCCGCCCCATAATTTACCCCCACCTCTTCCTCAATTTTTTTAATGATTCCGGAAAAAAGATCAATCTTAAAAATATCGGGATTTTCCCCGAGAGCCGCTGCGATTCTTTCTAAACCCCCTCCAAAATCAACATTTTTTTGCGGAAGCTCAACAAGTTTCCCATTCTTAGTCTTTTGATACTGCATAAAAACTGAGTTGCCGATTTCTAGGAATTTGCCGCAGTCGCAATTCGGATGACAAAACTTGCCAAATTTAGGGTCATGAGGAATATCCGGAAATTCGTAAAATATTTCGCTGTCGGGTCCTCCAATTTCTCCCTCTGGCATGGTGTCCGGAAAAGTACCATTTCTCGCCCACCAATTCTTTTCAACCCCATAAAAATGAATGTGGTTTTCGGACACCCCAAGACTTTTCCAAATCTCCAAAGATTCCGAGTCTTTCGGTACTTCAGAATTGCCCTCGAAAACGGTTACGTGAAGTCTTTTCGGATCAAATTCCATCTCTTTTGTAAAAAACTCCCAAACCCACGCCAGCTGTTCTTTCTTAAAATAATCACCCAAACTCCAATTACCAAGCATCTCAAAAAATGTATCGTGTCTTTTATCTCCAACCTCATCCAAATCCTGTAAACGAAGGGATGGTTGGATGTCTACCAATCGAGTTCCTTCGGGATGTTTTTGACCCTTAAGATAAGGTACTAATTGCTGCATTCCACTTGAAGTAAAAAGAGTCGTCGGGTCGTTTTCCAAAACCAGAGGAGACGGGTCAATAATTTTGTGGCCCTTCTTAACAAAAAAATCAAGATATTTTTGTCTAATTTCAGATGTGGTCATGCCTAAGTATAATACAATTTGAGGTCTAATGTGGGAATCTAAACCTAATTTCTAACTCCCTCCATGAGTTTCCAATTTCTTCCCTTTATGGAGGATTTCCAGAACAGAAGTTAGCTTTTCCGGCCGGATTAAGCCTCCACCCAAAATTGCATCCTCCAAAATCGAATTGAGCCTTTTAATGGCACGCCTCAAATCAATAATAATAAGCATTACTTGCATACCAACTATTACCAGTAGGAGTGTCAGGCTGATAACCACTATTACTAACAATGTTTGAACGGAATCCATTTTAGTTATTATTTATTTGTAACCGTGATATCTCTTTTTACTTCTGTTATTTTACCAGATCTACTGGTAGCAATAACATCTATTTCTTTTGTATCCTGGGAAACCCCGAGACTCACGGAAAATTTGCCATCTTGGTTAACTATTATCGGCTGGTCATTCACTGTTATTTTTGCATCGTAATCCGTTGAGCCAAAAACCAATACGGATACGCCTGCTATCTGTTGACTTTCTTGGGGACTATCAACCTCAAGAGCCGGAGGGGAAATAAATCTCTTGTACTGGAATCCCAAATAACTCAAGATCGCAAAAACAACCACCACTATCCCGATTGTGAAAGTCAGTTTCGGACTCCAGAAAAACTTTCTACCCACGTCCGGTTTAGGGTTAATATTAACTAAACTTTTTGGGGGATAATCACGTTTGAGAACGGCAACAGCATTTTTTTCGTTAAGCTCCAGTACTCCGGCCAAACTTTTTACAAAACCCAAAACGGTTGAGAATGGCGGGAGTGCCTGCCACCTTTCTTTTTCTATTGCCTCAATAAAATTTTTCTTTATTTTGGTAATTTCCTCGAGGTCATCAAAAGAATAATTTTTTGCAATGCGGGCAGATCTTATTATTTGTCCAATCGTCTTCATTTGTTTTCGTTGTCCCGAACTCGCTTCAGGATTTTACTATTGTTGTGTGGGTTGATTTCCAAAACTCGCGAGAAACTCCTCTGCATTTTGTACCAAAACCTCTCGGGGTTTACTGCTTCCATCGCTTGGACTTATGACACCGGCCTCCTCAAGCTGGTCGATAATTCTGGCAGCTCTTGCATAACCAATAGAAAGTCTCCGCTGCAAAAGCGATGCCGACGCCCTATCATATTGGCAGACTACTGTAACGGCATTCTTAAAAAGTTCGTCTGTATTTCCTCCGACTCCGGGAACTGTTATTGTTCCGGGCTTAGCCATTGTTGTAACTTCCTCGGTATACTGAGGAGTCACTCCCTGATTTCTGAGAAAATTAACTAAGGCTGTAACCTCCTTGTCATTTACAAAAGCTCCCTGAATTCTCATCGGCTTCGCCTGTTCGGGAGGCAAATAAAGCATATCCCCTTTCCCCAAAAGCTTCTCTGCTCCTTGAGTATCCAATATAACACGAGAGTCAATCTGGGAGGCTACAGCAAATGCAATACGTGAAGGAATATTGGCTTTGATAAGACCTGTAATAACATCTACCGAAGGTCTTTGAGTGGCAAGAACCATATGGATTCCTGTAGCCCTGCTCATCTGTGCAATTCTTGTGATGGAATCTTCCACCTCAACCGGTGAAAAAAGCATGATATCCGCAAGTTCATCAATAAAAAGAACTATATAAGGGAGTGCCTGAAAACCTGTCGTTTCATTATACGAATCAATGTTCCTGGCTCCTGCTTCTGCAAAAAGTTTATAACGTCTATCCATTTCCGCCATAATCCAACGAAGAGCATTAACCACTTTTTCAGGTTCAACAATTACAGGAGAAAGAAGATGCGGAATGCCGTTATAGTGAGTTAATTCCACCCTTTTAGGGTCAACCAGAATAAGCTTGACCTCACTTGGCGAAGCACGAAAGAGAAGAGAGTTAAGGAAGGCATTTATACAAACACTTTTTCCGGATCCAGTTTGACCAGCTATAAGGATATGGGGCATCCTGGCAATATCGGCCACAATCGGCTTTCCTGAAACATCCAACCCCAAAGAAACCACAAGCTTGGATTTTGCACTGCGCATCTCATCAGATTCCATCATCTTCCTTAGAGGTACAAACTCTGCAGATCTATTTGGTAGTTCAATTCCTACCAAACTCCTTCCTGGAATAGGAGCTTCGATCCTGATGGTTCCCGTCGGAGCGGCTAGAGCCAGTGCTAAATCGCGCTCAAGCGCTGTAATCTTACTAAGTTTGGTGCCAAGTGCTACCTCCAACGCGTATTGGGTAACAGCAGGACCAAGATTAACCTCAACCACCCTCGCAGTAATTCCAAAAGATTCCAGAGTCTTCTCAATGATATCGGCATTGCCTTTAATATCTCCTCTTTCCGCCTTCCCAGTTTCCACATCAGAAAGAAGGTCAAGACTCGGATATTTCCAGATAAGATCCTGCCCGGGAATATTACTTACGAGCTTTTGTTCCAAAGGTTCTTTTGCCTCAATTGGTGTATTTACACCAGCATCAAGAGGTTGTTTGCCGGAACTGGGTCTTTGAAAAATATTTCCGCCGGATACCTTCATCTGAGCTTTAGAAAGACCTGCACCCCCAATTTTTATACGATTATCACTTTTTATATAACCACGGGCTGACCCAAACATTGTTGTTAAAAATTTATAAACCTGATCAAATGACGTATCAAAAAGAACAATCAGGCCAACAAGTGCGATGCCAAGGAATATTATTGCTGCACCGACCTGGGTGATTAGTACAGCAATCGAATCCCAAATCCCAATTCCGACCACTCCCGCTCTCCCCAATGCAGATAATGATATAAAAAAAAGTAGACCCCCAACAATCACATTGGGTCGGCCCAAGATAAACTTAACCTTAGAAAGAAGAAAGGCAAAAGATAGGAAAATAAAAGGCAGAAAAAATGAAGCCCAGGAAAAATATTTCAAAAGCAGATTATTAAAATCTAAAAGGGCGGCTCCCTGCCGGGAAAAAGAAATTAGGATTAGCCCGGCAACGGCAAAAAAGAATATTTGAGAGATGGAAAACACCGTACCCTTTTTGAGTTTTAGCCTAAAAGCCCGTTTTGTAAATCTCTTTCTTTTTTTTGCCATGGACAGTTCAATTATAACGTATTCCGAAAAATCGCAGGCAGTGAGTAGATAAAAAAATTAAATCTTTACTACTACCGGCAGGATCATCGGTCTCCTCCTGGTCTTATCATAAAAATACTTCTCTAAAAACTTTATTACCTCGGCTTTTATACTAGACTTGTCGTTTAGTCTGTTCCTCTTCATCGCCTCAGCTAAAGCCTTTGAAGCTTCAGTCAGCACCTCCCCATATTTCTGTTCAAACACGAACCCACGACTGACCGTCTCGGGTTGGCCCAAAAGCCTTCCGTTTTGATCAATCTCTATCCCCACAACAACAACCCCTTCTTTGCCCAAGATGGTCCTGTCTTCCAAAACAACTTTTCCGATATCACCGATTCCGTAGCCGTGAACTAAAACTTCTTTGACCGGAATTTTTTCACCCCGGGCTGCATTTCCATTCTCAAAGACAACACTCTCCCCGGGCTTAAGTCTAAAAACATTTTCCCTTCTGTTGCCTAATGACACAACTAGCTTCTCATAAGAAAGCATGTATCTGATTGTTCCTCCTGTAGGAATAAAATATTTAGGTTTTACGATCTTGAAAAGCTCTTTGATATCTTCTTGGCCGCCGTGTCCGGAAACGTGCAAACCCTCATTCAAATCGTAATAGTGTACATCAACCCCCTTATCCGTCAATTGATCAACAATAAGATCTTCGCTTTCTTTGGAATAGGCCGGGCCGGGGTCTGCCGAAAAAATAAATGTGTCACCTGGGTTTATTTTTACCCTGTCATGCTCATCAAAAGCGAGTCTATATACAGAGCTTCCAATTTGTCCGTAACAACCCGCAATAATATACATTATTTGGTTCGGCCTAAATTCCTCCGCCTCTTTGAAATCAATTATCTGATTGGGTAAATATTTCAGATAACCCAGGTTATATGCTATCTCAATTTTGCTCTGTACGGATCTCCCAACCAATACAACTTTTCTACCGACTCTTTGTGCCACATTAATCATTTGTTGAAATCTGCCAATACTGGAAGAAATGGCTGTCATATAAACAGCCTGTCTTGAATCTTTTATAATCTTAAACATGTTTTCCTCTATCCCCACACCGCTCGGAGTAAATCCCGGCTCGTTTGATCCCAGACAGTCTGACATCAAGCAAAGAATATTCCCCTGAGCAGCTAAGCTTTTGGCTTTGGGTATATCAAAAGACATTCCATCAACCGAAGTTTGATCCATCTTGTGTTCTGCCACATGGAAAATCCTTCCCTGAGAAGTATCGATTGCAAAACCAACAGTATCCGGAACGGAATGGGTTACGCGGAAAGGGTTGATTCTGAATGGACCAATATTAAAAACATCCTTGTCCGGATTAAAAGTATTTATATGATAATTCCTTACCCTGTAATCTTTGAATTTTACTTTCAAAAATTCTGTAACTATGGGGGTACACCAAATGGGCGCATTTACCTCTTTGAGTAAAAAAGGTAGTGCACCAACATGGTCATCGTGTCCTTGGGAAAGAAGAATTCCCCTGAGTTTATTTTTGTTGCGTATAATGTAGGAAAAATCCGGAAGAACAAGCTCCACACCCGGCATTTCCAAATCGGGAAATCCCACCCCACAATCAACTATCATCATGTCGTTACCTGATTCGTAAACGTAAAGATTTTCGGTAACATCCGTAGTACCGGAAAGGGCAATAAATTTTAAACTATTTTTTTGATTATTCATTTTGTCAGTCAACTTAAACCAAAGACATCTGTTCCGGAGTTTTACCAGAGTCCTTCTCAGACGTTTTATTCTTTTTCTCTTCCTGAGCCTGCTTCAAAATTTCCGAAAGCTTTTTAAAATCCTCTTTGAAAAGGAACATTACATTACCATTCCGTAGTGCCGCGGCCGGATGATACATCGGAACTACAGTAATTTCTTTGCCGTTCCAGTTTACCTTATGAGTGTTCCCATGAATAGAGGAAATGTATGTCCCCGGCAAAAATTTCCCCATTGAAAAGCGCCCGAGGGTGACGATAATTTTCGGATCAATAATTTTTATAATCTCATCAAGATATTTTCCGTAGGCAGCAATTTCTGAAGGTTCAGGATCTCTATTTTCCGGAGGTCGGTGATGAACAACATTTGTTATGTAAACACTTTCCCTCGCCAGACTAATCACACGAAGAACTTGATCCAACAGTTTTCCCGCGTTACCCACAAAGGGTTCCCCCTTCACGTCTTCCCAATAACCCGGCCCTTCCCCGATAAATAAAATCTCAGTTTCCGGATTTCCGACACCAAAAACAAGCCTCGTTGCCCCTTTCTTCAGGGGAAGCGAATCGTCTGCCTCCATCTTTTTCTTGAGTTCTTGTAATTTTTCAGTTTTGTTCATCGTTGATAAATTCTATTTTACCAGACTCGGTATCGTAAACGGCAAAGTTAATCCCTTGGACAATTGCGCCGGGTCGGATAATTTTAATCTGCGTTTGACTACTCTCATATTTAGAATGCAAATGTCCGCAAAAAATTACGTCCAATTTTTCCCCTATAAAATATTTTTTAATATCCGACGGTCTATGTGTCACCCCAATTTTTCTCCCCCCAAGCTCAAATTCCAAGAAGTCTTCTGCAAATCTTTTACCTTTAACCTTTAACCTGTCACCAACCTCCGGTCTTACGTCCGCATTTCCCAAAACTGCATAAAGAGGAATTCTGGATGAAAGTACCATATCAACTGTCTCAAGAGTATTCCAATCTCCGCAATGAATTATCGCTTTTGCTCCGATTTTTTTAGCAAAACCCATAACATGTTTGAGGTTTGCAATGTGTCCGTGGGAATCAGAGATTATCAATATCTTCACTCGTCAATTGTACTACTGGGGCAAAAATTGTTTTACATTTTCCGATGTAATATGCGCAGATTGAGTTTTCCCTTCAACAATCATCTTTGCAACTTTTCTGACAATTCCATCAATAGTACGCTCCAGGGTTCTAATTCCTGCATCATAACCCAAAGGACGGACTATATTTGCCCAAACATCGTCATCGATCACTAAAGATCCTTCCGGAAGTCCGGCAGACTTAACCGATGCCGGCAAAACATATTTTTGTGCAATCGTAATTTTCTCCTGATCGGTATAGGAAGGCATGGCAATCGGCTCCAATCTATCCATCACAGCTGTGGCAATATTTGTGGTGTTATTTGCAGTTGCTATAAAAAGCGCTTCGGAAAGATCAAAAGGAAAATCGATGTAATAATCCGTAAAGGCATGGTTTTGTTTAGGATCCAGGAGTTCCACTAAAACACCCATTATTGAGCTCCTCCCTTGGTCGGTCACCCTGTCAATCTCATCAAGTAAAATCACCGGATTTTTACTTTGGCAGGTTCGGAGAGCTTTTATAATTTTCCCCGGCTCTGCCTCCGGATGCATTCTGCTTTGGCCTCTCAGATCCAGTGGATCCCCCATACCTCCGAATGGAATCCTGGCAATGGGACGACCCAAAGCTTCAGCTATAGAAAAGGCGATTGTTGTTTTTCCGGTTCCCACAAGTCCGACGAAACAAAGAATTGGGGCTCTATAAATATCCGCCCCTTCACCTTTTTCTTCTTTTAACTTCATAACGGAAATGTATTCCAAAACTCTTTCTTTTATGTCTGCTAATCCAAAATGGTTAGTGTCCAAAATTTTTTTGGCATTAACCAAGTCTAAAGTATCCTTGCTTCTTTTATCCCAAGGAAGGTCCGTAATCCAATCGACATAACGTTCCATACTGTCAAATTCGGGTAAAAACGATGGAGAATTGGTAAGCTTGGTTAATTGAGTAAGACGAACCGTTACAATTTCTCGGAGTTTTTCGGGCAAATCAATAGTTTTAACTCTTTCAAGCAGTTTTGTAATTTCCTGGGCAGCAGATTCCATATGATTGTAAAGGTCAATTTACTTTAACACGAAGAGCTTACCTATTGAAGTCTTTCTTTGAATCATCAACAAGTCTTGATGTCGGGAAATGGGGTCCACTACTTCTTTCTCCGCCACGATCGTCTCTTCCAAATCCGCCCCTGTCTCCGCTTCGACTGAATCCACCGGACCTGCCGCCTCCAAACCCTCCCCGACTTCCACCTCGACTGAATCCACCGGACCTGCCGCCTCCAAACCCTCCGCGTCCACCGCGGTCTCCACCCCTAAATCCTCCCCTGGAGAATCCTCCTCTGGGTCTTTCTTCTTTTGGTTTATCTTTTGACGGATCCATGTTCATGGACAGATTGATTCTTCCTTGCTCATCAATTTCCTTTACCCTAACCTGAACTTTTTGTCCGATTTGAACCACATCTGCTGCGTCTCTAACATACTCTTCCCTGCCCATATCGGAAACGTGCACCATTCCGTCTTTTCCGGGCAAAATATTTACGAAGGCTCCGAAAGGCATCAATCTTACAACTTCTCCCTCATAAATTTCCCCTACCTTAACTTCCTTGGCAAATCCTTCAACCCAGGTTATGGCTTTTTGCATTGCTTCTTCGTCAACCCCAGAAATACTTACGGTTCCATCATCTGCTGTGTCAAATTCACAACCAGTATCTGCCGAAAGCTTCTTAATATTACGTCCGGAAGGTCCAATAAATTCCCCAATTTTGTCAACTGGGATTTTTACAACCTTAATTTTCGGAGCAAATGCCGAAACCTGCGAACGAGGTGAGCTAATAGCTTCCATTAGTGTTTTCATAACCTCTGCCCTTGCTGCTTTTGATTGTTCAAGTGCCTTAGCCAATATTTCGCCGGTCAGATTTAATGTTTTAACATCAAGTTGAAGTGCGGTAATTCCTTTTTCCGTTCCAGCAACTTTGAAATCCATATCGCCATTAAAATCTTCTATCCCCATAATGTCGGAAAGAACTGCAAAGTTTTTGGCATCCTCAATAATAAGTCCCATCGCAATTCCGGCGACCGGTGACTTAATGGGAACTCCTGCATCCATGAGAGAAAGGGTTGACCCACAAACAGAAGCCATCGATGTTGAACCATTAGAACTCATAACCTCCGAGACAACCCTAATTGCATAAGGAAATTCATCAATAGAAGGGATAACAGGAACTAGCGCTCTTTCAGCCAATGCTCCATGGCCAATTTCTCTCCTACCAGGATTTCCAAATTTTCCGGTCTCACCTGTGGCATAAGGAGGCATATTGTATTGATGCATATAGTGTTTCTCCACCTCTCCTTCAGCAGATTCCAGAAGTTGTCCCATCTTGGAAGCACCTAGGGTTGCAATCGAAAGCACATGTGTTTGTCCTCTCTTGAAAAATCCTGAACCATGAACTCTTGGTAAATATCCTATCTGAGCTGACAATTTTCTAAGTTCAGTTAATTTTCTTCCGTCAGGTCGGATTCCTTTTTTGAGAATCATCTCGCGGATAAAATCTTTCTTGAGATGATCAACTATATCCAAAACAAATTTCTTTTCATCTTCCTTTTCAAATTTAGCTTTAATGGCTTCGATAAATTCACCATATTCATCGCTTGGTCCTTCATGAAGTGCCATATTTTTGACCAGATTTGGCATCTGATCACCCACCAACTTTTTAACCTCGCGCTCAAGTTCTATGGATGGTTTTTCTTCTTTAAATGTATCTCTTTGGACACCAACTTCCAATGCAAGTTCCTCAATTAATTTTAAAACTGCCTTGCTCTCAGCTTGTGCAAACTCAATTCCCTTTACAATTTGTCCTTCGGTTACCTCTTTGGCCCCAGCCTCTACCATAAGGACCGCTTCTTTTGTCGAAGAAACTGTTAAGTCCATTTGAGACTCTTCCATATCTGGATTTGTCGGGTTTATCTTATATTCATCGTTAACGAGTCCAACCGTCAAAGGCGCCACTGGTCCTTTCCAGGGAAGCGGGCTTAGATGAACCGCCGCAGAAGCAGCAATTGCCCCTACGATTACTGGGTCGTTCACCATATCAACAGAAAGTACTGTCACAATCACCTGAACCTCTTTTTTATAGGTTTTTGGAAATAGAGGCCTAATAGATCTATCTATAAGCCTTGCTGAAAGAATTTCCTCATCTGTGGGACGTCCTTCTCTTTTTACCCAACGACTACCTTTGATTCTTCCTCCGGCATAAAGTTTTTCCTGATATTCAACAGTAAGAGGAAAATAATCCATTTCCATTCTAAGTGGAGCTGACGTAACAGTTGCCAATACAACTGTGTCACCATATCTGGCCATCACTGCACCAGAAGCCTGTTCGGCAAGTTCACCTGTGGTAAGAGTTAACTTTCTTCCTCCTAAATCTATACTTTTTTCTACTTTTTTCATTAATTTGTAATTGAAGTTTGAGAATTGAACTTTTATGTTCCGTCCGGGAATTTAAAAGTTGAGTTCTGAAGTCTGATTCTTCTTTTTCTAAATATCAGACGTCATTTCCAATTTCAAATCCCTTGCAATCTCAAACTTTCAAAGAACTTACTTTTCTAATTTTAAGCCTTCAATAAGCTTTTTATATCTTTCCTCGTCTCTTTTTCTGAGATACGAAAGAAGTCTTCTTCTTTTTGCTACCATGGACAGCAAACCCCTTCTTGAATGAATATCCTTTTTATGTTCACTAAGGTGCTTAACTAATTTGTCTATTTGTACTGAAAGAAGCGCAATTTGAACTTCGGGAGATCCTGTATCGCCTTTTTCCCTTGCAAACTTCTTAATTATTTCCAGTTTCTCGTCTGTAGCTAGTGCCATATGAGCGTCATGTAGAACAAAGTGAGGCTATCTCAAGCCAGACCTTGTAAACATCTTGTGTATGATACCAAATTAAATCCTAAATCGCAAATACCAAAATAGGGGTTAACTTACGTTGGTCCCTTTATATACCTTGGGTTGGAGCCAGTCCGAAGGGGGGTTAACATCCTCTTCTTTCTCCTCTGTTCCTTCAACATCTTTCGGAATTTTCACTTCTTGAGACTTTTGGATCGGTTGGGGCATGGGTTTACCCGGAATTGATCCCGGGGGAAAACTTGACGGACTAAGTTTTATCCTTGGTGTTCTTTGTCCTCCGCTTCTAAGAAGCGAGGCAAAGATTTCAAAAGTTTCGGGTGTAATATCGCTTCCTGCAAAATTGCTGGTACCCTCCTCTATTCCCATTACCAGATTTGTAGCGATATCGGGATCGATCTCCAGACCTCCCTCTCTAAGAATTTTTGCCGTAAGTTCTGATATAGAGGCGCCTGGGGCTGCAAAGGACATTACCTCGCGCTTAGATTCAAGAGTACGAATACCGATGTGAGCCACCTTTGGCGTAGAAAATTCAGGATCAGACAAAATCGGGAAACTCGCATCGTTAACCCCTCCGACCAAAATTACCAAATCAAATAATGCTCCTTCATATCCCAAATCCAATTGTTTCTTTTCCGGAGCAGCTAACCCATTTTTAGGAACTACTGTGAGCTTAAACTCGCCATTTTCGATATCATAACTAACCTTATCAATATTAGTAGCATCGTAACCTGTAAATCTAATCGCCAGGTTCTTATTTCCAACCTCCTGAGATATTTTATTAACACCGATAAGACGGTTAAATCCTACCGTCATTGGGGAAGGTGAATAAATTAAGGCTTTGTCACGAAGGGATAAATAGAGAGAAAGTCCGGCAGCCACCTCATCAAACCTTGGATTTGTAGGCAAAACGACAAGAATCGAGGCGGCAGATTCGGTAAATGAAGCAAAATTGTTATCCATTTTCACTTGGAGACCGATAGTAACACATCATGCACCTGGAAATCAAGTTGGGGGTCAAGAATTACCCCAAATTCTTCTGCGGGGCCTACAGAGGTTACTTCCAATTTTTGCTTCCTGAGGGAAATTGCTTTTGCCTTCCCGATTTCTTTTTCGTCTCGGCTCAAAACTAAAGAGTCGCCTTTTGCTATCCTTCCAAAGGTAACCTTACACCCAGCAACCTTCTTATGATCAAATGGAAAACTAGCCAATATTTCGGCTCTTCCAAGAATCTGCTTTTTCCCTTCCTTCAAGATTTCCTCAAGCCTCTGTAAAAGCTCATAAATAATCTCAAAACGTTCCGTTCTAACTTTTTCTGCCTCGGCAAGCTTAAAAACATCCATAGGAATTTTCGATTCAAACGCAAAAATATATGCATTGCCAGTTTTCGCATTTATCACATCAGAGCTGGTTACGTCACCCACACCGCTATCGACCACTACAATTTTTGGCGGAAGAGAATTTATTATTGCCTCGAGTGATCCAGCATTTTCAGCTTTTAAGATTAAGGGGATTTCATCATCTTTTAACCTTCTCAAATCAAAAACACCCCGTGCCTTCGGAGCTTCTTTGATAATTTTGTGAGGACTTTGAGAAATTAAGGCTCCAACAGGAGGAACCTGGGTAAAACCAAAAATTTTTGCAGGGAACCCCGGCAAGACTTCTTTGATAGATTTGCCTTTATCATCAAAAAGTGCCCTAACCTTACATTCGTTTTCCTCTACATAAACGGTCTCACCGACCTTAATGCAACCCTGCCTAACAACAACTGATGCTGTAGGGCCTATTTTATCTTTTCCGGATTCAATTACTACAGCTTCAAGTTCTTCAGCAGAGTCTCCTTTAAGTTCGGCAACTTCAGACATCAAAACCAAAATCTCGATCAAATCCGTCACTCCAGTATTTGTCTTTGCCGAAACTGAAACGAAAGGGATTTGGCCACCCCGACCTTCAAAAAACACCTCTTCTTTTTCAAGTTCACCCTGAAGTCTTTCGGGACTAACTCCGGCAACATCAGCCTTGGTTCCGGCAACTACAAAGGGTAATTCCGAATCTTTAATAATCTGCAGGGCTTCTTTTGTTTGGGGTTGGACCCCATCATCCTGAGCTACAACAAGAATTGCTATATCTGCAACTTTTGCACCACGGCTTCTCATTTTTCCAAAAGCCGCGTGGCCTGGGGTATCAATAAAGGTAATTTTTTTACCTTCCTTTGTTTCTACCACTGAAGCTCCAATTGCCTGTGTGATTCCTCCTGCCTCCCTGGAGGCCACATTAGTTTTTCTAATCGCATCCAAAAGAGTGGTTTTTCCATGATCAACATGCCCCAAAACCACCACAATTGGTGGTCGTGTTTGTAAATTTGTATTAGTCTCCATAATTTATTCGGAAGACTGATGTCGAAATTCTGAAGCCTGACTATCGAAGTTCGAAAAAAGATAAAATTCTCATAGTTTAATCAAATTTCCAACTTCCATCTTCATTTTTCGCTATCTGACTTCTGTTCTCCGTTATCAGCTTTCACTTCTACTTCCTCTGATTTTTGTTCCGAACCTGTATCCTCCGTAACTTCTTCTTTCTTTTCGGCCTTTTCAAGCTTGGTTTCAGGCTTCTCAACTTCTACCTCCTTCAGCTCGTCGGAAGCTTCGCCGGAGGCGGCTTCTCCTTCACCTTTTACTTCTGAAGTTTCTCCGTTACCTTCAACTTCGATTCTGTAACCGGTTAATTTTGCGGTAAGGCGGACATTTTGTCCATCTTTACCAATCGCCATCGAAAGTTGGTCCTCGGGTGCAGTTACTGTGGCCAACTTTAGATCTTCATTAATCTTAACTGTTAAATCTTCCGCAGGTGAGAGGGAAGATTTAATTAGTTCCGAGGTCTCTTCACTCCAAGGAATTACATCAACTCTTTCTCCGCCAATCTCATTGGTAACAGCCTGAACCCTAACACCCTTTTGTCCAACACAGCTTCCAACCGGGTCAACTCCGCTTTGTGCCGAAAACACGGCAACTTTGGTCCTTATTCCGGCTTCTCTGGCAATGGCCCTGATCTCAACTGCGTTAGAACCTATTTCCGGGACCTCCCTGGCAAAAAGCTTTGCTACAAAATCGGGTGCGGAGCGGGAAAGAAAAATTTCCTTACCCCTCGGAGTTTCATTAATAGCCTTGATAAGAAAAGTAAGTCTTTGGTTAAGATTAAGTCTTTCGTTGGGGATTCTGTCCTCCGCAAGCATTATTGCCTCTGTTCTCCCAAGGTCTACCCTAACATTCGACCCGTCAAACCTAAGAATCAAACCTGAAACAAGTGATCCAACTTTCTCCTGAAACTCTTCCATGATTGCACCCTTTTCAGCCTCTCTAATCTTCTGATGAATTACCTGCTTTGCGGTTTGGGCTGCAATACGGCCAAATCCAGGAGGAGTAACATCTTTACGCTCTTCAGGTTTTTCCAAAGGCCAGGCAAAAATCCTGGTTTCACCATTTATTGGTTCGATAACTGCATCGTACTCAAAAGCTTCGACATCCTCACCGCGTTCCACCGCATCCCTTTTGTAAGCAGCAATAATTGCCTGCTTAATTGTATCGAGAATCACATCAGGATCGAGCCCTCTTTCCTGGGCTATCGCTTTTAGAGCCTGTGCAAATTCTGTTCTGGGTGTGTTATTCATATCTTTGTAAAAAAAAGGTGGGCACCAGTCCCACCTCTATTCCTCAAATTCTGTGTAATTTTAATCTACGTGCTCACGGAAGTCAAACAAAATCTATTTAGTTACTATTGCACAAACCCTTTTATCCGGAAATGCTTTTCCACCTTCTTCAACAGCCCCTTCGGTGGATAAAAATACTTCAGCATTCAAACCAAGACTGTCAAAAATATCACGTGCCTGTTTGATTGTAGAAATTTCGCTCACATCATCCCCAGGAATGGGATCACCAAAATACACATTGTCTATATAAAGTTTTCCTCCAGACTTTAAAACCCTCATTGATTCTTTGAGGAAGTCTTTATAGAATTCCAAGCTTTTAGCCTATTGCGACGCCGCATGAACATCCAAGATAACGTCTGCAGATTCAGATTTCAGAGGCATTTGCTGTCCAAACGTTTCTATTGTTCTCTCCTTGTCGGGTAAACCACTAACTCTAAAAGAAGATTCCTCTTCCGTTAGCGACCTAAAGGTATTATGTGTATTTGGCACCTGGTGAATTGCTGTATTTGAATGTATGCTGGGATCAATTCACGATATTTATCTAAACCCCTATTGCAACTCTTAAAGTTGCTGAATATTCCGTACCGTCAACCCCTTCCATGTTTATAGTCCTTCCTCCTTCATCTCCTCAATTAGATTCTTCTGATCTCTGTTCAGTTTTTCCGGAGTCCGGATGTTTATTCTTACATATTCATCCCCCTTGCCCCTGCCGTGGAGGTGAGGCGCACCTCGCTCCCTTAGGCGCATCATCGTTCCGGATTGAGTACCCGGGCGAACTCTAATTTTCACATCTTCATCAATTGTCGGAACTTTAATTTCGCCTCCCAAAACTGCTAAAGAAAAGGGGATCCCGACTGCTACATAAATATCGTCATCCTGTCTTTCAAAAATTTTATCTGGTCTAACACTGACAGAAAGTCTAAAATCACCAAAATCAATTGTGGCTCCTTCATAAATCCCTGCCGGAATTTTAATTTTTCTTTTCTTGCCGCCAATACTGACTTCTTTACTGACCCCTTTGACCGCTTCCATAAAGTCAATTTGAATAGAATATCTGGGAACCTGCCTGGCTCGTGCTCCTCCGAAAGGATTTCCGCCGCCAAAAAATTGTTCAAAAATATCAAACGGGTCTCCAAAATCCATGTTTCCAAAAGGGTTTCCGCTACCACCGGTTGTATATGTATAAGTGAATGGGCCAGATTGACCCCCAAATCCTCCTGCAAAGGGATTACCACCACCCGAAGCTCCTCCTCCCGGGGCAAAAGCAGCATGCCCAAACTGATCATAAGCGGATTTTTTTTGAGGATCGGAAAGAACTTGGTAAGCCTCGTTTATTTCCTTAAACTTTTTTTCTGCTGCTTCTTTATCATCCTTATGCCTATCCGGATGCCACGCCAAGGCCTGCTTGCGGTAAGCCTTTTTTATTTCATCCGTCGAAGCACTTTTGCCTACTCCCAGGATTTCGTAGTAATCCGTATTTGTAGCCATGAAATGAAGCTTACTCTACCACTTCGCCTTCTTCAACCTTTTCGTCCTTTTTCTTTTCTTCTCCGTCACTTTCCTTCTTGCTTTCTCCCTCGGAAGGCTCGGGACCTGCGGCGCCCTTGGCACCTTCTGCATACATTGCCTGCCCAATCTGACTTAAAGTATCTGACAAATCTTTTGTTGCCGTTTCAATATCTTCCTTACCGGAATCTTCTTTAGCCGCAACCTCTTTAACCTTCTTAACTTTCTCTTCGACCTGCTCCTTAATCTTTGAATCGACCTTGTCTCCCGCATCTTTAATGGCTTTTTCGGCCGTTGCCACCATGGCATCTGCATTATTCTTGGCTTTAATTACTTCAGCCTTCTTTTCATCCTCGGCTTTATGCTTCTCGGCCTCTTCCTGCATCCTTTTAACTTCATCATCGGAAAGCCCCACCGCACCGGTAATCTTGATATTCTGAGTTTTGCTGGTTGCTTTATCTTTTGCGGTTACGGTTAAGATTCCACTGACATCCATATCGAAAGTGACCTCAACCTGAGGAACACCACGCGGCGCAGGAGGAATTCCATCAAGAATAAATGTGCCCAGAGTTTTATTATCAGCACTCATCGGCCTCTCACCCTGAGTTACGACAATCTGAACTTGAGTCTGGTTATCAGAAGCTGTTGAAAAAATCTCGGTTTTACTGGTTGGAACTGTGGTATTTCTCGGAATCATTGGGGTTGCAACCCCTCCCAAGGTTTCGATTGCCAAAGTAAGAGGGGTAACATCGAGCAGCAAGATATCTTTGACCTCCCCACCCAAAACTCCGCCTTGGATTGCAGCACCAACAGCCACAACCTCATCGGGGTTAACCGACTGATTCGGATCTTTACCAAAGAAGTTCTTAACTGTTTCAACGACCTTGGGCATGCGAGTCATACCTCCCACCATAATTACTTCATCGACATCGTGCGGATCAAGTTTTGCATCCTTAAGACAATTCTCAACCGGTTTGATTGTTTTTTGGATAAGCTCGTCAACCAAGCTTTCCATCTTGGCACGGGTCAACTTCATTGTTAAGTGCAAGGGTTGCCCGTCTTTTTGAGTAATGTAGGGCTGGTTTATTTCAACCTCGTTTGCTGCGGAAAGCTCAATCTTGGCTTTTTCTGCAGCGTCCCTTACTCTTTGATATGCCTGTGTATCAGCTTTGAGATCAACTCCGTTTTCTTTTTTAAATTCAGAGACGATGTAATCAACTATGACTGCATCAAAGTCGTCTCCTCCAAGATGAGTGTCCCCGTTTGTGGCTTTAACTTCGATAACACCATCACCAATTTCAAGAATCGAAATATCAAATGTTCCACCCCCGAGATCATAAACTGCAATTTTCTCTGCATTCTTTTTATCCATGCCATAAGCAAGTGCTGCTGCGGTTGGCTCATTAATAATCCTTTCAACTTTAAGTCCTGCGATTTCTCCGGCCTGTTTTGTGGCCTGTCTTTGCGCATCGTCAAAATATGCCGGTACAGTAATAACTGCCTGGTCAACTTTTTCACCTATGTGAGCTTCGGCATCCTTTTTAAGTTTCATTAGAACCCTGGCGCCTATTTCCTGAGGAGTATAGTTCTTGCCTTCGATTTCGATATCGGCCATTCCGTTTTTGCCATCCACAATTTTGTAAGGAACCATTTCGATTGTCCTTTTAACTTCCTTATCGGAGAATCTTCTACCCATCAGGCGTTTTGCAGAATAGATCGTGTTTTTGGCATTAAGAATCATTTGCCTTTTGGCAACATCCCCGACTAAATTTTTAACCGGCTCAACAACAGAGGGAGTTGTGTTTTTACCAGTATCAATTGCCGAGATAACAACGGGGCGACCTGCCTCCATTACGGCAACGCATGAATTTGTAGTTCCTAAATCTATTCCAATAATTTTTCCCATAACTTCTTTTTAGAGTTGACATATTTTATGTCAACTCGGCAAACCTATAAATAACTGTTATATAAAATTCATCCCCTGAGATTTTTTGAATCGTTTAATCTCTACTGACAGAATTTTATATTATATCTTTTGACTTCTAATTACTTACCTTGTATACCTTAACTTTTGCTGGTCTAATTATGAATGATTCGTCTCTAATTTTCCAGCCTGTTTGAATTACTTCTGCAACAGTATTTTCTGTTCCTCCTGCAACCATTTCTGTAACTTCTTCTTCCAGAGGATTAAACTCATCCCCAACCCCAATTATAATTTCTTCAACCCCCAAATCATACAAAGACTTTTTAAATTCTCCAATTACTATTTCAAGACCCGCATCTTGTAAGTGTTTTTGTGCCTCTAGAATCATATCAAACACCGGCAAAAGTTTCAAAACCATTTTTGATGCTGCGATTTTCTCCCAAGCTGCTTTTTCGGATTCAACTCTTTTACTTAAATTATCATAATCCGCCAAAGCTCTTGCCAACATTCCCTTAACACTCTCCAATTCCTCATGTACTTTATCCTGTGCTTTTTCTTTTTCTTCCCGCTTTTTACCTTTCACCATATTTATTGATTAGCTACCTCCTCAATTAGATTACCAAAATATCTTAAGATTGGAATAATTGTTCCATAATTTACCCTGGCCGGCCCGATTACCCCCAAAGCGCCGAGTTTGCCCTTGATATTAAAGTGTGTGGCAATAATACCTGTCGCGGCAAGTTCCGGAATTCCCAACTCTTCACCAAAAAGTACTTCCAGAGGGGAAGGAGCTTCGATTCCGAAAAATAACCTATCGAGTTTATCAAGTTCATCAAAAATCGAAAAAAGATTTTGACAAACCTGAACATCAGCAAATTCCGGATTCTGGAAAATATAGCTATGTCCCGCTTGCCAAAACCTATCCTTCTTGTCTTTAAGGGCTGCAACTGCAAGAGATTTTGTTCTGTTAGCAAGGGCGTGAGTAGCCTCATTCATTAATCTATCAACATCATCACGACTATCCCAAACTTCCTCTTTTGCTTTGACTTCATCAACTAAACTCATCTTTTTCTCATCCATTAGTTGATCTATATAAAACTTCATCGCCAGGGGACTGGGGATTCTACCGGCTGAAGCGTGTGGTTGTCTCAAGTATCCCGCTCTTGTTAAAGCGACCATTTCATTTCTGATTGTTGCAGGTGAAACTCCGAGGTTATATTTTTTGTCCATTGCCTCGCTTCCCACGGGTTCAGCTGTCGCGATGTACTCGTCAATAATTGTCTTAAGAATTCGCGTCTGCCTTGCAGTTAATCCGTCAGTCATAGTTCGATTCACTTTGTTCGCTCACCACTTAGTACTTAGCGAGGTCAAAGTATTAGCAGTAATGTACATCGAGTGCTAATTGATGTCAAGACCCTTTTTGCCAACTCACTCTTCCCCTGTGGTTGGGCTTATAGGCTCCTGTTCCTTTTGAGAAATCTCAGGAAGAATCTTTTTCTGAATTATTTTCTTGGTAACTATCAGGAAATATTTTGCCTCAGGAATCCGCAAAATAAGTGATGCCCCCAAGTAAACCAATATTCCGACCACAAAAGCTACAAAAGTTAAGATAATAACATTAAGAGTGTAGCGCGTATCCAAAACAAAGTTCTGGAATGGAATATTGGAGAGGACTTCGCTTCTGGTCAAAAAAGAAAGTCTTTTTATCCAGACAGAAGCGTCAAAAAATTTAATAAGGAAAAACATGGACATTCCGGAAATTACCACTGCAGTCAAAATTTTAGCTAGATGTGTAAAGAAACCTTTGTTAATTATGCCACCAACGCGCTTATGAATTAAAATTGTTAAGATAATCGCCTCAACATAGGTGCTTAAAGAAAACGCCGCTGCGAGAGCCCAAACCGGAAGATGAAGGCCGTAAATAAGGAAAAAGTCTCCCAACACAAGAACGGCCAGCCCGATAAAGGAAATCTTCACAGGAGTTACGGTATCGTGAAGAGCAAAAAAGGCCCTGGCAAGAATTGACATAAGGGTTTGGGTAACAATTCCAATAGCAAAAACGGACAGGGTAGCGCCTGTTTGGACTGTTGCATCCCAATCAAAAATTTTAGTTCCATATACAAGACGTACTATAGGGATCCTCAGAACTATTAATGCAGCTGATACCGGCAAACTCAAGAATATTGCTTGGAAGATAGCCACATTGAGGATTCTTCTGAACTTAGATGGCTTATCGTCAACACCCGAAAGAAGTGGTAAAACAGCCTTGGCAAGAGATGTCCCAAAAAGTGTAACCGGCAAAACCTGCAGAGTATTGGCAAAGGTAAAGTAAGTGTATGATGCCTGTGATATTATCGAAGAAAGGAATAGTTCAACAGTTGAACCTACCTGATTGAAAGCCAAATCAATAACTCTAGGGAGGGCAAGATGCCCGATTCTTTTAACACCCTCGTCAACCTTGAGATCCCAAACAAATCTGAAACCGAGCTTTCTGGAAAGAGGAAACTGAACTAAAAAGTGACATGCTGCGCCAATTACAACCCCGAAAACCGGCCCCATAAGCCCAAAGTGTGGAGAAAAAAATATTGTACCCAAAATTATTCCGAGATTATAAAAAAGTGGGGCAAGAGCAGGAACAAGAAACCTTCTCAAAGATTCCAAAACTCCGGTTAAGACATAACTAACTACAAAGAAGCCCTGCGCTGCGAAAAGAATTCGGGCCAAAGTTGCAATCTCGGCCGTTTCCCCATCTGTGAATCCCGGAGCAATAACAGAATAGATTTGAGGTGCCCAGATTCCCATAATTATCGCCGCCGCCACAAAAATCAAAACACCTATAGCAACAACTCTGCCTGCAATCTCCCATGCCCTCTCCTTTCCTTCTTTCAGCGCTTTGGTAAAAACTGGAATAAAGGCGGAGGAAAATGTTCCAAAAACTAAAACCTGGAAGATGGAGTCCGGCAATCTGAACGCTGCAAAGAAAAGCGAAAGTTCATCAGGAGTAAAAAAGTAAGCCAGAACCCTTTGACGAACAAGTCCCAAAACGCTACTGGCAATAATCATTATCATAATGAGAGTTGCCGCGGAAAGGACAGTGTTCTGCTGGGAATTTAAAATTTTTTTACCCCGTGTAATAATGCCTTCCATATTCTGATAGAATTCTCCGAATTATATGACAGCGTCAATTTACCCACTTGCTACGCAAGATTCGATCTTGACTGTTGTCATTGATATTCTAACTACTTTACCGTATACTAACAATCTAGAATTTTATATTGTTATGCCAGTAACCAAAACAGCCAAAAGAGCCTTACGGGGTTCCAAAAACAAAGAGTCTGTGAACAGCCTTATTATGACAAAACTTGAAATTGCCATAAGGGGAGCCAGAAAAAATAAAACCTCACAAAAGATCATTTCCGCAATTTCTCTTACGGATAGGGCAGCCAAAAAGAAAGTCATTCATAAAAACAAGGCAGCAAGAATTAAGGCTCAACTGGCCAAATTGCTTGTGAAGAAATCTGAAAGTCAAAGTTCCAAAAAAAATAAGAAAACTACTAGCCGTAAAGTGGCTAAATAATCAGATCTCTCCGGTGTCATATCCGAAAATTTTTTGAATCTTCTGAGCGTCCCAATACTCTGATCTTCCGACCGGACTTTTCATATGCTATATTGTGAGTAGAAACGATTATCGGAAATCGTTAGCTAATTTGCATATGCCCAAAACAAAATCCATCAACCTTTTGCCTCAAGATGAATTTGATGCTTCAGTTATCGGTCGTGTTCTCCATTGGGCAATGGGAACTTTCCGCATTATCGTAATAGTTACAGAAATGATAGTTATGGGAGCATTTATATCCCGCTTCTGGCTTGACGCACAAAATTCTGCTGTAAGTAATAATATTAAAGTCAAAGCAGCACAGATTTCTGCTCAAGCTACACAAGAAAAGCAGTTCAGAGAAATTCAGTCAAAAGTAAACGTTTATAAGGCAATAGCAACTGGCACCCAACCTTCACAAATAATCGACAACGTCACTTCAAATCTTCCTCCCGATGTGACCCTGACGGGAGTTTCCATATCTGCAAATTCTGTCCAAATAAAAGGCTCTTCTCCGTCGGATCAGGAAATAGCACAATTTATAGCCAATCTAAAAGCAGAAACACTGTTCAAGACAGTTGACTTGAATCAAGTAAGTTTGTCGCAAAGTGGCACAATACAAACAGTTTTTATAATTCAAATTACATACTAAAAATGGCACTTGGTTGGAGAGGATCATACTTAAGATATAAAAGTTTTTTCTTAAACATTTCCGAGCTTTACAAAAAGCGTGCGGATTTCAGGGCTTTTCTGGAAATAGTCCTCTCTATTTCTACCGTAATAATATTTTTACTCTTCGCACTAAAACCAACAGCAGTAACTATTATCACCCTCTTGCAGGATATTAAACAAAAAAATGAAACTCTTTCTGCATTGACTCTGAAAGAAAACAACTTACAAACCGCAGAAGCACTTTTGGTACAAAATCAATCTTATCTTCCAGATATTGATAATGCCGTACCGACCGCGGCTTCCCCTGATCTTTTGGTAAAACAAATTGAAGGACTTGCCGCCAAAGATTCTGTAAATATTATTGGAGCATCTGTCAACCAGGTTACAATCCTGGGAACACTACCCCAAAAAAGTAGCACAGTTGGAGCCAAGACTCCGCCAGGAAATACAAATAAAATGCCTTTCTCCGTAAGTATCAGGGGAAGCTATTCAAACCTAATGATGTTTATAACAGATTTTGAAAACCTGAGAGTCATAACAGAGATAAACGATCTGGAAATTAGCTCTTCCGCAACCGATAAAGGCAGAGTTATAGTAGCTGTAATTTCCGGATGGGAGCCGTTCGTGGGGAATTAAAAAATGATATGAACAAAAACAAACTGCCAAGCACAATATTGATATTGATATTAACTCTGTTTACTGTAATCTTTTGGGTTTTATTTAGCATCTATAGGGCTATAACAGTAAAACCTGTTCCAACAGTACCGGATCAAGTTTCTGCGTCTTTAAATCCCACTCTGGATCAAAATTCGATAAATAAAATCGAATCAAATATTTTTTTCAATGATTCACAAATTCCGGACAACGTTTTGATTGCCCCAACTCCGGGATCTCAACCGACAACAGCACCTTCATTACCGACTCCGGTGGCAACACCAACGGGTAGCGCAAGTTCGAGTGCAAATCCCAACCCTAGTCCGTAAGAATGAATATTATTCGGAAGAAAGGTCATGATTAAAATAAGCAAAATCCCAACAATCCTAGGTATTCTAATTCTCCTTGCCGGAGTTATAGCTGGTGTGTATTTCCTCAATCGTGCGCAGATTTTCAATGCCGGCGCTTCTCCCACTGTAACACCCAAAGACATCAGGATGAGTAACATTACTGATACTTCGGCAACAATTTCGTGGATAACAGCAGACCAAACTTCAGATTTCGTCTTTTGGGGAACTTCTCAAGGATCACTGGGCAAGGTTGGTAACGAAAGTACGTCGGACCAGAAATACTTTACCCACAGCATCACCTTGACAGGCCTAAGTCCTAGTACAACTTACTTCTACAAAATAAACTCAAATGGAGGCAATTTTGACAACAACGGCATCCCTTGGCAATTTACAACAGGGCCAGCTATTACTGAAGGTCAAAACTCGATTACCGTTTCGGGGTCGGTAATCACTTCTTCAGGAGCACCTTCAAAAAGAGCCATTGTTTATATAACAATCGATGGTTATGTACTTTCAACTCTCACTTCAGACGGAGGAAATTTTGTCTTGCAACTTGGATCGGCAAGGACATCGGACCTTACTGCCTTTGCACAAATAGACCCTTCCCAAACCACCCTATCCATCTCCGTTGAGGGGGAGAGTGGGAACACAGCAACTGCACAAGTTTACCCACAATCCGCAAATCCAGTTCCACCTCTTATCTTGGGACAATCTCAGGACTTCCGCAGTTTACCGCCAAACCAAACCGGCCAAAATCCCAATGCTAGTTTGAACTTACCACAAGGATCCTCTCAGGAATCAAAATTCAATGTCTCGACTTCTTCTGCTACCCCAACATCCACAAGTGTTATCCTGGAAAGTATCCAGCAGGGGGAAACTATCACTACAAATCAACCTCAATTTTTCGGCAAGGGTCCGGGGAGAGAGAAGATAACTATAACAATTCATTCCGAAAATCCAATCAGTGAAAGTCTCATGATTCCACAAAGTGGTTCGTGGAGCTGGAGCGTTCCCACACCACTCTCAGCAGGGTCCCACACTATTACAATCTCCTGGATAGACGCCTCGGGAATCACTAGAAGTCTAACCAGAGATTTTGTAGTCCAGGCAGGAGAGATTCCAGCCTTTACCGCATCTCAATCAAGCCAAATTCAGACACCGACTCCGGCACCAACTACAGCTCCAACCCCAACTCCGACCACGGCTGCAATCGCAGCGGCTCTACCAACAATTGCACCAACCTCAACACCAGTTGAAATTTCTCCGACACCCATAGCCTCCCCCGCAAGTCTCCCTGTAACAGGAGACTTGACTCCCACTATTTTCCTCTCCATAATGGGATTAATAATAATTGTCTTTAGCTTTATTGTCTGGAAATCAGCTGAGAATCAAAATGCCTAATCAAAACCAATCTGACCCAAAAAGCCAGTCAGCTGTCCCTGAAACCACCACTCCGCAAACCCAATTACCAAATAAATCGGTCAGTCAACCATCCGGATTTATTCCTCCTGTAATTTCGCCGCAATCCGATCTTCCCCCACTTCCCCCAGATTTTCAGAATATGCCTAATGCATCAAATTCCACATCTCCCAGCCTGCAAATTTCGGAAACACCCACTCCTCAAACGAACGTGCCCGAGTCGCTTTCAACCCCGGAACCCACTTCTGAGCAGACAGCTAATAGTTCAGATGTTCAACAACCAATAGCGACAGATACGGGATCAGCTGCTCCTCCTCCCAACATTCCTCCGATGACAACAGGGCATAAAAAGAAATTTGGAACAGTAAAAGTTGTTGCTACAATCTTGGGACTATTTTTACTTATCGGAGGAGTTGGGGCTGGGGTGATTCTAACCCAACAACAACAATTGTTCCAACAAAGAGCTAGAGTAATTGAGTGCACCCCAGGGGCGACAAATTCTTGCACAGTAGGCAGTAGTTGTGCCGGAACTCAAACCTGTACTTCAACCGGCAGCTGGGGATCTTGTGTCAAAAATGATTCCACCTGCGGAACTGGATTAACTGAATGCATCCCAGGGCACATAAATTCTTGCACAGCAGACAGTGGTTGTGCCGGAACTAAAACCTGTACTTCAACCGGCAGTTGGGGATCTTGTGTCAAAAATTTTTCCACCTGCGGAACTACTGGTGGAGGTGGAACAACCACTAGCTGCTCAGGTACATGCCGAAGCGCTCAATGTTTAAATGGCGAAACCCCAACTTCCGGAAGTTGCGGTGGAGGAACACAAGTTTGCTGCAAACCAATCTCACTACCAACTTGTCCCAATACAGACTGTGATATACCTTCCACAACGGGTGGAGCTGTCCAGTGCGTGCTAAGCACAAATCCCGGCGGTAACCCAACATACTGTTGCCCCTCTTCAAATCCAGTTTACAACTCAGCCATTAAAACATGTGGTCCAATAAGCGGAGTGCCAACCTGCAGTCTCACTGGAAATGAGATATGTGTAGGTAATGTGGTAACTGGATCCTGTTACCAAGGGGGTCAGGGTGGAGCATACGCCTGCTACAAGCTCAATGGAAATCCTGGAAAGGAAGTTGGGGGTGCCAGTATAGCTAGTAGCAAATGTACATGCCCAGCACCTTACACATGGGGTCCCGTCAACGAGAATGGTGGCACATGGTGCTTTAATACAAATGTCTCATGTAACGGCCAAGCTCCATATGCTGAAAGGTGCTCTTTGCAACCGAAACAATGCAGTACGGTACCTCCAACTTCCAATGGGGCCTACTGCACAAGTGTCAGCACCTATGATACAAGCTGGAATGTCCTTTCGGCATCCGGAAAGTCTAGCCTTAAAACTGGTAATCAACTTTACTTCTGTGTAGCTGGTGCGAATATGAACTCAGCCAGTTTCACTGTAAACAATAATGTAGTAGCTAGCCCTGCAACTACTAAAAGGCCTGGATCAACTGATATTTGTCAGCTCTACACAATTACAACTAATGATTTTAATAGCAAGTCGTTAAGTGTCTCGGCCAAAGTACAATAAAAATATGGGAAAAGTTACCAAAAGTAAATTCGGAACAATAATAATAATTATTGTGACCCTCATTCTAGCAGGGGTTGCGATATTTACCGCCATTAGGCTTTATCAGTTAGGTCAACAGCCGGTTGCACCCAATGTTCCGTCAAGCCAGCCCAAAGCAGCAGCAGAAAATAGCACCTGCCAACTGAGTTTCAGTTTGGCTACTGCCACCCCAACTGCAACAGCCAGTCCAACAGCCAGTCCAACAGCCAGTCCGACAGCCAGTCCAACAGCCAGTCCAACAGCCAGTCCAACTGCTACACCCACAGCTCCTCCTGGAGCCACTGCCACGCCAACTGTCACCGCCACCCCAACTGCACCTCCCGGAGCTCCGAATGCTTGTGGCGGAACATGCGGAAGTAATATCAACTGCGGAAGTGGACTCTATTGCAACACAACCGTTGGCCTCTGTAGAAACCCGGCTTGCCCGAATCAAACGGATTGTAATTGCCCGGGATCAACTAATGCACCAACTCCAACATCAACCTCTGTGGCAGCAGCACCGAGCCTTCCAAGTTCAGGAACAGATTGGCCGTCAATCGTAGGCATCTCTATTGGTATACTGACAATTCTAGGAAGCCTAATCCTAGCACTATAGATGTTTTTCCTACCCCCCAAAAGGACTGAGTCATCTAGTTCTAACACAAAATGGTTTGGTTATTGCCAATTACAAAGAGATGAAGGCAGGTAGTTATCTCCACGAAGTGAACCAATAATAACTACGATCAAGCCAAAGTGGGATCCGAAACCCGGCCCAATGTGGACAGTAATAAACAAAAATCAAAAGTGCAATTACAAAAAACGGAAGCACAAGCTCTTTGTTTTTCCTAAGAATATAACCTATTGCAATTGCCAAAAAGGGAACTGCCGGAAGGTAATGATATAAAAACATAATTCTCGGGGAAAGGGCCCACGGTGCAAACATTACAAAATAGGAAAAGACGATTAACCCCAGCCTTTTATTTTTCTCCCGATATGCATAAAGAAGGCAAATTAGAATACATACAAATCCAAACCAAAAAATAACAGGGTTTCCCATTGCATAAATCCTCGCTACCATTCCACCTACGTCATTACTGGTATAAAGATATATCGGGCGAATAAGAAGCGGCCAGCTCCACCACTGGGAGCTGTATGGATGAGTCGCAACAAGCCTTGTATGATACCACCACATTTGTTCCTGCATCCCCCACCAGATTGAAAAATTATGCCCTGTCAAAAACATATCAAAATAGCTTCCGATATAGACCGCCGGAACTATAATAAAAAACCAGTAGAAAGTTTTCCAAATCTTACCCCAAATCTTCCTCCACGGCGTTCTTTGAAGAAAAATCATTAATAGAATCGGTGCCGCCCAGGTAGCTGACCATTTTGAAGCAAGTGCGAATCCAAAACTCAAAGCCGACAGAAAATTCCTTTTCTTGAGAAAAAGGTAGATGGAAAGAAGAGCAAAGAAAAGAATGTAGCTGTCATTCATACCGATCCTGCTCATCACCAAGGCAAGTCCGTCCAAACTAAATGCGGCCGCAGAAAAAAGTCCTACCACCTCGTCCTCAAAAATTAATTTAGCTAAAAGATAAACTAAAAATACAGACCCTACTCCAAGAATGGCTCCGGGAATTCTCCAGCCAAACGAATTCTGTCCAAATATTATCATTCCAAGGGCCATTCCGAGTTTGGCAATAGGCGGATGCGTCCATTCATAGGCAAACCCGGGAGGAGGAGTGTTCCACCACTCCCAGGCTTTTGCTGCATCGGCACTGAGAATTACTTTTGCAGTAAAAGCGTGATAGACCTCATCAAAATACATTGTCGGGGGAGAACTTAAATCAAAAACACGGGTAATAAAGGCAAACGCCATAATTACATAAAGAACTACGCGGGCATTTTTTCCAAGAAAACCGGGTTTGGGAAACTTTTCTTTTTTTGATTTAGTCATCTGGTCTCCAAAATGCGGCCGGACAACGGGTTTGCCCAAAATTGCTTGTACTTTTTTCCAACTCAATTTCAAATTTTTGGTTAGTGCATAAAAGATAAGGGCAACAAATCCTACATTTAAAAATGACAAAAGCTTAACAGTAAAATCTGAAAAAACCTGCAGGAAGTCCTGGGAAATCCACTGGTAGGAATAATAAAGATTTA
Organism: bacterium; assembly: GCA_021790215.1. Lineage (GTDB taxonomy): Bacteria > Patescibacteriota > Microgenomatia > UBA8517 > UBA8517 > JAJYIG01. The sequence continues at coordinate 48,422 of JAJYIG010000002.1, forward strand.
GTATATATGTCAGAGAAAAACCGACCAAGGGGATCGTAAATAAAGGTTCTTCGATAGCCACAATTGTTAGAGGTGCAAAGATGGGCAGAAGGTGTCTCTCGTGCATTCTGGTAAAGAAAACAAAGCTCCCTGCAAAAATAAAGGTAAGAAGAAGGTATGGCGCATTCTTGGTCTTCCAAAGTTTAAAACTCAAAAATATTGTTGAAATCAAAACCAGTAGGTAGCCGAGAATCTGGAAGAACACGCTGTCCTTCTTCCAAAAGCCAAAAAGTCCCCAGAAATTAAACGCATTAATCGAAGTATACGGATATTGATTAAGAGAAATTCCCAAACGTCCGTAAATAAAACTAATTAAGTTTCCGTGATTCCAAAAAGGTACGAAGTCTAAAGCAAATATGACAAGCCCCAACGCCATGTACGTAAGAATCTTTCTTAAGTCCCATTTGTTTTTGAGCATCAAAAAGGCAATTACCGGAAAAGCGAATGCTGTTTGGGGTTTAATAAGAGTTCCGAAAGCAAGAATAAAAGCTGAGGCTAGAGGTTGAGAGTCCAAAATATAAATTGCCAAAATCGAAGTTAGGGCTGTTAGGGAGTCCACTTGTCCCCACAAGGAAGAATTTGCCCAAACCGCAGGATTAAAAAGATAGATTGATGCTCCAATTAGCCCCAATTTTTCGTTCCGCCGGATGGCAGGCAGGTTTTTAATGATGATTTTGTAGATAAAGAGTCCCGTGGCCAGGTCTGAAATTATCGCAGGTAATTTATAAAGGACTTCCTGGGGAATGACCCCGGTATTTAATTTGCCCAAGAACCACAAAACATAAAGATATCCCGGGAGATAATCGCTCCAACCATTATAAAAGGTCTTCAAACCATCCTTGACCAGAATCGAACTCCAGGCAATAAAAGTGCCTTGATCAAGCCATAAGGCTCCAAAAAAAGACAGAAAGATCCTGAGAAGAAGAGCCAAAAGCAAAACAAAAATTATATTTTTATTTTTCTCAAAGAATTTCATATACTTCACAGATTATCTATATTTCTAAATTTAGGAAAAAGGTCTCGCAAAATATATAATTAGCCATGGCCCATTTCTTAAAACAAAAAATCTCCCAAAAAACTCAACTTCTCCTTTTGGCAGCTATAACTTTTGTAGTTTATCTTTTAAGTTCAGGGGGAGCAACCCCCTACAATTATTTTATCAGGCTCTCTGCCGCTTTTTTACATGGAAAATATTACCTTGAGGTAAATCCACCCTGGTTAAACGAACTTGTTCCGATTGCGGCAGGAAAATTTGCGGTTGTCTACCCGCCAGCCCCGGCAATAGTTGCAATTCCTTTTGTCTTAATCTTTGGTGTAAATTTTCAGCAGCAAATATTGTCCCAAATAATGGGAGTTTTAGCGGCTTTTATCTGGGGAATTATCACCTATCAAAAATCCAAAAATAAAGTTACTTCTATCTGGATCTTTCTCCTTGCTGCTCTCGGTAACATTGTCTGGTATATGTCCACAAACGGTTCGGTATGGTACCTGGGACAGGTTTCAGCCTACCTATTTCTTACTTTAACCATCTACGAATCACTAAACAAAAAAAGACCGCTTATACTCGCACTCTTTTTTGGTCTGGCATTTCTTTCAAGATTACAAACCGTCCTTGCCATTCCTCTAATCTTTTATTTAAATAGAGAAAAATTTAGAAGCATAAAAAAACTATTTTTATTCGGCCTAGGTTTTGGGTTTTTCGGAATAATTTATGCCATTTATAACTACCTGCGCTTTGGTTCGGTCTTTCAAACCGGATATGATCTTATACCCGGAGTCTTGAAAGAGCCCTGGTTTCAAAAAGGCATATTCAGTATTACTTATATCCCGAGGCACCTAAAAGTAATTTTTACCTCACTTCCAAAATTCTTAAACGGATTCCCATATTTGGAGCCCTCTTGGGGCGGGCTTGCAATTTGGATTACAACCCCGGCATTTATTTATGCTCTTTTTGCCGGATTCCGGAAAAAGGAGGTAATTTTTTCCTGGACCTCAATTATCCTAATTGCACTTGTGGATTTCAGTCACGGTTCAACAGGATTTGCACAATTCGGCTACAGATTTGCGGTTGACTTTTATCCGCTAATTTTTTTCCTAGTAGTTGAGGCAATCTCCAAGAAAAAAATCACATGGCACCATTGGCTTTTACTTTCTATTTCTATCCTGGTCAACTTCTGGGGAGTAATTTGGATTAATAAATTTGGATGGGTAAGTTTTTAAATGAATAAAAACCTAAAAAAATTACTCCTAATCCTGATAGTCAGTAGGATACTTTTACTTTTTATAACTTTTGCAGCCGGGTACTTTTTCGGCGAAGTAAACGTTATCAATTTTTTAACTAAATACGGGCTTAGGTGGGACGGCAATAGTTACATAAAGATTTCGGAATACGGATATTTTAAATATTCCACCTTCATTGTATTTCCTCCCATTTATCCGCTAGTTATAAGACCGCTTGGGCTACTTCTTAATAACTTTCCTCTAGCAGGATTGATTATGTCTAACATCTTTTTTATCTTAGGGTCACTCATTTTCTATAAACTCCTTCTTTTAGATTATTCAGAGAAATTTTCCTTCTACACAGTGTTTCTCATATCGATATTTCCAACCTCATATTTCTTCTCAGTTACCTATCCCGAATCCCTATTTTTCCTGATTTTCAGTGCAACTTTCTTACTTGCCCGAACTAAAAGGACAAAAATTTCCTATGCCGTATCATACTTTGCACCGTTAACCAGACCCTTCGGACTGAGCATTTACCCGTCTCTTTTTGCGGGCTGGATTTCGGATAAGAATAAGAAATTTTCAAATCTTTTAATTCTTATCTTTTCAGGAGCCGCAGCCACCGCAACATATCTTCTGATAAATTTCATTGTGTTTAAAGATCCTTTCGCCTTTCAGCATATATTGCAAACCACCTGGCAAAAATCTTTTGCCCCGCCCTGGACGGGAATCGTTGCAAGCTGGAAAAGGGGACTATTTTCGCCGCCTTCCGATTATAAAATTTTGGTTGGATATGCGGAAGCTTTTGCCTCAACAATTGCTTGGATTGCCGTAATCCTATCCCTGACTGTTAAAAAATTGAGGTTGAGAGTTGATTACCTAACTTATCTTGTAATCGGAGTGATCCTTTTCACCTCAACCGGATTTATATTAAGCGCGCCTCGATACCTTCTT
>JAJYIG010000028.1 GCA_021790215.1 bacterium
CTAATTCAAATTTAGGATAAACCGCTATTTTTAGTTTGTTTTGAGTTAATGCTTGGGAAAGCGCCTCAGGAAGAATGTGGCTAAGCGCATGTTCAATTAAAGTGGATTGCGAAATTTTTTCAGCTGTAAGGTTAACCGGAGCCATGCCCTTTCTGAAACCGGGGACTTCAACGTCTTTTGAAAGATGAGAAAGCGCTTCGTCCTTTTCTTTTTTCACCAAATCATAAGGTATGGTAAACATGATCTGGATATTGCCATTTCCTTCTCTGGCAATAACATGGCTCACTTTTTCCCCACCAACAACATTATTTTTTGTTGCCATATGCGGTATTATAACTTGAAATAGGCAGAATCGGAATACTTGAAATTACTTTCCACCCCCGCCTTTATGTTGGGTTATTCTGAAGGTCGGAGGAACGAAACTTTTGCCATGTTGAGCTTTACCGCCGGAGAAAATTGACGGCCTGCCTCCGCCAAAGTTCAAAGAGGGCATTCTCGGAATCGGATTGGCCTTTTTTTTGTCATTTGCCATATTCTACGTATTATTATATAATATTCGCAGAGTTTTCAAGGGATTAGGATTCAGTATGTGAATTTCTCCTTGTTCAGACTTCAGTTTTTAAACGTGGAAGGAGGTGAAATTTAATTCAAATGCAATCTAAACTTTTTGTGGGAAATTTGGCGTGGGAAGTAACAGCCGATGATCTCAAAGCTCTTTTTGCCAGTGCCGGAACAGTCGTTGATGCCGCCGTTATAAACGACAAGATGACAGGAAGGTCTCGCGGTTTTGGTTTTGTAACCATGAGCAGCGATGAAGAGGCAAAAGCAGCCGTTGAGAAGCTTAATCAGGCAGACCTTAAAGGCCGCAAGATTAACGTCAATGTTGCTCGTCCGATGGAACCAAGACAGTAAAGTTTCTTAAGATAGGATAAAAAGTTAATTTTTTTAGCGGATTTTGAAAGAGTAGCTATCTTTAAGAAGTGGGTATTAGTATCTTCGTGTTGCGGTAATAGGAGTATAAGAATCTTCGATTGAATTTAGAGAATCTCTCAAATTTTTTTTTGCGGCAAATATCTCAACAGGGCCGAGTCCTCCGTGAGTGCTTTCAACATATGAGCTTGCGTTTTCGCAGATTGGGCAGACGTCGCCTTTCCAATATCTGTGGTGGGTTTTATAACCGCAATTTAGGCATCTTCTAATACGGTGCGCATCCATGTGTTACTCGTTAATATATTTTCTGAAAAAGTTCAGATTGTTTTCGACTACACTGTTCCAGTTAGGGCGCATATTGTGATCGTTTCCCGGATATTTTATATAAGTTGCAGAAACCGTTGCTTCTTTCAAGGATTTGGCCAAGTTGTCACTCCAGGAAACAGGAACTTCGATATCGGCTGTCCCCTGGTTGAGTTGAATCGGAGCCTTGATTTGATTCAGGTATTTTGTTAGAGAAAAAAGATCCGTATTGTAATCAACCTCGAAATTTGCCAGAAATTTCCTTAAAGATTTTCCGCCATCGTCGGCTTCGTCGGTATAGTAGAGGATCGAGTATGGGAAGGGTTTTGAAACTGGCGCCCAAAGAACTGTTGGATAATTTACACCCGTTATTTCAAGGGTGGTTAGAGCAATCTGTCCACCGTTACTATGAGCCCAGATAAATATATGATTAGTATCAACTTTGATATTGTCCGACCCCACCTTCAGAGGATTGTCCTTGAGAGTCCTTATAGTTTTGAGTAAAATAGCCGCAGTTGTATAGGTTTGGAACCTTGATTCAAAGACATCAGTTGCTTCATGATCGGAATCTCCATATCCCAAAAAATCAGGTGCTATTGTTATAAATCTATTTTGGGCAAAAATTGCAGCTGCCGGCTGAGTGCCTTCACCTATAAAATATTGAGTAGGATCGACATAACCCCTAAACATTGCAATAATCGGGAATGGTCCAGACCCAACAGGAACATTGATTACACCTGATGTAGTTTTCAGATTTCCCGATAAATCAGGCGAAAATTTCATAGTAAATTCATAAGATGTAAATTTAGGATCAGTTTTTAGAACTTTTTCGATTTGGATTTCTCCGGGTTTGTAATCTGTATTACTTAAATTCTCAATCGTGTATTTGAGAAGCGGGGTCGGTCTTACTTGTGATATAGGGTTGTTTTGAGTTTTGGGTAAATGGTAAGCGGTGTTGGCAAACCAGCCGATAAAAACGAATATTATTGCAATCAGGATATCAGTAATTATCCTCTTCATTGAGATTTCTTTTGCAGAATACTTCTATCGGGGAATCTAAGTCCTTGTATAATTCCACCAATCAAAAAGCCACGAGTAAGCCAGGAATCAAGTATGCCGCCTGTGACAAAGATGGATAAACAAAGAAGTACTGTGAAATTAAACCAATGGTGGAGATGAAGAATTTTCCCCTTAATACTTATTTTGAGACTCGGAAGAATATAAATATTTTTTAACTTTATTTTTGGCAATTTACTGTTTATTTTTGAGTTCGGGTGACTGGCAACGCGTGCCAATATATAGCCTCCTATTGCAAATATTGTTGTGTAAATCAATTGCATATCTTACTTTACCATAAATGAAAAACGTGTGTATTCTGTGTCAGATAGATATACTTGCTTCGTATTTTATTCGGGTGTAAAAATAAATGATGATAATAAACGAAAAAGTCATTGTAGGAATAGTTAATGATACTCCAAAATATGTAGTCTGGCGAGGTAAAAACTATGTAATTCTCAAGATAGGTTTACACCACACATTTCATGAAGGCAGAACCCTTTATCATATCTTTTCTGTTGCCACTTCCGGTATATTTATGCGCCTTCGGTTTGATAGCGAAAATTTAATTTGGAGCTTGGAAGAAGTGTTGGAAAATCGGTGAATCCGATATTTATGGATGTTTTAATTTTTAATCAAGAAAAACCCACTGTTCTACATGTAGATATTAATTCCTGTTTCGCGACAATAGAGCAGCAGGCAAATCCTTTTTTAAGAGGTAAGCCTGTTGCTGTGGCGGCTTTTACTACCCCAAAAGGCTGCATCTTGGCAGCGTCTGTTGACGCCAAAAAAATAGGCATTAAGACAGGGATGATGGTGAGAGAAGGCAGAAAAATTTATCCCAAACTTGTAGTACTACCCTCTGACCCCTGGAAGTATAGACATGTTCACCTTAAGCTTAAAAAACTCCTATCGGATTATTCGGATAAAGTTTATCCCAAATCCATCGACGAATTTGCTTTGGATCTCAAAGATTATTTATCTTTAAAGGAGACTCCTCTGAAGTTGGTCGCACAAGAGATTAAGGAGAGGATTAAAAAGGAAATCGGAGATTACATAACCGTCTCTATTGGAATTGCCCCAAATAAATATCTAGCCAAAGTTGCAGCAGGGTTTAAAAAGCCAGATGGTCTAATTGAAATAGACAAAAGTAATTTTTTGGATTTTTATTCAAAGATGAAGTTAACGGATCTAACCGGAATAAAAACGGGAAATGCCACAAGACTTAATTGTCAGGGAATTTTTTCCGTTTTGGATTTTTACAACGCACCTATCTGGAAACTTAAATCCGCTTTTCATTCGATTACAGGACTCTATTGGCATTTGCGTCTGGCCGGCTATGAAATTGACAACGTTGATTTTGCCAGAAGAAGTTTTGGAAATTCTGTGGCAATCGGCAAAAATTTATCCGGAACTTCCGAGCTTTCTCCCATACTTGCACGGTTGACGGAAAAAATGGGGGGACGGCTTAGGGCCGCTGGTTATAGGGCTTCAGGCGTTCATTTAACAATCATTTATAAAGATGGAACCTGGTGGCATAAAGGAAAACTCTTGTCATCTTCACTTTCTGATTCCAGAGATTTTTATAAACCGGCTTTTAGACTACTTTTAGAGGCGAATCCCCGCTCACCCGTACTTAATTTGGCGGTTTCTTGCTTTGGGCTTACTAAGGATAAGTCTTTACAATTAGAGATTTTTGAGAATATTGAAAAAAAAGATAATCTTATTAAAGCCTGGGACAGTGTTAATGAAAGATGGGGAGATTTCAGTGTGGGAACTGCCAAAGGTTTTTCTGCAGAAAAGATTGTGCTTGATAGAGTTGCCTTCGGAATGCCAGGAACTTCGTAAGAGGCTAGATTTAAATCTGAGAAAGGTCAACAGTGTTCCCTACAGTTATACCATTTTGGTCAGAAAATCCGCCATTTACTTCTAGTACATAATCGATTGGGGTACCGGGAGCATATTCTGAAAGTTGATTATCGGGAGTATTAGGTGCAGGCGGTTGAACATTTTTGTCAATTTTAACCACTTTCCCATCTTTAATCCAAATAAAATCTAAAGGGATTAACATATCTTTCATCCAAAAAATTGGGCTTACACTAGTTGTACCAAAAGTAAAAACCATACCTGAATCGGGGGCTAAATATGACCTTCCGGAAAGCCCTTTTTCCCTAGTTTCGGGTGTGCTTGCAATCTCAACATAAATTTTCTTGCCGTTTATAGAGATTGATTTAAGTGGGCCCGGCGTTATCGTGGGGGTTGGAATGGAAGTTGGAGAAGGAGATGGCAAGATAGTGGCAGATTTTTGAAGAAAAATTCCGACCCCGACTATAAAAGCGATAACAATCAAGATAGGTAGAAAAACTTGCTTGAACATTTAGATGTATTTTGCGAATAGAGCCAAAACTGCGAAAAATACTAAGATAGGAATTATTAAAAAAAGAATATTTTCTAAAGAACTTTTGGCAGTTTTGTGAATTTGGAAAATATGAAATTTCATTTTCATTATGTTTATTCTAACACAAAATATTTGATTTGAATGTCTGAGAGTGTAGGAAAAACGAAAGGAGTATCACAGCAAGAAGAGAGAGCAACGCTCCAAAAAGAAAAGGGGCAGAGGGATTAATTTTGTCCCACAAGATCCCGGCGATAAAACTCGCCGGCAGTGTAGCCAGACCGATCGTCATATTGTAAATACCATACGCTCTTCCTCGACTGTTTTCTGAAACCATATCAGCGACAAACGCTTTGGCGACTCCTTCGGTAGTTGCGTAATAAAGTCCGTAGAATGAAAACAAAATCCAGATCTGGTAGCTTGCATTAGCAAGAGCAAAACCAAAGTATGACAAAGCATATGCTGCCCACCCTAGCATTATGACTTTTTCGCGGCCTATTTTATCGGAAAGACTACCCAAAGGGACTGAGGCAGAGGCGTAAACAAAATTAAAAAGCGCGTACACAAGCGGAATGGCAAGAAGTGTGACCCCCAAGTTTTGAGCACGGAGAATAAGAAAGGCATCGGAAGAATTGCCAAGGCTGAAAAGAATCAGAATTGCGAGAAAAAAATAGAACCTATGGGGTAGGGACAGTTTGTTATTAATCTCAATAGTTTTATTGGAGTTGGGACGCTCTTTTACTTTGAATTTTAGAATTATCAATGTAATAAAAAGTGGGATGGCAGTAAGCGCTAAAATTATATGGTATTTTAGTTGATTGCTTCTAAGCATGTACAAAATTCCAAAAAGAACTAGAGGTCCGACTACTGACCCGAATGTGTCAAGCATTCTGGCAATACCAAACCCCTTGCCACGAGTTGACACCTCGGTTGAATCTGCAATAAGTGCATCCTTAGATGGGTCCTTAATGCCTTTTCCGACCCCGTCAAGAAAACGAAGTCCTAAAATTATTCCTCCCAGGGATGTTAGAGCAAGGAGAGGCCTTGCAATTAGCGAAAGAAAGTACCCCACAAAAATAAATGGTTTTTTCTTACCAAGTTTGTCAGTAAGAAATCCGGCAATAATCCTGAATGCGCTGGCCCCGCTTGTTACCAATCCTTCTGAAAGACCTATAAATTCTTTATTAAAACCAAGTATGTTTGAGAGGTAGAGAGGCAAGATTGGAACAAACATATCCTGGCTGATACCACCAAAGAAGCTAAGAAGACCAATATAAAAAATATTTTTAAGACCTTTCTTCTTTGTTTCAGGCATTTTTTAAGAAAGAGTGCGGAGGACAATTTTTATTTTGAACCGCTTTCTGATCAGTATTCTTCTGAATACCTCGTCCATTTTACCAAATTGATGCAGGCTTATAAAGCGGCGGGAGGGCCAGAACATGTGGGAGACTAACCTTTCCTGTCAGACAGCGCTTACGGATGAGAAAAGTTTCTATCCTGCTTTTTTGGACGATCTTAGGAGTGCTCAACACGAAGTTATCGTTGAAAGCCCGTACATAACTTCCAGGCGAATGAAAACGCTTCGAAAAGAGCCTTCCATACTTCTTGGTCGTGGTGTAGCTTCTTTATAATAACTAGAGACCCAAAAAGAACATGCGGAGGGTATGGACAGGCAGTCTGAGGCGGAAATACGCTGGTTTGAGGAAGTAGGTATACAACCATTGCTTTGTACGGCAATCACCACCACAAACTAGCCATAATTGACCGTACAATCCTTTGGGAGGGTAGTGTCTGAACATCCTATCGCATATACACTGCCGGGAAATTATGCGTAGCCTTGCAGGACGCGCTGTAGCGCAGGATATGTTTACGTTTCTCAAGTATGGGAGATACCTCGATTCATAACTCGTAATCTTGTATACTACGCCTGATGGATTTATCACAGGCAACTAGCCAAATACCAGCAGACTTACTTTCCGGCAAGAAACTTGCAAGTCTTTTCGATTCGGGTAGGCTTCGTGAAGGCTTGAAGGAGATGTCGAGGGAAACGATGGAATATGCGCCCGTTGAGCAAAACAACGCTGCCCTGGTTGAATCAGTGCTAAAAAGCCTCAAAGAAACCGAACCTGAAAAAGCAAACATCGAGTATGTGGCCCGCGTTGTAGAAGTAATGCGGCGAATTGCGAAAAATATTCTTGAAGAAGCTTAAGACATTACGTCAAACGATTTTAACCCCAAAGCCTTAGCGATAGCCTGGATTTTCTCAAGAGAAGGATTGACCTCGCCACGCTCAATACAAGCGTAATAATTGGTGTTTACACCCGCTTTTTCGGCTACTTCTGCCTGCGTAAAACCAAGTCTCACCCTAGTTTCTTTTATTTTCTTCGCTACTTTATCTAATGACATATATATAATTATATTTTGAGGGTATTTATACTGGCCCAGTCTTTTTTAGCATACCCCTTTTTAATTGCTTTGTTATATTCTGATAACACTTCTCTAAGAAGAAGAATATCTAATTTGTTTACCATCTTCTTTGCGTATTTTAAATCTTTTGAGATCCATTCGATCGAAAAATTAATAGGGTCTGGTTCTACCAGATAATCTCTCCATGCAAGAGCTGTTATAACACCACCAGGTCGCTCAGCTAAAGCATCTCCAACTTTCTTTACGTCCATATTAAATGCCTTGGCTATTTTCATCGCCTGTCCAAAAGCGACAACGTGCGTAGCCTGTATAAAATTAAGAATTAATTTATACTTCATTCCTGATCCTGCAAGGCCAAAATAAATTACTTTTGTGGCTATATTTTTTAAGACAGATGAAATTTTTTCTAATTTGAATTCATCACCGCCGCATAGGAGAGTTAATGTTCCTGACTCTGCTCCAATTCTCCCTCCAGTCATTGCCATATCAAAAAATGTAAAACCTTTTGTTTTGCTAAGTTGAATTAATTTATTAATCCAATCTATTGAAAGCGTTGCACAAGCGATCAAAACTTTATTTGCATCGGCACCTGAAAATATTCCATTAGTTCCAAGCCAAACAGACTTAGAAGATTTATCATCTGCTGTGACTTCAAAAACAATATCTGCCTTTTGAGTAACTTCTGAAGGAGAACCACATACAATTGCACCTTTCTTTGAATATTCATCTGCAACTTTTTGAGTTCGGTTCCACACGTACGTTGTATAGCCTTTTTGTAGGAAATTACTTGCTATTCCTCCACCCATTATTCCAAGACCAATTACGCCGATTTTCTTCATGACTGTTATTATACCAATAAACTAAAGTATATTACTAAATGCTTGGTGGATTTCCATCTCCTAGAAATATCCTAGGATTAACAGGTATCCCATCCATGTTCACCTGAAAGTGGAGATGTACTCCCGTAGCCCAGCCGGTTTCGCCTTGTGCGCCGATGATATCCTTTGTGGTGACTTTTTCACCCGGATGGACATAGATTTTGTCCAGATGTGCGTAAATGGTGTTAATATTGTTGCCGTTATCGATAATGACGTGTTTCCCAAAGCCCCAGAAGATTTCTCCAGCGTAGATCACTGTTCCGTCCATCGCGGGGTTTACCGGATCATCAAGGTATCCGGCAATATCAATGCCCGTATGGAGTGGTTGGTACGGCAGGTCAGACTCTCCAAATTCAAGGGTAATAACACCGCTTGTCGGCCAGACGACGTTAGGATAAATCGCCTTTATTACCTGTCCTGTTAAGGGGTCTTTAATCTCAACCGCCTGTGTTTGGGTGTTTTGGTCAACGAGTTTATCTGATACGGCATTAATACCGACCTGTGTGAGTAAAATGACGGCAATAACTGGTAAGAGAAGGATTGCAACAAACGCGGAGAGGATAACTTTGAGTTCTTTCCGGTATGACCAGAGGGCAATGATGAGTTTCGGGTCCATGGCTAGATATACACTTCCCGTGGGTCTGTCGTAAGCAAGGGGTGTTCCTGTCCGGATGCCACGACTTTAACGGCGACATGGTTTTGATCGGCTATAAATAGTGCTTCTCCTCGGTCGCAGGTTAAAAGATAGTGCTGTTCGTAAGCGGAAAGGTGAAATTCGTCGGCGACTTTTTTGATTGTGGTTGTATCTTGGCGCATAAGGATACGAAGCGACGATTGGCTGGCAATGGCTTTCCCGTACTCCTGGCTTAAAAAATCGCTTGCCTGCTGAGTGATAATTGTGACCCCGAGATAATACTTTCTTGCCCTGCGGACAAGCCCTGAGATAAAGCGCGCGCTTTCCGGCTCCTGTAGGAGTATCCAGCCTTCGTCAATAACAAGCATCCGCTTTTGGGGATTTTGTTTGACTTCATTGTTCACGAAGTTCGCAAGTACCATCATCATAATCGGTCGGATGGTTTCGCTGAGGTTTTTGATATCAAAGACGATAAGGCGGTTATCAAGTTTTATATTTGTTTGGGAATCAAACATCGCCGATAGCGATCCTTTGACAAACCGCTCGAGTCTGTCGCATAAATCCCGCTGTTTCATTGTTTTTAAGTTATGATAGAAGTCCTTGAGGAGCGGATAGTGCGTGCGTTTCTGCTTCCTGCTGTTTCTCCTGGTTCCCAAACCAACGTCTTTATAGGTAAGAAGCAAGGCCTTGTCGACGACTGCCCGTTCTTTCGAGGTTAAGGAGCCGACCATGAGGGAAATTAGCTCTGTGAGGTCTTGGATGTGTTCGGAGAGATTGTTTTCATCCATAACGGAGCGTTTTGAATACTGGAATGGGTTAATCTTCTCTTTCGAGGAGCTGGAAAGCTTGATATACGTGCCATTTACACTCGCCGCAAGCTGTTTGTATTCGCGTTCCGGGTCAATAATGATAACTTTTGTGCCCTGCATAAGGTGGCGAAGGATTTCGACTTTGGCGGTATAGCTTTTTCCGCTACCCGATTGGGCGAAAATAATGGAGTTAGCGTTGTTTAACGAATAACGGTCGATAATAACCAAAGAATTGTTGGATTTATTAATGCCATAAAGAATACCCGATTCCTGTACAAGTTCTGAGGAAACAAAGGGAAACGTAAGGGCTGCACTTGAGCTATCAAGGTTTCGTTTCTGCGCGAGCTTGTTTTCGGATCTGGGAAGAATGGATTGCAACCCCTCAACTTGCTGGAATGTCGCGACTTTAATATAAAAAAGGCGCGTCTGCATAACGGTTTCGAGAAGTTTGGTTGTTTTATTGAGATCCGTCACGCTGTCTGCTGATATCGTCATGTAAATGGATATTTGGAATAGTTTTTCCATTCCGCGCTGGATTTTATCTTTGAGTTCTTTGGCGGAATCTAAGGGATCATTAATTTCACTGCCAATAACCCGCCCCTCTTTAAGCATGGTGCGTTTAGTGGATTCAAGCTCGGTAATCTTGCGGTTGAGTTTGGGAAGCGCGAGAAGTGGGTCAACCTGTTCGATATGGTAGGAAATATCAATGTTGTGGTTGAAGTTAATAAGCATGGAGAGCCAGCCAGTTGAGGCAACATAGGGATACCCCGAGACAAAAAGCGTCCGGACGAAGCGGTCATTTATTTGTACATATGAGGACTCCTCTTTAAGGCCGCTGTAGGAAATTAGATCCACTTGATCTTGTGAGCCAAACGCGATTTTGACGGCTTGGTTGGCAAGATATTTTTGCTTCTGCTTCCTTTTCCAGGCTTTGACTGGTTTGAGATGATTAACTTTCTTTTTTAGGTTAAACATAGGTATTTTTCAAAAGTGCCTCGACGGTTTCACAGGTTATTGCCTGCGTTTTAATGTTTTCCGGATTATAGAGGCCGTAAAATAAATTGAGTATTTCAATACCAGTGAGAGCTCGTGCCTTCATCTGGATTCGTTCAAGACCCTTGATGATGATGTCGCGCTCAAGTCCCAAGTGCTCCTTAATTACTTTCATATCCTGATGGTGCTCCGGATGTTTGTACGGGATGACAATATAAAACCGGCGCGAAAGGATTTTGTTGCCAGAGACTAGTTTCTTAACGAAGGCGCAATAACTATCAATTTGCTTTTGATAAGCCGGAACCGTTTCTTTCTCTTTCATCTTTGCAACATCTTTGACGTATTGGTCGATATCCACTTCCCGCACACGGACAAGAATTTGGATAGGACACGGCAGCGCGTTTAAGAAGTTTTGGAAAGAATCGATAATGACATCCTGTTCTTCTTCGCTTTTGAGTTCGAAGTTTATCGAGGAAGTTTCCAAAATTTGCCGGTATTCGTTGCCCGGAAGTACGAGCGTGTCGTCCACAACCTCTTTAATCTGGATTTGTTCACGACTACTGGCTTTTCCTGCTTTTGTAAAAAGTGTCATATATGTTTTTTCGTAAATTGATATCGGACAGCAACTTTTCCTGATCCCAACGCATTTTCAAGGCGTACCAGGTCGGCAACGGAGAGACGAATTTCTTTAGCTTTTTTGGTTATTTTTGCCGTTCTTTTTGTCAATGACGGTTCTACCGCCACTTCTGGGATATCAAGCTCCCGTCCGGCAAGCGAATTCTTGTTATATAGCCAATACCTCGGGCGGAGCTGATATTTCACAACAACCACGAGCCACTCGGCAATAATTTTGTCCTTAATGCGAAGCGCGAGTACACCACAAATACCAACAGAAAAAAGAACAAGTACAATTTTGTATGGTGCAATTTTGACGGCAGGAAGGAATACGACATAGACAAGCGCCGTCCAGAGGACGGGTACCATGAGGATAAGGATCTGGGTCATATTCAGAGATCCCGCGATCTTATCTTCGACGGTCGTTACTTGTGCCGGAACAATGGTTGTTCTCATAAGTTTACAGACTTTCTTGGTGTCTTCACTGTCCGGGACTCTGTCGATCCCGAACTGTCTCTTTACTACTTATGACATTCATCATCTGTCCACCGACGTATTTCACCATACCTACTCCCTTGGAAAAAAGAATAAGCTGCATCAAAAA
>JAJYIG010000029.1 GCA_021790215.1 bacterium
CGGTTTTATTTTCCACTAAATATTCCAGTTGAGCGAAATGCGACTGTTCGTCCGGCGCTTGCCAAAGAGGGATTAAAACCAGCCACAAAAGGCCGGAAATAAAAGTGCTCAAAAGAAGAATTATCAAAAACAGATTATCTTTTATTTTTTCCATAAATATCTTTATCCTAAAAGCAATCTCTTAACCAAAGGCGACGATTTCATTTTAACAACATATGGCCGAAGGGTGGGGAAGAAAGTACTCTCCAGCCACAATTGTCGGATCATTCCGCCGTCTCCGATATTTTTCTTCGCAAACGGGGACTGCCAATAGCGGTTCCAGACCCACCGTCTTAAAGAGCCGGTCATTAAGCACGTTGAAAGCCAGCGGGCCGCCAGGATTGTGTCAAGGGTTTTCGGGTCAAAAACCCTGCTTTTTAAATTTGCCGTCCGGATTTTTATTAACCACATATGGGCTTCTTCAACAAAATCCCGGGTAGGTTCGTATTGGCCGGAACAAAGTTTTTCGTGAATAGCAAATTCTTTCGGAGACGCTCTAACTCCGGTTTTTTTCAATAACTTCTTATGAACCCTTTTTACTGAGTCGCTTTGAACAATATTTTCCCGCTGACCTATCTGGTTTTTATGTAACCGATAATTTAAAAGAATTTCCGGATAAATGGCAAAGCTTGACGTGTCAGCCAGAGTAACCCACAAAGCATAGTCCTCCGCATGTGGATATCCATGAGAATACGACTTGTTTTTAAAAATCTTTTTCCGGCAAACCACCGTCGGGTGCTGGATTACGTTTTCGAACAGAAAGCTGGCCTTAATCGCCTCTGGTTTAAGTTTCGTTCCGTACGTTCGCCTTATCCCAGGCACCCGGGTAAAATACCGGACCCACGAGCCGCAAACGTCAATCTCCGGATGATTTTCCATAAATTTATACTGTTTTTCCAGCCGATCAGCAACACTGATATCGTCGGAATCCATGCGGGCGATATATTTACCCCGGGCAAGCTTCAAGGCTTTATTAAGTGAACACACTATCCCCTTATTTTTTGGGTTTTTTAGTTTAACTAACCTCGTATCTGAGAAGGAGTTAATAATTTTCCAGGTATTATCGGTTGACCCGTCATCGATAACAAGCAATTCAAAATCTTTAAAAGTCTGGTTTAGGATACTATCCACCGCCCCCCGGATAAAATCTTCACTGTTAAAAACCGGCATTAAAACTGAAATTGCCGGGTTCTTTGTTCTACTGTTCATAATCTTATCCAGGACTTCGGGACAATTTCCCTATCTTTCTTCTTAACGCCCGGATCAGCATACCATCGCTTGGGGGCGATGATAATTTTTTGGGGATTCGGATTTAACCACGCGCCCCACCAGGAAAAGGAGCTATTGGCCACAATATTGTGCCGGCAATTACTCATTAATCTTATATCCTCATAATCGTTCTTCCCGAGATTATGGGCAACACATACCGTCGGGTACTTTAGCTTAAGGTTTTTCTTTACCCACTCCGGATCGTCCGAAAAGACAAAAAATACCGGACTCTTAACTCTCTTAGACAGATAACTCACCGCTCTTCGGTAATAATCCAAGCCGCAGACTCCGTGAAATTTTGTATAATTTTTATTGCTGACATAATCGCCGCGGCGGATGTGCAACGAAACAGAAACTGACCCCCCAATCTCTTTGAGCATTTTGGCATTTGCGGCATTAGGTTTAGTTTTTATAGTCAGTTCTTTTCTAATTGTCTCGCCGATTTCTTTGAAGTATTTTTCGCATTGCCACCAGCCTTCCAGGTACGTATTGTCCCGAACTTCCAGAAATTTTCGATCGTAAGCACCCGTTGTATTTTCGAGTAAATACGACCGGCCGACTTTCAGTAACGAAGGGAACCTTGTAGCGACAACCTTCTCCCAAAAGGACCCGCGAATTCCTTTTAATTTCTTAATTTCCGCCTCGGAAGCAATCTGTGCCGAAATATTGAAATACTTAAGTAAATATTCTCTTTTCGTATCCGGACCGGGGTCGTCATACCAGGACAGATCCAGTTTTAAGTCGGTCTTATTTCTTATCGCTGCCTGCCGCCCGGCAGCATATTGAGACATCTGATTTCCCAAACCGGCCATGATTCTGATGATTATCATTTACTCCTCCAATGCCGTCATTATATTTAATAATTTATGAAGATAGGTCTGGGATTTTATTTTTTCTTGTTGAGCTAAAACCATCTCTTTATATTCAAACGAGGATAAATTCATAGCCGCTTCCACCCATTCTTCAATGCTGTTGCCGTTTAAAAATGAATCACCCAATAATTCTTTAAACTTAGGAATATTTGTAATTCCCAGCTGGCCGTAAGGAATATTTTTAAATACCCGGCAAGGCATGTAATTTACTTTTGCCTGCCATAAGCCGCCGAAAGCCGGAGCAATCCGCGAATAGCGCATGAATTTTATACTAAGCAAATCGGGCACCCGAAGATGAACAAAATATATTCCGTATTTTTTTAAAGATCCTTTAAGATCTTTTATTACCCCTAAATTTCCCTGGTGTTGCTCGTTGTCCCAAATACTTCCGACCCAAAAAACAAAACGGGATTTTTCTTGGGCCACCGGCGACATAAATTCCCAGGGAAGAAGATTGGTTCCCCACGGTTGATAGAGTATCTTATCTTTTCTGTCAAAACGCGTTACCGGATCCCACTTTTCGGTTCCCTTATCTGCATCTCTGTTGTATACCTGTAAAACCAATCTGAATTTCTTATTGATATCCCGATATAATTCCCGGTCAAAATTATGAAGACAATAATAGACGTTCTTTTTTAATCGCAGGTTGCGTCCGGTAACGTTGGCTGCAATTACCAAATCCCCACTCTCTACGAGTTGCAGGTTCTCTTTGGTATCGTCTACCCAAATTGCCGGAATATTCAACTTCCTAAGTGTATCGTAATAATGATGCATAATATAACGGAAGCTGTCGATATTCGGAGACCTTTCTCCCCAGATAACAAATTTCTTGTATCTTCCCGATTTTTTTCGGAATTTGCCAACAATGCTTCTCATTCGCTCATTTCTTATATAAATGGATATACGCAACACAGGAATTCCAACTCCAGGAATAGACGCGAAGCCACCGATTTAATTCCGAATTGAAGATTTTACTATCCTTTACATAAAAATATAGTGACACTAATTTCAGAAATCTTTCTAAAGACAAAGGGGCGTAATTTTTTGGAAGAGGTAAACTATTCTCTTGGGGAGGTATTTTATTGATAGTCTTCTCGAGAATTGCCCATGGGGCAGATTTCTTATGGTTGCAAACGGTCATGTCTAAAGTAACTATTAAGTGACCGTTGTCTTTTATAATCCGATAAATCTCCTTAATTGTTTGTTTGAATACTTTCTCGGGAAAATGTTCAAAGGCAGAAATGACAACTACGATATCAGCCTTCTTTGTTCCAGTTTTCATTTTCTCGGCGGAACTCCGGATTATTTTACACTTCTTTGATAAAACTGTTACCGGTTTTAGCCTGCCATCGGGGTCAAACCCGGTAAGGAAACATCCTGATTTGACATAGAATTTATAGAAATCAGAATCAATTGGTCTGCCAATCCCCACATCAACAACCTGTTTACCTTTTATTCCAATATCCGTTAATATTTTCTCAACATAATAATATTCCCATTTCCGGCTACCCCAATTTGCGTATTTATATTTGGAAGTTTGCGGGTTAAACCGCGAGAAGTACCCAATTTCTCCGTAGTCTTGGCCAAAAGAAATTCTACCTATTTTCATATTTCTTAATTAGATTAGCGATTAAGAGGTCTCTTTTTATTTTTTTGGAATAATCCATAGTATACCAGTTTGAGGCGTTGAATAGATGTATCCAATCACCGAAGAATTCAACCATATCGTGTTGGGCGATATTTCCTCCAGTAAGATTTAAATACCTGTGCTTAAATAAAGGGAGTTTATTGGGATCAACGCGGGAATATAAAGGTTTCCAATTTCCGCCGCCGGTATCCAAGAGTTCATTTCCATACTTTACTGAAAGAAAATTAAGCGGCTTATTCGCGATAAAGTGTTTATCAAAGAAACAAAATCCGGCCCATAAGTACCACGTACTGGTGCGCGACTGTTTTATACCGAAAACCGGAAGCTTACGGAAATATTTTAATAGTTTCGTCTTTCGGTAAGGGAACACGTCATGATCCAGGAAACCAAAATAACGCCCCGGTCTTTTTTGGATATAGTTTCGATAAACCCAATTTAAAGCCGAACCATGGGAGAGGTTACCCAAACTTGGTTTTTTGCTAAAAGGATTTTCCGGAAGCGAAATATATCCTGTATTATACTTTTGACAAATCTCTTTTATTTTCTTGCGCTTACCCGGATCATTAGAGTTGTCCGCGATCAGCAAGACATATTTGTCTTTCAAATTCTTTTTTAAAAGCTTTATTTGTCTCTCGATAACTTCGGGATTATTAAAACCAACCGATACTAGGTCTATTGTCCTACCACCTTTATCATTCTTTAGAGAACGCGTCAGGCAAGTTTCGTCTGTTCTGCTCCGATAATATTTATATGCCCACATCCCGGGATGATCACACATTAAGCGAAAAAGGACTGCCTTGAAAACATGTGGAGCGTCACCGACAGTATTTCTCGTCATGACAATTTTATTCACCAGATCTCTCCTGATCTGACCATACCAATACTCGAATCCCGAATAGCGAACGCTCTCGTGGTTTTTGTAGAGGGCGATTATTTTTGGTTTACCAGAGTATTCATTTAAAGAGGCAGGGAACCACTGGTAAAAATTTGTCTTTATCTCTGGATGGCTTTCCTTAAACGTAGAGGAAAGTTCTTCCGGGAAACAGTAATCAGGTGTTAGTATTTTGTCGGGCTTGTTATCTATCAGGTACCTGTTCAGGTGGCTCTCATCATGCCACTCGGCTATAATGCCGTTTTGTAAATCTTTATTCACGTTCCGGGATATAACTTCAGCCATTTTTAGAAATTCTTCCGCCCTCCCGCCGTTAAAACCGCCGCAAAAATAGTTATCTCCCTGATTTGATGAAATAAAAGCAGTTGATTCTTTCCTTTTCTCGTAAGAAAAAACTTTCCTCGGCTTATCAAAAAAGCCGGGGTGCAAAGTGGCAACTCTATTACCTAAAATTTCTTTTCCGACGGGTGAGACCAATTTCATATCAACATCGCAATAAAATAAATAGTCCATTTTTGAAAGTTTCTTTTTCTGTTTTAAAAACCATTTATAACGATATAGTGTCGGAGCAGGAAACTTCTCGTGCCTTTGATAGAACCTAATAGTTCCCTTGGGAACTTCGGCTGCGTCAGTAAAAATGAACATAGAAACCTTGTCATTTCCCTCTGAAAAAAAGTACTTTTGAACGGAGCTCCAAAGAGGTTGAGCAAAATTAATATACTTTCCGGTCGCAATAACAAGAAGCCCTATCTTCATTATATTATTGCAGTCATCCCCGGCAAGGACATGTCCGCAGAGAAAATAATCTTTCTGTTAGAGTGTGTCTCAAGAAACTCGTGTATAGCCTTATACGGGCCGATATTATAATTTGACTCTTCAGTTTGGAAAAAAGTATCATGAACGACAATGCAAGCATGTTGACATACTTTATATATTTCCTCAATTTCGTTTTTAATAGTTTCATACGAATGATCGCCATCTAGGAAGAAAAGAATTTTCTTATTATAAATGGATTTGTCATTCACAATTCCCAAAGAAGTAGTTAATCCTTCCCCACGTAAAAAATTAACTTTGGGAATATCTTTAATGAAAAAGCCCGCCTCCCCTTTTTGGGGAAGTTCAATATGCACTTCGCCCTCCGGTAGGTCTATAATATAAATATTAGATTTTAGATCAAATTGGGTAACTACTTCATAAAAAATCCGGGCAGATTTTCCAATATTTGTTCCCCACTCAAAAATATATTCAGGATGGTACCAACACGTGACCGCGGCCAAAAGAAACTCCTCAGTTAAAGGATAGGGGTGAAAACCAACCACAGGAACTATTTTCCTTAAAACAAACTCTGAAATCACCCAACCGTTGACCTCTGGTCTTTTGCCGACGAAATTTGCGAGCGGATTTGGATAACGGCCTGTCAGAGATCTATACGAAATGTTTTGATTTACTTTCGCCATAAACTTCTCAGTTTGTCTAAGACCTTACCATATACATAGTTATAAACTTCTGGAAACATATATATAAATACCAGTAAATCAAATCTCTTAAGTTTGTTCTGTTTAATCTTAATTTGTAAATAGTTCAGCCTAGTTCTAGCCCTTTTTAACCATGAAGTTGTGCTGCTGCCCCAAGATAACGGATGTATCCGATATTTTAATAGGACCTCGTTAACCTTTCCCAAATTGTTACCATCACTCACCATTCGAAGCCAAAGGTCATAATCTTCGGTGTAAAAATTCTGATTAGAGTTATATAAGTATTTTCTAATAATATTTGACCTGACCATAATGCTAGGATGGGCGAGGCAGTTACCCTTTGGTAATTGCGATCGAATTTTCTCCGGAGTAATTGCCCTCTGGTCTTCAACCCATAAACCCAACTCTTTACCGTTTTTGTCAATCGTGATAATTTTGGATGCTACAAGCGCGTATTTGGTTTTTTCAAGAAGATCTACCTGTTTTTTTAATCGGCTCGGTAAACTAATATCGTCACAATCCATACGAGCGATGTATTTACCCTGCGCCATCTCAATTCCCAAATTTAGACTATAAACCAAACCCTTGTTATATGGATTATTTACCAGTTTAATTCTTTTGTCGTTATACGACTTAATAATTTTAGTACTTTTGTCGGTTGAACCGTCGTTAATTATGAGAAACTCAAAATTCGTGTAATCTTGGTTTAAAATACTATCTATCGCTTTTCGTAAGTATTTCTCACCATTAAAAACAGGCATCAATACTGTGACATTTGGCATTTTACAGTTTTAATGCTCGACATCCATACTCTATTGTGTCATTGCCTTCTCTGACATTAGGGACATCTCTAATAATTTTAAACCCTAATCCAGAGATTAACGCTTTAAAAGCAGGGATGCTTTGGGTAATGTTATTATGACCTTCATCGTGCCCTTTTAAATGCCAAAGGTCAGACCAAAAAAGCAACGTGCAACCTTTTTTGGCATAACGTGCAGTATTTTCCATTACTTTCATTGGATCTTCTAGGTGATCTAGGGCGTTTCGCAACATAATAACACCGTCTATGCTAGATTTTAATGCAGGGATATATTTTTCGGCCTTTATAGAATATATTTTTACAGATGGCCAAAAAAGTGTTTTTTTAAACTCTTTTAATTGACAATTTTTATATTCTAAAGCAAGGGGATCTATTACCTTGACGTTTTTAAGCCAAAACCATTGAAGTAAACTTCCCACCGGACCACAACCTATTTCCAGATTATTTTTGTTTACCCAAGATTGAGCGTCTTTTTGCCAAACTTCTTTGCTCTCATTCTTATAAAACTCGTTCATTGTGCCCTGGAAATAAATATTTCTGCTTTTCTTAGCCACAAGAACGTCATCGTATATTTTTTTAAAATACCCCTTAATGTACAAACTTTCGTTTTCCAATTCATATTCCTGAGCTCTATTATGATCAAATCCAGCACCCCCTACTGATACTTGTTGCCCCTCTAATATTTGGCTCGATTTGTCTCTTACTATTTTTAAAAATATCGATGTGTATCTGTTCATTACTTAATTTTCCATCCTTCCCAAACAAAAGAGTAATAAAACACCTGGATGTGGGTTCTTCTTAATTTTTGGTGCAGTATTTCCATCTTTCTTGAACTTTCTGGTATATCTTTATGGAATTGAATTTGTAGATTCTTTATATTATTGATATACCCGGTTTCAATTAATCGTTCTAAAAGAGCAAACTCACCACCCTCAATATTAATTTGCATCAAGTCGATATATTTAGTATCTATTATATTCTTTAGCTCAATAACATCCCTTACATTAACCACTTCCCTTTGGCTTCCAGGCCTTACTAATGAACTGCTATCATTGTCTGCTTTAATTGATAATTTACCGTTACATTTCCATAATCCAAAATTATACAGCCGGATTTTTTTATTAAATTTAAACCTTCCTTTAAGTTTCTTGAAATTATCTTTTAGAGGTTCAAAAACATAAATATTAGAAGAGTACCTGGCGAATATTTCGCTACTCCAATCACCTAAATAACCACCGACTTCAACTACTACTGAATTATTGTTTAAAATATATTCAACGAGTAGAGTTTTATTTCCGTTGTCTTCTTGCCATTTTTTTACTACCAAATCCCAATTTGATATCTTTTTTTTTCTATGGAATAAATTATATATTCCCCTTTTTATCATATTTAATAATATAATTTAATTGACAATGTGTTGCTTAATATTTGAACAAAATCTTGTAAACAAATCTACTTTACTTTTAGTTTTAGCAAAATAACCTTTCTTGGAAAGGTCAATATTTTTATAGTCATCGGTGTAATATCCACCGCAACGTAGATGCAGCTTCATAGTCGTATATATGTTCTATAGATGTTTTTCAACTTTTCAAAAAGGTTGTCTGGTGGCGTTTTCAGGAGAATAGGATAGCGTTCTATATTTTCAAACCAACTAATTCTGCCTTTATGAGAGAACAAGTATTTAAGAGAGCTCTCTTTAATTTTGTCAGCATAGGGAAGCAATATTTGAAGAGCAATTAGAGAAACTCTAATTTTTTTCGCTGTTTCCGTCCAGTAGGATGTGTCTTTTATACGATGGTAATAATATCCTTTCATTGGATAAATAGGGTAACCAGCAAAGGCTTGTCGTAATCCAAAACCCCAAGTATCTAGGGCATAAGCAAACTCGGGATAACCACCACTATTGATCCAGCTTGTTTTGGTAAAAAGATACTGCCCACTACTCCCTGGCGTTTTTGTCTGAGAAAGAATAACCCGAGGTGTATATTGTGGTAAATTGAATTTCCAACTATGTGAAAATGCAGCGGTACTACTACGGAAATATTTTATTTCATCAAAACAAACTGCGTGATTTGCAAATCTAATAAGAAATTCTTTTAAAGAACTAATGGAATTTGATTTAAGGATATTATCAGAATCTAAACAAAAGATTAGCTGGTTCTTAGAATTCAAAACGGCTGTGTTTCTTGCTGCGCCTCCCCCCCGGTTTACTTGGTGAGATATGACTCGAATCTGTGGGTGTTTCTCTTTAATTTTAACTAATCCTTCCTTCGTCTTATCCGTTGAGTTATCATTAACGATAATGATTTCGTCTCCCTGACTATAGTTACCATCAAAAATTGAATCTATAGATTGTTTAATCGTGTCTGCGCAATTATAAGCCGGAATGATAAAACTGATATTGATAGGTTTTTTTATTACCCACCAAACAGTGCTTTTTTTGTCATAATTTACTTTCCATCCAAATCTGGTAAAGAATTCATCCACCGCCTCCTTTACACCCGGAAAATTAACATGATTATAATCGTGACCGCCTAATATACCATTGTCTCTAATTTTAAAAAACCAGTCAGATAGCTCTTCTAAAACACCGGCATAACTATGATCAGCATCGAAATAAACATAATCAAGAGAACTATTAGTAAATCTATTAACAGCCTCGTGAGAATACTTTCGAATAATCTTTATTCTGGGCGAAAATAATGAAAGTCTTTGCTTTGAAAAACGATAAATCCCTTCAAATCTTTCTTGTGAAAAATTAAATGGATCAATATAATCTTTGTTATGCCGAAACGGATCTATTGCATATAGGATATTTGTTTTAGTATTCGCTAAGATTGCTTCAGAATGTCCCCCGTAAGCCACACCTATTTCAACACCC
This sequence comes from bacterium, assembly GCA_021790215.1. Lineage (GTDB taxonomy): Bacteria > Patescibacteriota > Microgenomatia > UBA8517 > UBA8517 > JAJYIG01. The sequence goes on from JAJYIG010000029.1 coordinate 9,897, forward strand.
TTTTTAAGGTTATTTTTATTTATTAAAGAAGTAAATACGTTATATGCTGTGGACCAAACGATCTCTGCTTCCTCTGCGAACTCCTTAATTTCTTTATGTTTGCTTAATGTCATTCAATTCTTTTAATACAAAAATACACCACCTTTGATACGCAATTAACTCGTCGTATACCTTCTTTGCATTTTCCCCCATTTTTAGTAGATCTAATTTGGAATAACTAGATATTATCTTTGGAATTCTATCGGGTCTTTTTGTATAAAAACTACATGCTTCCCAATTAATGAACTTTTTAAAGGGTCGTGTATCAATATTTCCTATTAATAATGGTGGAACCCCAAGTTGCATGGCCTCATAAAATCTAAAGGAACTACCACCGTAACCTCTAGGGGCTAATGCCACATATGACTCAAGAATACTCTTCACAAAAGCACTTTCATCATAGTCTCCGTTCTTTATTAATATTCCCGGATAATCCTTAATAGTTCGTTCCATTTCACTGCGGATTATATTTGTTTCCAGCCGTCCAACAAATGAAGCTAAATATTTCTTTCTTGGTTTCAAGATAGGCCGTTTGTGAGAATTTGTTAGTAACGGGATATCGATTCCTGTTTTCTCCTTTCTAGAAGAAAGAAATATTATGGTTTTTCCAAGTTTAACTAACGGCCCATCATCATACTGGCAGATTGTAAAAGTTTTGCGATCATCAATTAATCTAAATTTAACCTCGCTAGACAGATCTGACAGACCTTTCTTCCCATAATCATGGTTTAAGTGCCACCTGGTCCAGTATATTGGTAGATAATGATAATCGGCAATTTTTTTATCATTCGTTACTAGTTGCTTATTATGTTGTAAGAAATATAAAAAATCTTGTTCAACACCATAATCAATATTTCCCTTAGGGTAAATAAATGATTGGTTTTCAGGTTGAAAAATTCTATCTACCGGTAAAATATAAACCTTCATTTGATTAAATCAACAAAAATGTTTCCATTTTCCGGACGATCGTGTGGATCAGGGCGATATTCTCGAGGTATTCCCGAAGAAATACTTTTGTTCCTTCTCTGAAAAACAACCCTTTTATAACCCACCATCAGCGCCATTTCTTTCAAAGTCTTCTTCGTAAGCAAGTTCAGATGTAAACTTTTGTCCCATTCTTCTATAAAAACACCTTGAAAACCTAGATCAAACTTTGAATGCGATTTCATTGATGACAACAGATCAGGCGTATTTACTCTATGCACTCCCCCGGGTTTCAAAACCCGAAAAGTTTCTGCCAAAAACAATATTTGTTCTTTTTGATTAAGGTGTTCAAGAAAATCTTCATGGAATATTAGATCTACAGAGTTACTCTTCAAAGGAAGTGGAGATTTTGTAACATCGAAGCTTACAAAATCGGATTTATTACCACGAATATTACTAGGATAAAATTGATCTGTATAGTATTTAAGGTAGTCAGCATATGGGGTGAAAGATAAATCAATATTTACCCAACCCTTAAGAACTCTTGGACCACAGCCAAAATGAATTCTTTTTTCCTTATTTTTTTTAAACAATTTTATAAGTCTT
>JAJYIG010000030.1 GCA_021790215.1 bacterium
ACAGAACTATATAATTATCTTAATTATTACCATTCCAAAAGAGCACATCTTGGTCTTAACCTAAAAACACCAAATCAGTTCTTAAAAGATTACTTAGTGGCGGATATTTAAGTAAACATACCGGAGCGAAGCCGACACGGGTCTACGCGGCCGTTCCACCCGTAGAATTAAATTTAGTATCCGGAGTTATTCTCTTGCAGTTTTATAACTTCTTCTTGGAATCTTTGTAATTCATCTGGACTGGCTGCCATAAGCGTTACCGGTCTCCCATCTTCCATTTTTGCAATGAATTTTATCAATTCAGGATGCTCCTTGTCCTGTCTGATACCTATTATATAGACATGATTATAAAAATTTGGGGCATTTTCTTCTAATGCTGCACGCAAAACCTTGCTTGCCGGAATTCTTATTTCGATAGGGTTTTTGGGTTCTCCAAATTCTGTCATTATACTTTTTGGATTTGTAAGAAGTCGAGTTCAACCGGAGTTTCGCGTCCGAAGATGGAGACCAAAACTTTGACTTTTCCTCTTGTTTCATCAAGGCTGCTTACGGTTCCCAAAAAATCAGTAAATGGTCCGTCTGTAATTTTAACGGCTTCGCCGACAGAAAACTTTGTTTTGAACCTTGGAGCGGGAGAACTTATAAACTTTTCGATATTAGCAACTTCTGTCTCGGAAAGTGGAGTAGGAGTGTCTCCTGTTCCCACAAATCCTGTGATTCCTGCTGTGGTTCTTACGGCTAACCAGGTAGGATCATCCAAAATCATCTTGATGAGAAGGTAGCCGGGGAATATTTTTTCTTTGATTGTTGCTTTTTTACCGCCCCTGATAATTACTTTATCCTGGGTAGGAACAAGCATTTCAAAAACTTTGCCTGATAAGTTCATTGTTTCTATCCTTTGGCGGAGAGTTTCCATGACCCGTACTTCATGCCCCGAAGAAGTATGGACTACATACCATTTTGCTTTGGGGTCGTCTGTTTGAGCAACCACAATATGACCTGGAATCTTTTTCCTTCCGGTTCCACGTTCTGAAACTCCTTCTTGTATGGATTCTTTAGCTTGATCGTCGCTCATATTTTTGTTTGGTAAAAATTGGCCGAAAGTCAATTATACATCAGTTATCTGGCTAAGATTACTGTCAAAAGTTTGGTAAAACCATAGTCTAAACCTCCGACATAAAGTCCTACCACAAGAGAAATCGAAAAGACTATTAGAGTGAGCCTGACTACCTCCTGCCTTTTGGGCCAGGTAACTTTGGACAGCTCAAACTTAACCTCTGAGAAAAATCGGACAATTGATTTCATCTGAGCCTCAATTGTATCAGAAAATTTGAGCCTGCACAAGAACATTACTACTGGTGATATAATTCAGGCGCCATGGTGCTTCCTAATTTTTCTTTCGAGAGAAAGCTTTGGGAAAAAGACTGCAAGATTATTGCCGGATGTGATGAGGTTGGGAGAGGTTCTTTTGCCGGACCAGTTGTGGCTGGATGTGTGGCTTTTGAAAAGGATTTTTTACAAGTGCTGCCCTCCGGATCGAGTTACCCGCATGACCATGTCGTTATCAATGATTCCAAGAAATTAACTTCCAAACAAAGGGAAATTGCCGAAAAGTGGATTAAGAAAAATTGTTTGACTTGGGGAATCGGAGAGGTGTCGGTTCGGAAGATTAATAAACTTGGAATGGCAAAAGCAACAAGAATAGCGTTTCGTAAAGCGATTTCCGGTGCAAGGAAAAGACTCGGAAGGCCGATTGATTTTTTACTTGCCGATGCCTTTTTTATTTCTTATGTTCCCGGCCTTCCCACGCGGCGCAGGAAAGGTAAAGATGGAAAGTTTTTGAAAAAGGTCAACGGACGTCAGCAGGCAATTGTGAAAGGTGATACTAAATCAATTTCTATTGCAGCAGCTTCAATTATTGCAAAAGTCCATCGTGACGATTTGATGATAAAAATCGGTAGAAGAACCAAATATAGAAAATATGGTTGGGTTAAAAATAAAGGATATGGCACACGCCAACATCGGGACGCCATTAAAAAATATGGGGCATCTCTATATCACAGAAAAGTTTTTGTGGAAACGTGGATGAAAAAAATTACAATTTAGGGTTAGTAACTTTTTCTTTTCTCCAATTCAATGGAATGGGCGATTCTGTATTTTGCTTCTTTTCGTTTCTCGGCGGGCTTTTTATAATGCTCGCGGTCGCGATACTCCTGCATGACACCTTCAAGAAGAGTTTTCTTCCTGAATCTTGCAATTAGTTTATCGTCGGTTTCTCCCTTTTTCTTTTTGATGATGAACATCTGAATTAAGTCGCCTCCTTTCCTGATTAAATAAATCTTGTGGGGAATATGTGGATTCCCTAAGTTTCTATCTAGCTTGCAATTTTAACATATGCTACAATCTCTGTGAATGGCAAAAAAAACAGCACTTGTTACTGGCATTACCGGCCAAGACGGAAGCTATTTGGCAGAATTTCTTCTTAAAAAAGGTTATGAAGTTTCCGGGATAGTGAGGAAAACTTCTCATGAAGATTATGCCAATATAGGGCATATTCAGGAAGAACTTAAACTTTATCAGGGGGATCTTCTTGATCCTATTTCTCTCCGGGAAATAATACAAAAAGTTAATCCGGATGAGGTTTACAATCTTGCTTCTCAATCCCATCCTTCTGAGTCATTTAAGCAGCCGATCCATACAGCGGAAATTACAGCCATTGGAGCCCACAGGGTACTCGATGCCACTCTTGACGTTAACCCCAAATCAAAGTTTTATCAGGCAAGTTCCTCGGAAATGTTTGGTTGGGTTAAAGAAATTCCTCAAAATGAGGAAACTCCTCTTAATCCTGCAAATCCCTATGCCGCCTCCAAACTTTATGCATATGCGATGACAAGAATTTACAGAAAGAGCTTTAATATGTTTGCAACAAACGGCATTCTTTTTAATCATGAGTCGCCCCGCCGTCACTTGGGATTTGTAACACAAAAGGTCACTTACGCAGCTGCATGTGCCAAGCTTGGAATAAAGGATTCCGATCATCTTAATGAAGAAGGAGAGCCGATTGTTAGAAATGGAAAAGTGGCTTTGGGAAATCTTGATGCCAAACGTGATTGGGGATTTGCTGGGGATTATGTCGAGGCAATGTGGATGATTATGCAATACAAAGAGCCTGAAGATTTTGTCGTGGCAACGGGGGAAACCCACACTATTAAGGAACTTTGTGAGGAAGCATTCAACTATGTTGGCCTTAATTGGAATGACTATGTTGTAGTTGATAAACGCTTCATAAGACCAACAGAAACAGGCCCCTTAGTTGGTGATGCCAGTAAGGCCAAGAAATTGCTTGGTTGGACTCCGAAAACCACGTTTAAGGATTTGGTTCATCTTATGGTTGATTCACAGCTTGCCAGGCTGAAATAATTCCTCTTCGTTTATTCGAGTCCCAGTAGTTTGGCTATTTGAGAAGTGGAGGACACTTCAATTTTTGGGATTTCAATTACTTCGGCTCCAATAAGGGCTGCCTGAGCTTTTTTCGTCTCTAAAATGGGATCGCCTGCAGTGACTGCTATTATCTCCGGTTTAATTTTTATCACTAGATTTTTGTAATCCTCGTCGCTTTTCATTTCGGGAAGAGATATTACTTCGTCTACAAATTTTAGAGATTCTAAGATCTCGCGCCTTTGGTTTTGTGTATGAATTGGTCTTTTTTCTCCTTTAATCTTCCTGACATTCTCATCCGACTCAAGGGCCACGACAAGATAATCTCCCAACCCCCTGGCATTTTTCAGAAATTGAAGATGTCCGAAGTGGAGAATATCAAAGACTCCTCCGACAAGTACTTTTTTCTTCATAATTAATTTGCTACCATGAATTATATAACATGCCCAACTCACGAAACGAAGACGAAGCTGAGGTGAAAAAGTTTGCGTCTAACAAAAAAATTAAACTTGTAGTAGATAAAGATGCACTCAAAAAACTTCGTTTAGTGGTGGTTGCTTACAGTAGTGTCCAAAGAGAAAATTTTGCGACGCGCTCTGCGTATGAAGCGGAAGTCGAGGTGGAAGAGAGAGCGGTGGAAGTTTCCGAAGAAATCAGAAAATTGGGAATTCAAGTAAGAACTCTTCCTGGGGATCAATATTTTTATACGAATTTACTGGTTGATAAACCCGACCTGGTTGTTAATCTTGTAGATACTCTTAAAGGACGGGACCAGCTTCAGCCATCAGTTCCTGCGGCACTTGAACTTGCCAACATTCCCTATACCGGAGCAGGAATGGAGGGGCTTATTATCGGCAACAATCGGAATTTGACTAAAAGACTTTTAATGGCATATGACATTCCCACGCCCCCATTTCAGTTTATAAGACGCGCAGGGGTTCATATTGATGAAGATTTGGGGTTACCCCTGATCATTAAACTTAATGAGGGCGGTGGAAGCGTCGGAATTGACAACCACGCTGTTAAGGAAAGTTTCCGTGCAGCTCAGCTCAGAGCCAACAAGATGATTTCTACCTATCATATCCCGGCGATTGTTGAGAAGTTTGTCGACGGGCCGGAAATAACGGTTGTTGTTTTTGATGATGGAGCCAAACGTAATGTATTTATGGGCCAGAAAGTGTTTAGGAATAAACCTGACGGCAAACATTTCTTTACCAGTTTTGAGTCGTATGATGATGTCAGGGCATATAAGTATATTCCTGTCGGAGATGACCTACGATATGAAATTACCAAATTGGCAGTAAGAGCTTTCGGGGGACTTCATCATAAGGATTATGCAAAATTTGATGTCCGGGTGGATGATGAAACGAAGACCCCGTACTTTACTGATAGTAATCCAAATACCGCATTTGGCCCGGATATGGGGCTTCCAATGACAGAGGTTATGTCGATGCACGGTGTTGAATTTCCTGACATAATAGGGAGTCTCCTGTCCAAGTATGCCAAGGATCTTAAAGAGTAGACAAACTTACTCTTAGGCCTTAAAATAGGCCTAATTCAATGAACGTTTCTGGCAAGTTTTCCGGTTTTATGTCTTCTGAAATTATTGATATTCAAGGCGATAGCGTGGATGTGGCTTTTAAGAACTTGGCAGCTAAAAACAGAAAGTATATCCAAACTACTCTAAAAGAAAATCTTCCTAGCCGAGGGAAAACCAAGGTTTTAAGGCTGGCGGCGGATCAGCTTCGGAAGACAGAAGCCTTGGCAAAACAGAGAATTTTTGAGATTGACGGGGTTAATTGGTTGGAGAGGTATCTGCTGGCATTTTACGGATCGTGCGAAGGCGCCGGAATTAATCGGGCAGAAGGGGCCTTTTTGCAATCAGAAGGTGTGGTGGGGTGCCAAAGCTTACTTGTTCAGGATAAAGAGACAGGAGAGGTGAGAGTGGTTCATACGGAGGAGGACTCCGACATGGATAGCAAAACTAAATTCAAGTATCCGTTTAGGGTGGTCAAGATGAACCTTGATGGCAAAAAGATATCCTTCTTTTATTACCCCGACATTTTTGGATGGGGATATAGTGTTGGAGTTAATGAGAGTACTGGATTTGTGCAGGTGGTGGATGATCTCTCACCAAGAGCTAAATATAACAAAGGTTATTTTTGGGCTATGGCAGTTTCCTTTATGACACTTGACTCGGGTTCTATCAAAATTGCTAAGAAAATCATGAAGAGTCTGGCATCTATCAATGGTGTTGCATTTAATGGCGGTTACGCAATACACATGGCGCAGCTGGATGGTAAACCGGATTTGGTGTCATATGAATTTATTCACAAAGAAGTAAAACGCCTTATACCTAAGACTATTGGTCGCAAGCTTGTGATAGGTCAGTCTAACATGGCACTTAATCCAGATCTGCAAAAATTCTGTTCGGCTGGTTGGCCCAAAAAAGGGGACAGTTGGAGTTTAACTGCTGCTAATCTCTACGCTGAGATGCTGGGCAGAACAAACAGGCTTCTTAGACTTGGAAAAGAAGCGAAGTGGTTGGGGAAGGGGGCAAAAGATTCCATAAAATACGGACTTAGACTTTTAGCGGATCCCAGAGGCGATGTTGGTTTTTACAAAGATGGTTATTTGATAACAGGGTTCCCGAGTTTTTGGACATATGCGCATTTTACAGCCTATTTGGGAAAAGATAGTGTTGAATATTATCTTGGTAAAAATCTTCCCATGCCAATTAAGGGTAGCGAGTATTCAGTAAAATATCGCAAAGGTTATAAGTTCGTCGGTAAAAAGATTTGGGTGGAAGGGAAAAAAGCATATAATAAATTTGTAAATGGTTGATGTAATCCTTGCTCCAAAGCTCAAAAAGGGTGATCTCGTTAGAATGATTGCCCCCTCACATTCATACGCGATTGATAATGAATCTCAGAGACAGGTTGCTACAAAAAGATTTATTGAGGAATTGGGACTCAGGGTTAGTTTTGGCAGACACATTGAGGAAAAAGATATTTTTGATTCATCTTCTGTAAAGTCTAGAATTGAGGACTTGCATGAGGCTTTTGCCAATCCGGAGGTGAAAGGTGTGATCGCGATTGAGGGTGGATTTAGCAGCAACCAACTTTTGCCCTTTATCGATTGGGAACTAATTAAGAAAAATCCGAAGATTTTTATTGGTTATTCTGATATCACTGCTCTTTGTGATGCTATCTATGCAAAGACCGGCTTAGTAACTTATCACGGCCCAATGTTTAGCACTTTTGGGATGAAGAGGTATTTTGACTATACATTAGAGTATTTCAAAAAGTGTGTAATGGAAAGTGCTCACTTTGAAATTACATCGCCAGTCAAATGGAGTGATGATAACTGGGAGGCAGACCAAGATAACCGTCACCTTATCGATAATCCTGGACCATTGGTGATACATAAAGGGGAAGCAGAGGGGACAGCTATTGGAGGAAACTTAAGCAGTATGGGCCTTTTACAAGGTACTGAATTTATGCCCAAGTTTTATAATTCAATTTTATTTATTGAAGATGATTTTGAATGGAAATCGTATCATTTTGATAGAGTTCTTACTTCCTTAGTTCAGCAGCCGGGTTTTGGTGGCGTCAAGGCGGTCTTAATTGGTAAATTTCAGCTCGAATCAATGGTTACGAATGAGATGCTTTTGGAAATGGTCAATGCCAAAAATGAACTTAGAGGTGTACCGGTAGTCGCTGACCTGGACTTTGGCCATACTAACCCTAAGTTTACTTTTCCAGTTGGGGGAAAGGTAAGGGTAATTGCCCGTGCAGGTACGAACTTCAAACTTCAAATATTGGAACATTAGAGGTAGCAGATTCCAAGTCGAGGGTTCTACATGTCTGTTATTTCCCTAGATTTATGGAAGTCTGAGTGCTAATCTAAAAGTGAGATTTGGTATGAAGCACTTCTATGATTTGGTTAGGTCGGATCCAGTCTGGTCGCGTGTTATTTCTTTTTCCTTCATACTTTTTATTATCCGCTTTGCCGATGGTGTAATCAGCTTCTGGGCACCAAATCTAATTCAGGACACTTTAAAAAGTTCCGTAATCATGGGTCTTATTATTAGTTTTCAGTCGATTGTGGGATTTGCGGCGGATATAGTTTTTCCCCATCTTTTAAAAGGGCAGACCGTCAGAAGATTAATTTTTCTTTCAATAATAACGATTGGTGTAACTGCATTGATGTTATTTGGGGCCTCATATAAACCGCTTGTCATTCTCTTTTTGATTTCCATGACTCTTTGGGGGATTTATTATGAACTCATTAATTTTGCCAACTATGAATTTGTTGGAAGCACCATTCCACTTCATATGCGGTCCGCTTCTTGGGGAATAATAGATGTTTTCAAAAACCTAGCTTATTTTTTGGGACCAATGGTTGGTGCATGGCTGCTTTTTCAAGGTAAGATTCCTGTTATCGGCTTTATCATTCTTATTTTAGTAATTGCTCTCCTTGTCTATTTTTCCCACAAATCCACACACGTTGGGCCTATCGAGACGGATATAAAGGAAGTTAACCCGATTCAGGAACTGAAACACTGGTTAACTTTAACTGAACACGTTTGGCCGGCAATTCTGATGAGTCTTGTTTTAGGATTTATTGATGCTACTTTTTGGACAACGGGTGCCGTTTGGACGGAAAAATTGGCAAGTGTCAACTTTTGGGGTGGACTTTTCCTGCCTTTTTATATGTTGCCGCCCCTTTTTATGGGTTTTATCCTTGCCAAAAAAGGAATCTATAAAGGTAAAAAGATTCTTGCAGATAAGTTTATGCTTGTTGCCGGAATTTTCCTGGTGGGACTAGCTATCTCCGGAAATGTGGTCTGGCAACTTTTAATGGTATTTATTTCTTCTGTGGCTTTGGCAGTTAGCTATCCATTACTCGATAGCGTGTATTCGGACCTTGCTTTCAGAATGGGAAAAGAGAAGAAACATATAATTGGGCTTACCAGCTCAATTGCAAATCTATCGTATATTATTTGGCCTGCAGTGGCAGGAGTAATAACCAGTTATGTTGGTGAAAGGATGACTTTTTCTGTGGTGGGAATTTTAGCAGTGATCTCCGCTTCTATCTTGATTTTAGTTATCCCCAAAAAGATCAAACTTCCGGAAACAGAAATTCATTCCTGGACGGACTAATTATGACGGTATATAAAATTTGTGTCAGATCCACTCTCGGCCGGTTGAGGAAAGCAACTTAGTTGCTTCCTCCGGACCAGGGGAGCCGGGTTCATAAACGTAAATGGGTTGTTTTTTTGTCAAGATTGGGTCGATAAAGCTCCACTCGGCTTCAATTTCTGCTGCATCGGTAAAGAATGTTGGGTCTCCAATTAGGGCATCATGAAGCAAATGTTCATAAGCTTCGGGGATGATTGATTGTTCAGGGTAGTGAAATTCCAGTAGGTTTGATTGCAAACGGAATTTGATATCAGGTTTTTTGGTCAGGATTGAAAATGCAATTCCTTCTTCCGGTTTGATCTTGAAAGTCAGAATATTTGGTTCGGAGGATAGTTCTAGATGAGAGAAAAGCTTATCGGAGGGTTTTTTGAATACAATCACAATTTGAGTAAATGTTTGATCGAGACTTTTACCTGAGCGTAGAAAAATTGGTACTCCTTTCCACGTATCGTTATTTATTTCTGTTTCGAGAGCAAAAAAGGTTTCTGTTTTTGATTCAGGTGAAACTTTATCTTCATATAAATAGCCGTTATATTGGCCAAAAACCACACGGTCAGGTTTCGGGACCAGAGATCCTAAAACTTTAATGCGTTCTTTAGTTATTGACTCATTGCTAAACCCTTGGGGAAGTTCCATTGTTGCAACAGCAAGCATTTGGAGTAGGTGGTTTTGTCCTACGTCTCTTAGGGCTCCTACCAAATCATAATATCCGCCCCGGCCGGAAATGCCAATTTTTTCAGATGCAGTAATCTGGATGTTGTCAACATAATCCTTGTTCATTAGAGGGGAAAGCAAACTATTGGCAAAACGGAAAGTAAGAAGGTTTTGGACAGTTTCTTTGCCGAGGTAGTGATCCATCCTGTAAATCTGATCCTCCGAAAAATATTTGTGAAGTAGTGTATCAAGTGCCTTGGCAGTTTCCAGATTGGAACCAAGCGGTTTTTCTATCATGAGTCGCACCCATCCGCAGTTCTGGGTATTAAGACCAAATTTGTCCAACGCAAAAAAAATCGCTGGGTACAAATTGGGGTAGGTGGCAAGATAATAAAGTTTATTGTCGCAAGCTTCTCCGTGCGAGTCTAGGAATTTTTTGAGTTTTGAGTAAAGGTTTTTTTCGCCTGATTCCATGCCTTCGAAATAACCGGAAATATAGTGGAAACGGGATAGAAAGCCTTCTTTTTGTTGACTCTCGGCGTTTGTCGGGAGCGTCCCTGCAATAAGGTCATGAAATTCATTTGAAGATAATTCCCTTCTGGCAACACCCACAATATGCATGGATTTAGGCAGAAGTCCCTTTTGATCCAAAGCAAATAAGGCTGGTAACAGGTTTTTGTGGGCGAGATTACTAGTGATGCCGAGAATGATTAAAGTAAATGACTCCATATTTAGGTATTGACAATATATTAGGCTTTGCTAATATATTATCATGAAAGGCTTAGCTCTCAAAGCTTTTGCCAACCCTGTAAGAATAAAACTTCTTACGTGTCTTGCCAAGGGTCCAAAAAATGTTACAGAGCTGATAGGGAATTGCGGTCTTTCGCAATCAGCGGTGTCGCAGCATTTGGAAAAATTGAGACTCGCCGGCCTTGTTTCCTCACGGAAAGAAGGAAAGGAAGTTTTTTATCAACTGAAAAGTAAAAAAACTGCCAAGATTAGTTATTTATTGCAGAATTTCCTTAAAGAAAGCTGATTAATTAATATTTAAAATAATGAACATATCATATTTCAGAAAAAGTTCCTTTGATTTAAAGAAAACTTTGGAAAATGTCAAAAAAGAGGCAAAATCCAAAGGTTTGAAAGTTGTCGGTGAGGTGGAGCTTCCAAATGGTAACGGGGAGGCTATCACTTTATACGATCCAACCTGGCTTGGAAATTTAGTTGCATCTGATCCCAATTTAGTAGGTCTTCTTCCTTCTCTCATTGTCGTTTTTCAAAAAGATGACGAGGTAAAGATCGGAGTAGGAAGCGCCGATGTATTGGGAAGCATTTCCCATAATCCAGCAATTGCTCAAATAGCATCTCAGGTTGGTAAGACTTTCAAGGAATTGATTAATAAAAGTGCAGGAGTGGAACCTCTTAAGCCAACAAATATCAAACTTTATTCCACAATGACATGCCCTTACTGTAAGATGGAAAAGTCGTGGCTTGATAGCAAGGGCATAAAACACGAAGTTGTGTATGTTGACCTTAATCAGAAGGAAGCCGAAAAGATGGTTGAAAAAACCGGTCAGATGGGAGTTCCTGTAACAGAGATTCAATATGATGATTCAGAAGAATTCATTGTCGGGTTTGACAAAGGCAAGCTGTCCGATATTCTGGGGATTTAGTCTGAAAAAAATCTTCGTTTTTCTGATAGCTTCGGGTATAGGCTACTTTCTTGTTCCGAAAACAGTACTTTCCGGATCCTATTCATACCTACCATACTTGAAACTGCGGGTGTCAACCCGCAGAGGAAGTGAAGCCTGAAACTTGTTTGTTTGGATTAAAATATAGCCAATAATGCAAACAAGAGTTCAAGCCCAT
>JAJYIG010000031.1 GCA_021790215.1 bacterium
CTATCTTTGTGGTTCTTAACTGGCAGAGTATCTATTTTGAAGACATGACGCTCGTTGCCACGGAAGAGGGTAAAGTACAGGTCTTCACGTCGCACAAGGAGGCGGAAAGGTATGCGGAAGAAAACCTTAACTTCAACTGGAAGATTGTCGAGATAGAGATTTCGGTCTTTTGCACCCCATAGCCTATCCACTTTCGGCAACCCGTCGATATTATCATCAACTCAAAAAAGGAGAAAAACCCATGAAACAGACTACAGGTTACGCGGATTTGAATCTTAAGAACGTATTCCCGTCGGAACTCAACTACCGAAAGAAAATGGACAAGAAGGGCCTGGAAGAACTCACTGAATCAATTAAGCAGAAAGGAGTCCTTCAGCCGATCATTGTCCGGCCAATTAAAGGCAACGGGCATTACGAGATCATCGCCGGACACAGGCGTTACCAGGCGGCCATGTCAGCCGGTCTTGAAACCATACCGGCTATCATCGAAGAGTTCGACGACGAGGCCGCAATGGAAGTGGCCATGACCGAGAACAGTCAGAGAGAGGATGTAAACCCGATAGACGAGGCAACCGGCTTCAAGAGGATGATCGACACCGGAACCGAAGTCGAGACCATTGCGGCGAAGATTGGCCGGACAGTCGGCTATGTCCTGGGGCGGGTAAAACTACTCGATCTCTGCAAGGAAGCGCAAGCAGCAATCCTGAAGGGGAAGATTTCCCTCGGACATGCCCAGGTGCTTCTGAGACTTCGCTCAAAAAGCGAACAGCGATCATTGCTCAACGCGATGCTGGACGGCGACGGCATGACGGTATCGGGGGCTAAATCAATCGTCAGGAGGCATAGCTTATCCTTAAACCTGGCCCCGTTCGATACCAATGACTGTCTCTCCTGCCAGTACCGTTCCGGCAACCAGGCGATGCTTTTCCCGGAACTGAAAGACACCGACGAGTGCTCCGACCCCGCCTGTTACGCCAAAAAAATCCAGGCCCATTACGAAGCACAGGCCAAAGAGAAAGAAGAGCAGGGCTTCCGGGTCATCAGGAGCTATGAGGAGATAAAGGAACTCGGCGGATTCAACAGCAAGATGAACCACAGGATCGTGGCGAGAAAAGCAGATGCCGATTACCAGAGCGTATATCCGCCGAAATACAAAAGCGACTGCGCCAAATGCACGGACCACCACGCCTGGTACTTCTACGAGGAGAACAACTACAACGGCCCGCATATGGAGACCGGCGAGTTATGCCTCAACCCGAAATGCCTTCAGAAGATGTTCAGGGAAATCGAGGATGCCGAGATACAGGAAAGGAGGGCAACCGGCGATGATCTGCCTGAATATTCAGGTTCAAAGATCAGTTCTGTAACTCTCCGGCTTCACGCCGAGAGTTGCCGGGATCGGTTTATGATTAACAGCCTGCCGGAGAAGATTTCGGCGTCAGCCGTACTTTCCAGACGGTTCGTCATCTACCATATGCTCGACAGGTTCAGCTACTTCAACGGCAATGCCAAGAAGACAAGGGACGAGCTTTTGCGCGAGATATGTCCGCCGGAATATTTCAAGGAGAAGAAATTCTCCGGCTGGGAGCTGTATCTGGCGGTAATGCAAATCCCGAAGGAAAAACTCAACAAGGTTCTTTCAAACGTGATAGCCGCAACCGTGCAATTCACCGACCCTAAAGTCCTGCTTCACATGACGCCGGAAGCCGGTATAGACATGAGCGCGGACTTCCTGATGGACAAGGAGTTCCTTAACACCAAGAAGAAGGCCGAGCTGGTCGAGACGGTGAAGTCTCTCGACCTTCCGGTCGAATTCACGGGCAAGGAGAAAAAGAGCGAGATGGTGGAAGTAATCCTTACCACAGACCTTACCGGCAAGCGAACGGAAGAGATCGTCGAGTCCTGCCAGCTCAAAGAGCTTAAGGATGTGCATGATCCGGTAGAATACGGGCACTATGAGAAAGCGGCTGAAGACGAAGAAGCCGCGTAAACAAGGAGGCACAAAATGACTTTAATGGTTCATGCAGGAGGAAGGTATTCAACAAGGGACGAGCTTTCGCTCGTCCCCGTCCCTGAAGCGACTGACAGCTACACGCCCGTGCCGCATAACCATCTCGCGGAAACGCTGATGACCATTGGCCAGGACATTCTGAAAGGGCATGCCCTCGAAAGCGAGCAATACGCACTAGCTAGGGAGGGTAACCAGATGTTCGGAGTCCTTACTTTCAAGGGCGAGCACTCTGAAATGGGCTTGAGCATAGGCTTCAGGAACTCCTATGACAAGAGTATGGCGATAGGGATTGCAATAGGGGCCCACGTATTTTGCTGCGATAACCTCGCTCTGACCGGCGACATCGCCATTCTCCGAAAGCATACCGGCAACGTCTGGGCAAGCTTGGAGGATATAGCCATATCTACGCTCTACCGGAGCCAGAAAAACTTCCAGAAGATCGTGGAAGATTCCGAGTTCCTTAAAAACGAAAAAATATCCGACACCGGAGCGTTCCAGTACATGGGACTGCTCTACGGGAAAGGCGTATTAACTCCCCGGCAACTGCCGGTGGTAAAGCGCGAGTGGCTGAAGCCTTCGCACGAAGACTTCCAGCCCCGCAACATGTGGTCTTTCTATAACGCCTGTACCGAGGCGATGAAGTCGGCTCCACCTGTTCTAGTTATGGAGAAGCATATACGACTCCATGAGATGATGACTGTGGAACAAGAATAGCGTGAAGCTATTCTTAACCTCAATAGTGGATACTTTGAAAGTGTCCACTTTTTCTTGTAAGAAAAATTGTAGTAGTACCGACTTAACCTGACACCCCATCTTTTTTATGCCGCTGTCTGTATGGTCTTGCCGAGCATCTTCTCCTTTGCAAGCGGCAGTGTATCTAAAAACGTCTGCATCGGTGTCTTGCCATAGCAATATTTCCCGCTGTGGGGCCTGCTTTCGTTATATTCCACAAGCCACTCGTCCAAATCTTTTTGCAGCTCCTCGATAGAAGTATATACCTTTTTCCTAAAAGCAATCTGGTAGAACTCATTGAGCACGGTCTTATGGAACCGCTCGCATATGCCGTTTGTCTGCGGTGATCTCGCACGCGTCCTACTGTGGTCTATATCCTCCACGGCAAGATAAAGCTCATACTCGTGATGTTCCACTTGACCGCAGTATTCAGTGCCTCGGTCGGTAAGAACCCTAAGAAGCGGTATTCCGTGCTCCTCGTAAAATGGAAGCACTTTATCATTTAATAGATCTGCCGCGACGAGGGCATTCTTCCTGTCATAGAGCTTAGCGACGGAAACCTTGCAGTAAGTGTCGATGAAGGTCTGCTGGTATATCCTGCCTACACCTTTCAAGGTGCCGACATAAAACGTGTCCTGAGCACCAAGATATCCGGGGTGCTCTGTCTCTATCTCACCATGGGCCTCCTTCTCTTCCTTGGACTTCTCCAACGCTTGAAGCTGCTCCTCAGTGAGTACCAGGTTATCTTGAGCCGCCTTCGCTTCAAGGGCCTTCAGCCTCTTCTTGAAGGTCTCAAGGTCGTGCCTAAGCCAAATACTTCTCACGCCACCGGGTGAAACAAGAATACCCTCCTTCTTCAGTTCGTTAGATACACGAAGCTGCCCAAAGGCAGGCTTTTCAATAGCCATCCTGTGAACGGCTTCTTCAATTTCAGGGGAGACTCTATTTTTAAGGCAGGGCTTCTTGCGAGTTATCTCTTGGAGGGCCAGTTCACCGCCGGTATCGTAAAGCTCCTTGAATCTGTAAAAGCTATCTCTGGAGTAACCAAACACCTTGCACGCCTGAGAAACGTTACCAAGATGCTTTGCCAGCTCTAACAAGCCTAACTTGTTTTTGATGATCTTTTGTTCAATGGTCATCTGACATCCCTCCTTTGGCATTACTGCCAAGTATAGCCGGAATGTCAGATTAAGTCTTATCTACTACAGAAAAATATTACGCGCGACTTTTTAAAACTATTTAGGTTTTTTCAGCATTTAAATTTTGATCTTATTATTGTAGCAATTGCAAAGGATAACCCATTTCAAAACAATTCGATTTATAAAATCTGATATTAAGCTCTTTGACTAAGTCGATAATTTTCAAATAATATTCTATATCCCAGGCCTCGTGATGTCTTAGTTTTAACTGACCGGGAAAGAATGCAGTAAATATACTTAGACCAATTGTATCGATTAATTTTAGATCACGAAAAATTCTAATCCAATTTTTGAAAGTAAGAAATGAATCAATTCCAGCTATGTAATTTAATTTAATTTCGTCAAATCCTATTTTTCGCGCATTCTTTAATATTATAATAATATCCTCTAAAGGCAATGCTTTGTATTTACCCATAATCTTAGATCTATTTTCAAACACCTCTAATGTAAAGGAATAACGCTTTTCATCAATAATCGTGTATAACTTCCGTAACCCTTCTTTAGATCGGATATCTTGAGCACATCCTCCAAATTTCGTTTTTGATTCGCCTACTGTTTTATTTAGCAAATTTTTAAAATTTCCAATGTAGTTTAAAAAAAGGTCTTCTTTTCCAAAAAGCTCTGTAATAATAGAAATATGGGAGACATGGTCAAATACTTCTATTCCATGGTTATTGATGATAACATTCAATAATTCTTCGGGTAATAATATATCTTTGGTTTGGGTCAATTTGATTCCGGTTGAATATCCACGATGACAAAATAAGCATTTTCCCGGACATCTCCCTGTATTTTTGGGATTCAGCCGTAATTCATAATATGGAGACTTAGTTCCCCAGAATGGAAAACTATATCCCTTAAGGTATCTTGGTTTATCTTTTTCTGGCAATGGTACTTCAATGACAGGTTTATTATTAAAAATAGGGCTACCGTTATAAATTATTTTATTATCTATATATTCGTAAGGAGTGTATCCACTTGCTATCGGAATTTTTTTTGGCACGGAGAACAATTCACTATCTTCATTGGGGGGTAATTTTAAATGTAGTTCCTTGTAATTTAATTCTGAATTTTTTTCTTCCCATCTCCGAATGCCCCATATTTGCAAATGAATGCAGTGTAATGCGTCTTGGTTTATATTCTGCCTTTCGCAAATGCATAACTGCTTTTCAAGATTGTCACGTTCGGTAGTCAAAGAAACCTCTTAAAATTACATCTTGATCTCATAAAAGTCTAAATAGTCGTTGTTCGTCTATTTATTCTGCTTCTCCTAATAAAAAGCATAAACCAAGTCATGATAGCAACTGAAGCTAAATCAAAACACAATAGTGTAATGTCTAAAGCTGACCATTCCGTTTTTGAAAGACCTATGCCGATAGCTAGCAATGAAGTTATAATAAACATCCCACCCGGAGCTAGAACACTTAGTGGCCATCCTGGTTTAAATGAACCAGTTTTTTGGACACTCTTATAATAGGTAATCCATCCGAGCCTTGTCTCATTATTTTCGAAGGTCTGCAAATAATCACTTATTTGAAGAGCTCTTATATCATTTTGTGCCCACATAATAGCCAGAAATAGCGAAATCGGTGGAAATATCAAGGCAAGCGTTTGTGTTCCAAGGCCAAATCCCATAAGAGCTCCAGCAATAGATAGGGCAAATGATATTATTTTATATCTCAGTTCAACTCGTGTAATAACTTCTGCTCGAAGAGAATTGTACTCCGATTCATTATAAGTGGGATTGTTAACGTTACTCATAGTAAATATAGTTTTTTAATACTCTTATGGCAGTCAAACTTTTGGGCTTCCTTTTGATAAGGAAGCCATCATAAGTTTCTCTTCTTCATAATAAAGGAGAATTATCTTTGTTATATAAACAATTAACTTAACTGACTAAACTATAGGACATTAAAATCTATAAGTCAATAACTTGGTGAAAATTGACCCCGATGGTGGTAAAAGTATTTTGTTAAGGTGGGTTTTTCATGCAAGGGTTTTACTGGCAACAAAAGAGCTTATATCTTAAAGCTCTGCTTTACAAAGCGGAGCCTACCCAAAGGGAGGCAAAAAGGTGACCGCATATTGCGCGGGGATCTACGCGTCTCCTCGGTCAGGTCTTGCCAGATACACTGGGCGGTCAGCCCGACACCTATCTTCCCAGTGCCAAATCCTCCAGCAAAGACCCGGCGGTCGGAATGGCGGGGTTTGGATCAAATGAATCCCGGAGCCGTGGGTAGAAATAGCGGGTTTAAGTGGCCCCTGAACGGTTAGAATTCTGCTATTGTTTGCTACAGGGTGAGCACTGTTTTACTTTACATACAGATTTGTTTTAAACTGATAAGATGGGCATTTAGCCAATTTTGAATAATTTTCAAAATATGTGCTTCCGCAAGCGGTATTAAATGGAATCTTTTTTTAATTAAATATGCCAGCTTCTTCAAAAATGTCTTTCTATCCCGCCCGATAATTGACACATCCAACAAGCAAAATATTAATTCGTCTCGTTTCTCTGGCAATATCTGTTGATTCCATAACTCAAATAAGAATTTCGTAGTTACCATCAATGCTGAGGAATCATTAGATGTTTTAAGAAGGCTAACGACCGTTGTAAATGGATGCTTTGGCATCCAATCAGATTGCCGAGCTGCTTCTATAATTACATTCTCATCAACACTTGTATAGTGAAAGTTTGAACATACAAGCTTTACGACTGCTTTATAATAAAATTCCCTGGTTATAAAGTTATTAGTTAGAGAATAAATCAGAACTGATTGCGTCCATATGCCATCCACTCCGTCTTGTTTAGCGTAAGCTCGCAGACGCTCATCTTCTGAATATAGTAAGTATCCAGATTTCTTTGCAATTAAAACTGTATCATGAAAGGACTCGCCAAAGAGTTTATCAATTTTATCCTTCTCATCCCTTTTCATTTTCAACGCCAGACTGACAGGAAGAATTTCACAATTTTTGCTAATCCAGTCTAAGATCCTTGTTAGAGATTCTAATTCATTCTTTACATCCTCCGGACTAATCATATACCTGATAAACGAATCGCCTTTTTTTCCTAATGACATAAACCCATCAGCAGATTTTCCTTTAAGCTGAAAAATTCTTTGATGGATGAGGTTTACAGTGGACTGTGAAATTTTAAAATTAAAGCGTTCTTTCCATTGCATGGTGTTGTCTTTATCTAACGCAGTAACAGTCAGCAGGGAGGTCAAATCAAGCACAAGATTCTGATTAGCAGCTATTTGCGCTAATGCCGTTTGCCGTTCTATATAGTCACCATTACAGCATTTTATTCCAACCTCGTTGCTCATTAGGCTGAAAAATACGTCATGAATATTGGATCCAGTTAAACTGGCCAAAGCTCCGATTGTTAAAAATCCCTTCTTGTAAAATTCCTCGCCCTTTGCAATTATTTCCTGTTGGGCGGAAATCGAATCAAATATGGATTGCATCCCTTCAGGTAATTTACCATCTTCTTCAGGCATATCGACTTTTATTGAAAATAAACCATCTTTTTCATTGCTGTCTTTTTGAAGTAAAGACATGCTCGAATGTAACGCATGTATATATTTGCTTTTTATTTCAATTAGTTTTAATGTTGATTTGCGAAAATTGGTTTCAAAAATAACTACTTCATCCCCAACTTTTTTGCCCAATAATTTTTGCGCCCTGGAATCTTTTAAATTTATTTCGTTGAGTTTTTTTTCAATATCATCCCTATCATCGATTACATACCAAGTTTTTTCTCCAAAGTCATCTACGACATGAACAGCGCTACCGGGAGTGACTTCCTCGGTAGGTGCCAATAATGCATTATCTTGATTGGTCAGGTTAATAAGGAGTCCCATATATCTGATATGAATAAGCCGCTCTTCATAGTGCCGCCTTCTAATCTCATACATCCTATCCACGTATTCTTTGGTTAATCCAACAGTCGAAAAGAGCTCTGCATATTTTAATTGGCTCATGAAGGGAAGGCCATTTACATCAAGGTTCTTTCTTAAAAATTCCCTTACACCATCAATATCTCCAAGATTAAAATTTATTATTGCTAATTCAACTGATAATTCTTTATCACCAGTAGAATTGACATATTCTTCGCAAATCCTCTTTGCTTCAGGATAGTTACCAATTTCCATGTGAATCGTAATTTCTATTTTAACGGCTGGCTTGGAGGGACCATATGCAGCTCTTAATGCTCTACATGTCTCAAGCGCGCGATCTCTAAACCCCGCGTAATAATAACAATAAATTAATTTTTCCGCATATTCGCGTAGTGACACTTGCAATGTTGCTAGCTTTTCATACAGACTTATGGCCTCTTCAAAATAACCTTGTATATATAATTCTTCGGCTATGAAATGAACAATACCTACGGGAGCGTCTTCACGGAGATTGTCTTTAGCTTTAAATAATAAATCCTTTGCCTCTTCTTTTTTCCCCATTACAAAAGCAAGTTGGGCAGCTTCTGCAATATAAATAGGCTTCGGGTCACGTTTTATTAAATCATCTAAAAAAGATTCAGCCTTGTTAAAATCTTTATTTTTTATAAATGCTTCGGCAAGCAACCTATTTGCGGTTTCTTCAAGATTTACTGGCAAGTCATTCTTTAAATAATTTTCTATTATTCCAATTGCTTCACTTTGCTTATCCGTTATTATCAATGCTTCTGCAAGCATAAGAGGGATTTCGGATGTTTCTGATTCAAATGAAATGGCTCTTCTAAGATAAAAAGTGGCTTTTTCAAAATCGCGGTTCATTAAGGCATAAATAGCTCTATTTTTTAATAGCAATGCATCATGTGGTTCTTCCATTAATGCCATTTCAATATCTTGAATGGCGCCATCACTGTCATCTAGTAATCCTTTTGCCAAACTTCTATTGCTTATGCATTGTACCCAGTATGCCTTCCATTCCGTTTTTGATATAATGCCAAGAACCTTATCCAAATATTCAATTGCCCTGCGGACTTCTTGCTTATCGATATCGGTTAGTTGGCTTAGGAATGGAGTGGGTGATTTTTTAAGAATGGCTTCGATGATTGTTGAGCCTAAATTTCCAAGAATTTCTGGATTTTGTTCTTCTTTTTTAAGAGCTATATCCAGCCACTTGATTGCTTCGATTAATTTATTTTGTCTCCTTGCATTAAAGCTAAAAGCATATGCCACGTCGAATGAACTTTGAAGGGGTTCGGGAATTGTTTTAAGCAGTTCTTCGGTTTCTGTTTCAGGACTGGCTTGAATTAAAAGACTATATGCGTTGGAGTTTCCAGGGTTGATTTCTAAAATTCTCGAAACCTTTTCCTTG
This sequence comes from bacterium, assembly GCA_021790215.1. Classification (GTDB taxonomy): domain Bacteria; phylum Patescibacteriota; class Microgenomatia; order UBA8517; family UBA8517; genus JAJYIG01. The sequence continues at coordinate 9,262 of JAJYIG010000031.1, forward strand.
GCTAGATCATAATCTTTCAAGATTATAAAAGCCAACGCAGCATTGCCAAGGGCCTTTTCATCGTTTGGATTATATTTCAAAGCTTCAAAGAACAAAGGAGCAGCTTTGTCTTCTTCTCTTAAGGATAAATATGCAGCTGCCTGATTAGTTAAAATCCTAAATTTGACGATGCCGTCTGCAGAATGCCAGCTTCTTCCTTTAAGATCATCCAGATATTCCAAAGCTTGTTTCGGTTTATACTTAACGAGTAGACTTCTGGCATAATCTAATTCTTTTTGATATTCGGAAGTTAAATTGGAATTTTCGAGGGTTGACAGTAAAAGCTGCATTTGAGAGAATTTTGTATCGAGAGCATCCTCTTTCTTCAATACAAATGACAACTTGAATTCATCATGTTTTTGTAAATTTTTTTGCAATTCTCTACAGAATAATTTTAACGACTCAAGGACTTTCTCATCATCAATTGCAATCCCTGATGTCCAATTTTCTTTAAATATTTTTAAAAGTTTATCGAAATCTATTTCCTCGCCGGGGAGTGTAGATTTCCATAGTTCTTTTATTACCTCCTCCTGCTTAAAAAAACCTTCGTATATTGTGCCGGGCTGATCAATTTTTACTCCGCTCTTTGATAAAGAACTAAAGGCGGCTACTAAAGAACTATTAAAAGAAATGCGTTTTTTTACAGAAAGATATTCAAATTCTGCCAATTTTTCGCATATTGATAGAGCTAATGACTCAATTACCATAATATTGGCCCATAAAGTGACTTGTTGTATTTATTCACCGCTCCAATCCTTGCACAATATCTCGGCCTGTTCCAGAACTGTCCGCGTGGCAGTTTCCTGCTTATCCGGCGGATACTTGTATTTATTCAGCAACTTCTTTACATATACACGAAGCTTAGCCCGAACCTGTTCTTTAAGCGTCCAGTCGATAGTGGTATTCTTGCGAAGCATTGCAACAAGTTCCTGGGCGATCTTTCTCAGGGTGTCATCTCCAAGTTCTCTGACAGCGCTTTCATTTTGGCAGAGAGCATCGTAAAAAGCTATCTCATCCTCTGTCAAATTCAGAGATTGACCGCGGCTCTTTTCTTCGTGGATTTTCTTCGCCAACTCTACGAGTTCGGCTATCACTTGCGCGGCCTCGATGGTTTGATTCTGGTAACGCCTTATCGTATCTTCCAGCATCTTGGCAAAAGAGCGGGATTTAACCAGATACTTTCTCTGCATGGTCCTGATCTCGTCGTTCAGTAGCTTCTTCAGGAGTTCAAAGGCAAGATTTTTGTGTTCAAGGTTCTGGACCTCCGCCAGGAACTCATCCGACAGGACGGCCACGTTAGGAGATTTCAGGCCAGCCGCATCGAAAACATTGACCACTTCGTCTGAAACAATAGCATTAGAAACTATCTGCTTTATAGCCTGGTCATAATCTTCTTGCGTGGGTCCGCCACTGCCTCCGGCCTGATCGAACTTTCTGATTCCAGCACCCACGGCCTGGAAGAAAGCTACTTCATCCCTGATGCTCAATGACTCATCGCTTGGAACGGCCAAAGAAAAGGCATGGGATAATTCGGTAACCGCCTTAAGATAGCGTTCCTTTCCTTTGTCTAGGCTCAATACATAATCCATAGCGCCGGAAATGACGCGCGTTCTTGCCGATGCTTTGGTCGAGAAATAGGCGGAATAGTCGAATTTGTGATAGATAGCTTTTACTATTTCGTACTTCTCGATCATCACCGAAACGGCTTCTTCTTGAGGAATGGTGGGTTTTTCCTTGCCACTATCGGCATAATAGGTAAGAGCTTCTTTCAAAGCCGGAGCGATACC
>JAJYIG010000032.1 GCA_021790215.1 bacterium
TTTATATGCTACATGGGCTTGAACTCTTGTTTGCATTATTGGCTATATTTTAATCCAAACAAACAAGTTTCAGGCTTCACTTCCTCTGCGGGTTGACACCCGCAGTTTCAAGTATGGTAGGTATGATATATTAAAAACAATGAGAAAACTGATTAGAAGAAACTTAATTACAAGAGACTTATAGTTTCCGATTATCTAGTCAAGACCCTTTGTTTATATTTTCTTAGCTATTTGCAAATACTCTTCGGGGGAAATTCCCAAAACCCTCAGATTATTGCGAACGATAAAAGTCGGGAGTGATTTATAAGTAGGTAAAATAACAGGTCTAACCAATCCTGCTCGCCAATAAACTCTATGGTCACCAGACTGCCTGACAAATTTACAACCGACAAAGAGTAAGAATTTTTCAAATTCTTTCCAATTTATTGCTGTTATCTTGGGCATTTAATTTGCAAAACGAGGTACTGTGAAGTTTTGTGTCTGGCTTCCCACAATAACAGGCGGAAAATACTCCCTATCTTTTTTTTGCCATCCTAATTCTGTGAGAGCTTGATCGAACGTACCCATTTTGGTTATTTCTTCAAAGAAGATACTAACAGCCTCCTCGAATCGTTTTTTAGCTTCATCAAAGCTATCTCCCACTGTTGATAAATCCAAGGCTGGGCTGTACGAAACAAAGCTATCGCCCTCTTTTATGACTATGACTGGTAGTGAATATTGTATTGTTCCTATGGTTACTATATTAACACTTTTACAAATTACTACAAAACGACCAGCTAAAATGATTTTTTAGTAACTCCAATTGCCCAGCCAGAATTACAGCCTCGGGTGTGGTATCATTGAAGCATATATCGGAGTGTGGCTCAGATGGTAGAGCGCCACGTTTGGGACGTGGAGGTCCCCGGTTCGAGTCCGGGCACTCCGACTTAATGATTCGAGTTCGTTTCGGACTCGATAGTGCCAAGTAATGAAGAATTGTACGGCGACTCCGGGTATTCCGACCTATCAGTTGTTATTGTGAGGGCTTACCTTCAGGGCTTCCAGAAGCTTTTTCATTTCGATTGTAGCAACAGCTACTGTATAATCTCCCGCTCCATAGTAAACAAAAAGTTTTTCGTTAATTACAACTGCGCCGCAGGAAAAAACTGTTCCGGGCCTAAGACCCGAGTCTTCATAGGGTGCATTAGGTTCCAGAATAGGATAATCAAGCTGAGCCTTTATTTTCAAAGGGTTATTGATATCAAGAAGCATCGCACCGAGCCTATATTTAAGGTCAGACTTATTTAATCCGTGGAAAATTAAAAGCCAACCGTCTGTTGTTTTAATAGGAGGTGCTGCAATTCCAACCTTTTCAGAATACCATTTGTCGTCACTTGGCTCCAAAAGAATATTTCCCTGTACCCAGCGCCCGTTGGAAAAATCCAAGTTTTGTTCTTCCGCAATCCAAATTCTGTGGTTGGTCCTATGGAAAATAATATACTTTCCATTAATTTTTTCAGGAATAATGCACGCGTTTTTATCATTAATCTCTGTCGGCGAAATAATAACAGGAGGAGACCAATTCCAGTTTTTCTTCAAGAAATTGGCTACGGAAATTGTACTCATGGCGATATGCGTTTTACCACTATTAAATGCAGTATAAAAAATATAAAGCGTGTTTCCAATCCTGGTTATTCTGGCATCTTCACATCCATCCTTTTCTTTATCAATTCTTGGTTTATAAATCGGCTCATCAAGCCTTTTATCAACATGTAGTCCGTCACGGGAACTTGCATAGCCTATTGTTGAAACAAGGTTTTCACCCTGAGCCCTGTATAGGATGTGGACTTTTCCTTCCAGATAAATTGCCGCGGCGTTAAGCGTGTATTTTGATTCCCAATCGTGACTTTTAATTGGTGTGATTATTGGATTACCCTCAAATCTTTCCAGGACTGCACGCTCGTGATTTAACTGCTCTTTAGATTTTGATACGGTGATCATTTCATTAATTAAAGAGTCTAAATTAGCAAATGCAACAGCAGAAACAGTATCGGCAGCTCCGTAATAAACAAACAGATTTTCATCAGAAACTACCGCCCCGCTTGGAAATATTGTATATGGGACATCTCCGAAAAGCTCATATTGTTCTTTGGGAGAAAGAAGCGAATCATTCGTTCTGGCAACAATTTTCTGAGGATTTTCTGTTTCAAGAAGCGCCGCCTCAATTCCGAATTTAATATTTGGTGTAAAGTAATCTTTTTCGTAAGAATGGACCAAAAGCCAACCGTATTTTGTTTTAATAGGAACAGCACCAACCTCTACCTGATGTGAAGGGTCTCTTAAAAGATCAATTTTATGCGAATCAAGCTCGCCATACCATTTGTTCCAGACATCATGATTCCAGATATCCTCTATCTTGTCAAAATAGGCAATCGCTATTGATGAGGGTGTGGGGGGTTTGTCCGTATTTACCGTTAATATCACCGCATACTTCCCGTTAATTTTCTCAGGGAAAAGGCAGGCTGCTTTGGCATTAAAAGGTGTTACTAGATGTTTTTCGTCTATATTTTTAAAATCTTTAGTTGTTGCAACCCCGACTTTAATGTTGTCACCATTAAATGGATATCCGCCAAGCGCAGTATAAAAAATGTAATAGGTATCATCCATTTTCGTAATCCTTGGGTCTTCACAGCCATACCTTTCCCAATCATATTCGGGCGTGATTAACTGCCTACGGTTTACAAAGTGAATTGGATCCGGTGATTCTGCATAACCGATTGTTGAAAGTTTTATATCTCTATCCAAATACGGCATTTGGGGAGAAAGTGCCCTGTAGACCATCCTAAAAGCGTCTGGATCTTTCCAGACAGACGGATTGAATGCAGCATCACTTTCCCACTTATCGCGGGAGTCGGGACTTAAAATCGGGTTCTCAAAAGACCTAGTCAGTTTTATCATTCGGTAAGGGTATCTCTTCCATTATAGAGGTATCGAGGTGGGGAGAGCTATCGAATTTTAGTTCATCCAGAAATTGATCCAGATTGGCCGTAGCAGCGGCCAAATAGGTATCACTTCCGCCGTAATAGACAATCAATTTATTACCAATAACAACAGCTCCACAGGGGTAAATTACTCCTGATTTAAATCCTCCGTTTTCGTAATTTGTTTCCGGCTCCAAAATAGGGTGCGGGGATCTATGTATAACAACACTCGGATTGTTAAGGTCAAGGAGCATTGCGCCAATCTTATAACGGGAATTATCCTGAAAGCCCACTCCCTGGTAAATCGCTAGCCATCCTTCTTTAGTTTTGATTGGAGGTGGACCCATCCCTATTTTATTACTATCCCAAAAATCTGGTCTAGGATGAATTCTGTATTGACCCTTAAGCCAAACACTTTTGCCGTCAAAAATGTCAAGACTGTCAACCATATCTATCAGGATGTCAGGATAAATACGGTGAAAAACTACATATTTCCCATATATTTGTTCAGGCAGAATGCATGCGTTTTTATCAACTACCCCCGGTGGGGAAATTAAAATTGGTTCGCTCCAATCACCCCAATTATTACTTTCAAAACTTTTAACAGAAATATAACTTAGTGCAACTCTCGGAGGGTTTTTTCCGTCATATGCGACGTATGTAAGATAAAAAGTATCACCAATTTTTGTAATTCTGGGGTCTTCTATTCCGCCATAACCTCCACCTCCGGATTCATAGGGAGATGTCTTAATTTTCTTGCCGTATGCAGGGTGTTCAAATATCGACCTTGGAATATAAGCAGGCTTATCGCTTCTTGAGTCAATATTTAACCCATCACTACTTACCGCATACCCTAAAACGGAAGTGTCATTATCCCCGATTGCGCGATAAAGAAGATGTACCACCTGGTTATGATAGACAGCCGCCGCATTAAATACTTGCCTGGATTCCCACATCTTCTCAGGTCTGGGTAGTAAAATCGGATTTTTAATGTTCCGAATAAGTTTTGCATGAGGAAGAGGAGATTTTGAATCAGCATATTTTTGCAAATCGTTATGAACAACACAGAAAACCCCTTTGCCCGGATAGTTCCAATATGAGTAAAGTGTGTCTTTATAATTTATAATTCCTACAGGCTCCACATTCATACCGATCCATTCCTGGGGTTGATACCAAACCGCCTTCTCGGTTTTCCAGATAACCTTGGTAGGATCTTTGGATTCCAGAAGCACGGACCAAATTGAATAGTGGCTATGTCCATCATGTTTTTCATTCAGGAAATAAACAAGAAGGAGCCCTTCAACGCCTTCTTTTATTGTCCCGACAACATAATCCTTAGGTGGAACATCAATATTATGAATATTCCAGTTCCGTCCGTCTTCACTAAGCCCCAGATGCAAACCCTGATCGCTAAAAAATATTACCTCCCTGCCTTTATGTCTATAAAAAGGAATCTGAATTCCAGTGGCGGCAATGGGGAAGAGCCTTCCGACTTTTTGCCACGACTTAAAGTCAGGGGAAGTGGCCTGATTTAAATATTTCTTTCCGTCTTCTTTTGTAACGTAAAGAAGATTATAAACATCCCCAAGTTTGGTAAACCTAAAAGAAGAAACATTTTCTATATTTTCCTTTCCTTCCGGGGTTTCTATAGAAGCATTATACAAATGGTCAAAATTCCGACCATCTTCGCCGTAATCTACGGTAAATTCATTTGGATTGTTATTTTTGCTTTGATAGCAAATGAAAATTTTTTCATCGAAAGATGCTACGCCTAGTGTTTTGAATTGAGCAGACATATTTAACTTATTATGCGAGATTCTTAGAACACCAATATAAGTCAAAATCTATCTATTTTAGAATTTTGACTTAAAAAACTCTGAGCAAAAATACTTTTTGTATTTTTTGTTCTAATCTAACATTAGCACATTTAATCACAGATGGTAAGTTCATAATCTTAGCTACCAATTATTGCAGATTTTGTCAGTCAAAAATATATAATTCGTCTTTGGAAAAATATCAAAATTTGGTATAATATTGATACGTAAATCAAAAACGCGGGTATGGTTCAATGGTAGAATAGGAGCTTTCCAAGCTTTTGACGGGGGTTCGATTCCCCCTACCCGCTCAGGTTTCGCTTATTGAGCTTTAGTGCTTCCAACCACAACCTGAACCATGTCAGAAGAAGATGAAGATAAAGGCTGAGGTGTGTCAACTGCATAAGTTTTGGAGAGTATATTGGAAAGTGCTGTAATAAAAGAGGGGTCAACTGAAGCTTGAGCTTTGATTATTGTCTTTGTGTAATCATAGGTTGCGGCATTGGCGATTTTATTCACAGAATAACCGGCCGTGGTTAGTATGTTTTTAACATTTCCCGCCTCTCCCACAATGCCGGATCCGTTATAGACTGCTATCTTATATTTTGTCAGGTCAACACTGACAACGGGTGTAGCAGAGGGACTTGCCTCTTCTATAACAGGGGTTGGTGCAGGAGTCGGAGTAGCGTTTTTCTGTAATACACTTGCCCCTTTTTCGTAAAAATAAATCCCGCCTAAAAGAGCGCCTAAAAGGAATATCCCCGGAATTATTATCCAGAGCGCAATCAATGGAGATTTTTTAGCAGGAATTTCCGGCATAGATGGTGGCGTCATATCTTGAGAAAGTGACGAACTTTCGGAACCTTCTTGTTTTTCATCTGTCGATTCTTCTTCCAATTTTTCCACTTTCTCTTCAGATCTTTTCTCCGGTTTATCCTCTACCAATTGAACATTATCATTATTTTCCAATTCTTCTGATGAAACCTTTGCACCTTCATCCAGAATTTCAGGTTTCGGTTGGGAAACTTGCGGCTCTTCCGATGTTTCAACCTCTTCCACTACCATCCTTGGTCTACCGTGACTAGAAGGCTTTTCTTGCATAAATTAAGTATCATTTAATTTACCAAAAATATCAAGGTCTTCCGAATTTTGATTTCTCTTCACCATGTCTCGAAATTTGCGTCCTAGTTGCATTTGCATTAAGGATATTTAAGTCTAATAATTAAATTGTCCTAATATGGATAATCTCAACAAAATTCCCGAACCAGAGATACACCTAATCATTACTCCTCGGAAAAAAAGAAATAATGCACCCAAAACATTTTCCATCACAATGACCATCTTTGGATTTTTGTTTTTAGGCCTTTCATTAATAAAGACAATTTCAAGCATAAATTCAAAAACGTCTGCTGCCACTGTGGCTGAAAAAAAACAGGCACAATTGGCTAATGTATTGGGAATAGAAACACAGTCTTCGGTTATTAAGTTTAGATCCGAAGGTGGCGATTTTCAGTTTGAATATAACCCAATTTTTTGGTCGGTTGAATCTCAAAGCCCTGAAAATGTAACAATGGTATTAAAAAGGCAATATGGATCAGCAAATTTTTCATTAAAAAAACTTTCAAGCTACAAGACTCTAGATTCGGCCACCGCTGACATAATTAAAAATAGTTCGGCTACCGAAGATATAACAGGTAAGTTGGTTGATAAAGAAAAAACATCATTCAATTCATTTGATGCATATAAGTTAACTTTTCAGCACAGCATTCTAGGTTACAACCTTCTTAATTATCAGTATGTGGTTAAATCTCAAAATAATTATTATTTAATTACAGAGGGAGCTTCGTCACTTCTTAATTCCAAACCATATCTTGATAACCTTAACTCGTCTATAACCTTTTTGACGCCGGGCGAAGATAGCAACATTTTGGGCGCATCAACCACAAATGCAACGGGAGATATCCTGAGTGAAGCTCAAATTACTGCTTTGGTTAAACCCTCTGTTGTTAATATAGTTCATCTCTATTGTCAAACAATTAATATAGGGGTATCGACTCCATTTATGAAACCCAGCTATAAAATTTGTTCCGGCATGAAGGGCTCGGGTTTTGTAGTTAATGAGAGCGGGTATATTGCTACTAATGGACACATAGTAAAAGTCTATCCTGAGGAGATGATGATTATATCTTTTCTGGACGGACACGCGGTTCCCTTTCTCGTTGATCTGATAAAAGAAGTAACATATGAGAAAACTGGTACCCAACTTACTGACAACCAAGCAACACAGGTTCTCACCTTGGTTAACCAGACTCCGGGTGGCGACGATTCACTCCTTTCCGCAATGTATACGCTTTATGACAGTAAGGTTATGACAATCAATGATTTGGGTTCAACATATTATGTGAGGATGGGTGACCAGCCTTTTCAAATTGATAACACCAAAATTGACGGGGGTAACATTAATGACGCTGTAACAGTCACAAACAGTGTTTTGAGTGCACAACTGGTAGCCTTTGATTATCCCAATTCGTTCACTAGCCAGTCACTTGTATCACAAACCACTCCGGCGGGTTCTGATGTTGGATTACTGAAAGTTGATAATCCTAATGGTTATGTTTTCCCTGCACTTAAACTCGGTGATTCGAGTACATTAACAGAAGGAACCCAAATCTTAATTGTTGGATATCCTGGCCTGGTTGATAGCACTTCAAACGGAAGTGACCTTCTTAGTTATCAGTCATCCGTGGAACCAACAATAACTAATGGGATTATTAGTTCAATAAAGTCCGCACAAGATGGCAAGAAATTATTTCAGACTGACGCATCAATTGATCATGGAAATAGCGGCGGTCCCGCGTTTAACAATCAGGGACAGGTTATTGGAATTGCATCATATGGTTTTCAAAGCAGTAGCGGTAATTACAATTTCCTGAGAGATGTAAAAGATTTGCAAGCGTTGATGACTGCAAACGGCATAACAAGCGGTGATTCTCTTGTTTATGACAACTGGCAATCAGCATTAAACCGGTTCTGGGTAAGCAAATATAAAAATGCCCTACCTCTCTTTAATAAAGTTAAGACTAATTATCCTATTCATCCAACCGTTGACCAATACATTTCAGATTCAAATACGGCAATTGCTAATCATCAGGATAAAAGCGGATTCTTTTCGTCGATTCCCATATTGAGCAATATTCCTTCGATGTATTTGATATTCGGGGCAATCGGATTTGTATTGCTTTTGGGTGGAGCAATTACAACTATTATTATTGTTAACAAAAAATATTCCTCAGAGGATATTGAGCCAAAACAACCTGTAATACAAATGCAACCTCTAAATTCTCAACCAGCGCTTCCAATTCAGCAGCAGGCTTCACAAACGTCCACCATATTTTCAGGCCCTTCTTCTACAGCATTACCTCTGGGACATGCCACGACACAATATCCTCAGCACGGAATTACTTGAAGATGAGTTCCATCCTCAATATATGTTAAAATAGCCATATCCTCCTTCAAACTGTGTGTTTATTTACAAAATTACGTAGTAATTTTGAGAGGAGGAATAGCGTAGCGTAAAGCAAAAAGCGATTTGCGATAAGCGAAGCTAATTACGACAAGGTGGCTGTAGCTCAACGGTTAGAGCACTGCCCTGTGGAGGCAGGGGTTGCGCGTTCGAATCGCGTCAGCCACCCTCGATGACTCGGTTGTCTTCCTAGCTTCGATAGTGCACAAGTAGAGTATTTCATGATTTGCACTGCGAAACGCGTCAGCCACTTCGATTGACTACAAACATTGACTTATTTAGGTGTTTAATTTATTCTGAATTGTGAAACAAAAAGGGTTTGTAGTTCTTCCTGTAATAATTATTACTTTAGTTGGAATAATAGGTTATTTAGTTTATCAAAATAGTCAATTAAGGAAAGGTGGCGTAAATACACTGCCCACAGTTACAAATATTGCAACTACTTTACAGAACCCTTCTCCAACAATAGACCCAACTGTAAATTGGAAAACATATACGAACCCTAGATATAAATTTACTTTTAAATATCCACGATCTTTGACTGTTACAAATTATACAGACTGGATGTATGATGCAGTTCGATTGGAGTATTATCAGGAAACTTCTAGCTCAACTGCTTCTCCAAATGTATCTAAAACTCAAACCAAAATAAACACAGGTAGTCCGAAATCTGCCGAAATACTTCTAGATATGGTTGAAGTAACTGATACAAGTAGTACTGCGGAAAAATATTCTAACGAGATTTATAATACAGAAAAAACAGATAAGCTTGTATCTGTTGCATATTCACCCATAAAAACGACCTTGATTTCAGGCAGAAATGCATATTACTTTGAAAAAACAAACTCTCAAGTTACTAAGGAGATATTCGTTGACCTCGATATGAAGACTATTTTACGGATAAATATTTATAGTAGCGATGCTTTAGTTGATCAAATCCTCTCAACTTTCAAATTTACGCAGTAATATTTTTTAATTTCTGTCACAACCATTCCACTAGAAGCAAAAATCGATCACTACTGACTCATTCGGTAACTCCAGGGTTGCTAATTATTATTTGTTGTGGGAGGTACTTCCTGGTTAGGAAGACTTTCTGGATTGCTCTGATCTCTAACCATAAAGGAAGGAGAATCCGGATCTGCAGAGTTCACAGCCTCTCCGCCTTTTAAAACCGAATTTACAGCCTCAACTTTAGTAATTTCTTTTACTTTTGGAAGCTTTAAAGGGTCATCTTTATTAATATTCGCCATTAGATGATAATATAATTTCGGATATGAATTGACAAGCTGCTATTTTAGTTTTGGTTTAACATCTCCCTCAATTTTTCAATGCTATTCCAGTCATTAATGGATACTTCCAGAACATCTTTTGATAGTTTTTTAATCTTTTTCTTTGCGGTCTCAATTTCTTTGGGATTAGTAAGATCTGACTTTGTTATAAGAATGATTTCTTTCTTCTTTAGAAGCTCAGAATTAAATTTTCCAAGTTCAGACCTGACTGTTTCATAATCTTTTAGCGGATCGGGGGATAAGGAAGATATGCAATGAAGAATAACTTTCACCTTTTCAATATGTTTAAGGAATCCTATTCCGAGCCCTTTTCCTTGGGAAGCTCCTTCAATAAGACCCGGAATGTCGGCCAGAACTTTTCCGTTGTAAACTCCCAATGAAGGAGAAAGGGTTGTAAAAGGATAATTTGCAGTTTTTGCGTGAGCACCTGTCAATTCATTTAAAAGGCTGCTTTTACCAACATTTGGGAGTCCTACCAAACCAAAATCCGCAATAAGTCTAAGAGAGAGTATAAGTTTCTCCTTTTCTCCTTTTTGCCCACGCTCGGCAAATTTTGGTGTGGTAAGTTCACCCGATCTGAATTCCCAATTCCCCAAGCCACCGGACCCACCTTTTGCAACTAAAATCTTTTCATTTAACTTTGTTACTTCAAAAAGCCGCTGTCCTGATTTTTTATTTATGACTTCTGTGCCAATAGGAAGTGAAATAACCAAATCTTCTCCATTTCTTCCGCTTCTTTGATTACTTTCTCCCGGAACTCCGTTTTCGGCAGCAAAATTCGTTTCACGGCTAAATTGATTTAAAAGATTTAGGTTATCTGACCAAACCACGTATAAATCTCCACCTTTGCCCCCATTTCCCCCATCAGGGCCTTTTTTGTTTTTCCTAAACGAAACCTTCCCGTTTCCGCCGTCACCGGCTTTGAAAGTAACTTCCGCGGTATCTATTAACATATGTCAGTATAACGTATTATACGGCACTTACTTACATAGACTCGCCCACTTCCGATCACTAACCAAAACATGCTATTATATTTACCAACGTATGGTAACTGCCCAACTAACAGAGTGAACCCGTTTCAAAACTCCAGTAGTTAATATTTGCAAATAAAAATAGGCAGTGCTAGCCTCAATTATTAGGAAAGAGGTGATAACACTGCCCAACTTAAATACTACTGATGTATTAAATGATAATC
>JAJYIG010000033.1 GCA_021790215.1 bacterium
TAAAGGAGGCGGTGGATGAATTCTTTACCAGATTTGGATGGAAAGTAAATTATGACAAAAAAAGCACTGTTTGGTGGGTAATAAAAAAACCTATCAATATCAGTTTTATCATTCCGGCTTATAATTGTGAGAAAACAATAGAACAAACTATCCGTTCAATTTACAATGGCAATCTTTTAGGGGGGGACGAGATTGTCATTGTTAATGATGGTTCAACGGACAAGACAGAAAACATACTAAGACGGCTTAGACATATTCATAAAGAAATTAAAGTTATAAATCACAATAAGAACCTTGGTGGGGGAGCCGCAAGAAATACTGCAGTCAGTAAGAGTAAGAATGATCTAATCTTCTGTTTGGATTCTGACAATATTCTATCCCAAAACAGCGTACCTGAACTTAAAAAGTATTTGATTGAATCAGGGGCAGATGGTGCTTCGTTTCAAAAACTGCGCTATTTTAAGGGATCCACAAGGAATGTGACCCATGAGTGGGTTTTTAAAAGTGGGATCGTGACTTTAGATGATCTTTTTAGTTCCAATCGAATTCCCGGAGCCAGTGGTAATTATCTTTATACAAAGAAAAGTTGGAAAAGCGCCGGTGGTTACCCGGAATATGCAAAGGCGTTAGACACATGGGGATTCGGTTTTAGACAACTAGCTACGGGGTCGAAAATGGTAGTTATGCAGAAATCATCTTATTTGCACAGGTATGGCGATGATTCGTACTGGGTGAGGTCTTTTAAAGGGAATGAAGTGACGCCGATTGCTACTAAAATAGTTTTAGAATTCAGAGATTTGATTGAGAATAAAGATGTAGGATATTTAACTCATGACCGTAAGTGGTTCACTAATTTGGAGACGAGACATATTCATGTTAAAAAAGGGAAAAAACAACCCTTTTACGAAATTATATTAGATTCGATTAATCATCTATGGAAAGCATAAAGCTACATTTAGGTTGTGGACTCCACTACCTTAGGGGTTATATAAATATTGATTATCCCGCGTCGAAGCATACTGTGGCAAGCAAACTTGTGGCTGATAAGTATGCGGATATCACTAAGCTTCGCTATTCCAACAATTCAGTTGCGGAAATAAGGTTACATCATGTTTTTGAGCATTTTAGTATCGCGCAAGCGTGTGCTTTATTAGTTGTCTGGACCGTTTGGTTAAAACAGGATGGAAAATTACGGATAGAGGTTCCTGATTTTAAGGCTTCAATTATTGACTGGCTTAATCCGTTTATAAAGAAGAAAAATAAGTATGCTATTTTGAGACATTTGTATGGTTCGCAAGAAGCGGAATGGGCAACACACAAAATGGGTTGGTCTTCGGAAGATTTGTCGTATTTGCTTATGAAGCTTGGATATGAAGTAATTTCTGTCAAAAAGACAAAAGGATATGCTCTAAGTAATTTTGATATTATTGCAAAGAAGCTCAAAAAGTTGAATGTTGAAGAGCTCCAAAATGTTGCAACCGGATATATGAAGAATTATTTGGTAACCTTTGATGATTTGGAAATGAGTTTGTATAAAGTATGGGTGAAAGATTCCGACAAAATAGTTAAATCTGGGCTAAAAAATGGAAACGGTTAGCGTAATTATCCCAACTTGGAACAGAAGTAAAGAATTAGTCAAGACGGTCAAAAGTGTCTTAGACCAGAAAATAAAGCCCCTCGAGATATTAGTCTGTGACGATGGTTCTTCGGATAATTCTGAAAAGATTATAAAAGGAATTTTTGGAAACAAAGTCATATGGATTCCGGGCTCTCATTCTGGTTTGCCCGCAGTACCGCGCAATAGAGGCTTAAAAGCGGCCAAAGGGGAATGGATAGCTTTTCTGGATAGTGATGATACTTGGGAGCCAGGTAAATTGAGGAAACAACTGCTCCGGATGGAAAAATTTAATAAAAAGGCGGGCTGTTGTAATGCAGTCATAATAAAAAGAGAAAGGAAGATGGGGAATATGCTTAACTGGAATAAAGATCTAGTCACTTTTAGGGATTTAGTTAATGCCGGGAATATGGTGGTTAACAGTTCAGCCATAATTCACCGGTCAATAAAGAATTCTGTTGGAAAAATTCCCGAAGCCCCAAGGCTAAAGGCAATTGAGGATTATGCCTATTGGTTGAGAGTGGCTTCTAAAACTGACTTTGTTTATTTAGAGGATCCACTAGTTAACTACAACGACGACCTTCCTTCAAGCATTCGTAAAACAACCAATATTAGTTACCGCCAGCAGTTGAAGCTAGTTCTTAAAGATATTCTTGAGTATCAAAAATACAATAACTTTCTGGTAGCCACGAAATTAGCAACTCTTTATTTAGGCGGTCTAACAGAGAAACTGACATGACTAAAAAGATAGGAATTCTTTTAATTGCTACCGGCAAATATATTAGCTTTGTCGATCAATTTATTACGTCAGCAAACGAGTATTTTATGAAGGGTACCGAAAACGAAGTTTATTATTTTGTTTTTACCGATAGCAAGATTATTCCGGAAGGTGCGATTAGAATTTTTCAGAAACATAAAAAATTTCCTTACCCGACCCTAATGAGATATCACATTTTTCTGGAAAGTAAAAAGTTACTTTCAAAAATGGATTACCTGTTTTATTGTGATGTTGATACGCGGTTTGTTTCCAAAGTCGGTGAGGAAGTATTGGGTAATTTAGTGGCCACGAAGCACGGTCTTTTTTACAATGTTGATCGGCGGGATTTCACTTATGAGAACCAAAAAGAATCAACGGCATATATTAGGCCCAAAGAAGGCAAATATTATTTCTGCGGTGGCTTTAACGGCGGGAAAACACGACGTTTTTTAAAGATGGCAAAAACTATCGCCCGAAACATTGATAAAGACGAAGAGCGCAATATCGTAGCTGTTTGGCATGACGAAAGCCACCTGAACCGTTACTTAATAAACTACCCGCCAGATAAGATTTTAGATCCGGGATACTGTTATCCTGAGGGCGGTACTTTACCTTTTACCCCGCGATTGTTAGCCTTGAACAAGGATCACGCCGGGATGAGGTACAGTGGATTAGAAAAGTATTCCAAAATGGCATGGTATAAATTTCTGGAGACGATTGGTCCTACCTACCGCAGTGTTAAAAAATTTTGGATATCTTTTACCTGACATTGTTTGTAGTGTTAAGAACCAAATTTTGTTAAAATGCGAAGATTCCAGGATTAGGAAATATTTAAAAAATGCAAAAAGAGAAAAGTGCCATTGTTTGTGGTGCCGGTGGTTTTATAGGGCATCATCTGGTAGTTAAGCTAAAAGGAGAAGGGTATCGGACAATAGGAATTGATCTCAAGCAGCCTGAATTTGTTCCAACCGCTGCCGATGAATTTATCATCGGTGACTTGCGCGATTTTCACCTCGTTAAGGATGTCTTTGCTAAAAAATCCGATGAAGTTTATCAGTTGGCGGCTGACATGGGCGGAGCGGCCTACCTCTTTACTGGTGAGCATGATGCCGACGTCATGCGTAATTCAGCGCAAATCAATCTTAATGTGGCCGAAGTAATCAAAAATTTACCGACTAAGATCTTCTTTTCTTCTTCGGCCTGTATTTACCCTAGATATAATCAACAGGATCCGCAAAATCCTAAGTGTTCTGAGGTATCGGCCTATCCTGCAGATCCAGACAGCGAGTACGGTTGGGAGAAACTTTTCAGTGAGCGGCTTTACCTGTCTTATTTAAGAAATTACGGATTGGACGTTCGTATTGCCCGTTTCCATAATGTGTTTGGTCCTGAAGGAACCTGGAGAGGGGGGCGGGAAAAATCACCGGCGGCTATCTGTCGTAAAGTTGCCGAGGCGAAAGACGGCGGAGAGATTGAAGTCTGGGGCAACGGCAAGCAAACACGTTCTTATCTCTATATATCAGAATGTGTGGAAGGGGTAAGAAGACTGATGAAGTCAGATTTTTCCGGGCCGGTAAATATCGGTTCTGAAGAGATGGTTTCAATTGACGAACTGGCAAATATGGTTATCGAGATTTCCGGAAAGAGATTAATAATTAAGCATGTACCCGGACCAATAGGTGTCATGGGCAGAAATTCGGATAACGGTTTGGTGAGGGGGAAGTTGAATTGGGAGCCGAAACAAGAACTCCGAATTGGTTTAGAGCAAACTTACAAGTGGATTAGAAAACAGGTTGAACAGATAAGTATTGACGATCGTAAACAAAGAGTGAGCGTAACTGAGGTTGAACCTAATTACCTACATGCGCATACTTCTTAGCTACAGCACTTATCATTTCGATCCGCAAAAACCGACAAAGAAACAGAAAACCGGATCTTCTGCCTTTTATATTGCTAAGTCACTTTATGAGATCCTGTCAAAGATGGGTTCCGTTACCTATATTGATGGCCAAGGCTTCGAAAAAGTCAGAGGGCAATCTTTTGATTTGTTCGTAGGTATTAACCGGAATTTTTGCGACATACTTGGAGTGTGCAAGATTAAAAAGAGTGTTTTGATCGCAGTTAATATGCACCCCCTGGAAAGAAACTTAAGACTATCAAGATTTATGTTGCGATCCTGCTTAAAAAAAGACGCCGTCAGTATAGGGGACTTTACGAGTATAACAGACACTACAATGGCAATAAACAAGGCAGATAATATTTTTTGTTTTGGGAACAGCGAGGTAATGCAAAGTTATATTAAATACGGTGTACCTAAAAATAAAATCAAAAGTTTTAATTACGGAGTAGGCAAGTTTGAAGGGGTACTTAAAAAACAGACGAGAAAGAAAAACCAATTTGTCTACGTGGCTTCGGAGATCGGATTAAGAAAAGGATTCGATATTGTTTATGACCTTTTTTCAGATAAAACAATTACCCGGGGTGCATTTGGTTTGGAAATTGTGGGTCAACCAACAAATGCACATTATGAACGTAAGCTTCGAGAACTGGTAAAAGTTCTAAAAGGTAAAGCCAGTTATCGTGGTTGGATAGATTCCTCTAAAAAGGAATATTGGAAGATTTTGTCAGCGGCTGATTTTCTGATCTTTCCTTCTATCGAAGAGGGCCAGGCCGGCACTGTTCTTGATGCGTTAAAAGTTGGTGCAGTCCCCGTCTTAAGTACCGCTTGTGGCGTAGATTTTTCTCCATTAGGCAATCTGGAGTTGAAGTTAGGCTCGAAAACTAACAGGAAAATTTTAAAAAGGGCAATAGAAATGTCAGAAGATCAAAAACTTGCTCTCAGGGGAAAAACCAAAGATTATTATGTCCGGTTTCATGAGATGTTTCAGCATAATTTGCATGATGCTTTCCTCGGAGTCATGTCCGGCCATTTATATCCCAAAATCAGCGTAGTATTGTCGATATTTAACAAAGAAAAGACTATTTTGCCCCTGATTAAATGCCTGAATAAGTCAACGAAATCTTATGACAATTTGGAAGCTCATATTATTTTTGACGGTTGTATAGATAACACCGAGAAAATTGTGCGGCAGTATTTTAAAGATAATCCGTTCTGTCCGGTTTCTTTTGAAAGAACACCAAACATTTTTGAAATTAAAACAAACAACATCGGGCTTAAGAAATCTACCGGAAGATACGCCATTATTATTCAAGATGATAACTTTATTTATGACGATAACTTTCTTTTTGAAGCTGTAAATTTTTTAGACAAAGGGGAAAGGGTTGCGATTCTCGGCGGCTTAGCGGGTGTAAATTATTATCCTTTGGAAACAACGGATCTTAAGGGACGCGGTCAAATATTGATAAGTGAAGACGAAGTCTACTGGCGACAGGATGAGAAGACCGACCCGCAGTTAAAATATAAAATTTTTAAGGTTGACGCCTGCATGCGCGGCCCGCTATTTATCAGAAAATCATTTCTGGAAAGATATGGCTATTTGGACGAAATTTATGCACCCCTTCATCAGGATGATATGGACTTATGTTTTAGGGCTGCGCACTTTGGGTTCGATGTTTATTGTTTGCTAATGCGGGTAAAAAATACGGGTTCGAGTGTCAGGAGCTATAGTTTAGAAAAAGCAAGATGGCATACCTCAATGATAAAAAGAAACACGGCGATATTTTATTCCCGCTGGAAACCGTCGAAAATTAAAGACTACCTGTGGTTGTCGCGACCAAAGGTTGAGACTTCGCGACTTGAATCAAAGATCGGAGGTTTCCTGGCAGAGAATATTGTTCCTAAGATGTACCCGTTAGGTCATTGGTATAGCCAAATTAGAAAATAAAGATTCAAGAGATCTGGTTGTTCAAGCAGCGAGCTATTTTATTATTTTTGCCCGTAAATTTTTATGCTCCTTTTTGATTGGCGGTCACGAGTTTTGAATTATTTATATCTAACTATTCCCTTGGTTAATTGGCAAGCTTATTCTGATACAGGAGAGATGGACTTGGTAACGATTGCTTTTGACAACCCGATGACGGTTGAAGTCCAGACCAAACTTTTGAGAAAGTTTCTCAGAGACAGCTTTGTTTATACTGTGGCTGACAACTCAACCGATAAGGCGACACGGAAACAAATTTATCAGCTTTGCCGGAATTTGGGGGTAAATTACCTTGCCCTTCCGCCACAGTTTGGTGTCGCTAATCCCAGCCTCTCGCACGGTTTGGCGATGAACTGGGTATACCAAAAATATCTCCGGTGGCGGAACAGGAAACTATTCGGCTTTATTGATCATGATGTTTTTCCTCTCAAAGAAACAAATATAAGCAAAGAAATGAACAAGACTGATATATGGGGCTTGCCACAAAAAAGAGGGCGCCGGTGGTATCTTTGGGCCGGTTTTTGTTTTTTTCGCCGCGAAGTGTTTAGCAGACAGTTTCCCAACTTTCTTCCAGCAGAGGGTTTGGATACCGGCGGAGGTAATTGGGAAAATATATATCAAAAGAGGAAATTTAATTTTGAGTTAGAGCAAAAACACTCATATCGAAGAATTACCAGACAAGGGCATATGGTCCCCCTTTCCGGCGGAGCAAAGGAAATAACATTATTAAACCAAGGCACATTAGCCGAAGTTTTTGGGGACTGGTGTCATATTTTTGGCTTTTCCTGGCGAAAGAAAAGCTCTAATTATTATAAACACCGGTTTTTAACACAGATGATAGGCAAATGTTGACATAAAGAAGCCTATTTATAGTTAGTAAGGTTCTTTCTTTTTGCTCTTTCAATCTTTCGTTTTGGGATTCTACCACGATGGCGGGTCGACTGTTGTGGGAACAGCCGCGCGTGGCGACTTTTTTCTACTGAAGGATTAAGTTGATTGTTAGGCCGGGGGATTAACCGACCGATTATGATTTCAATTCTGTTCTTTCTTTGTTCAATTGCCAATGTTTCGTCGTTTATCTAGCACTTGATCGTTTCAATACTTTTTTATTAGCGACCGGTTTGATGGCTAAAATTTTTCAGGAGTTATTCGGAAACATAGACAGAAAAATTTCCTTCGAAAATATTTATTTTCCCTCTTAACTTTTTTCTGGTTATCATGGAATGCCGGAGTTTTTTACTTTTTATATGCCGGGGCTATCGGTACCTGCCGGCTTTGATTTTTTTCTCCTGAGTGTGTTAACAGCTTCAGTATTCTTAAATAAAGGTCACAAAAATATTTGTTATTGCTCGGATTGTTTTATTTGGCTTCTTGTCTGACTTATGATGCATCTTTCCCAATTTGTCATATTGAGTTTACTGTTATTGTTCGTAAATACTCCTGATAAGCGAAAAAGAGTAGGACAAATTTTCCTGTTTTTGAGGTGTGTTCAACTGTTGGCCTTAAGTTGGAACCGAACCCTGGCCAATCCGTCCGAAACCGGACCGACAAAAACAGATCAGCGAAAGATGGTTTGAAACCAATATTAATTCTATTGTGGCTCTTTTCCTAAATTTAACAGCAAGCTTTCGGGAAAAGGTGCTATATTTTGGGATAATCATGATCCTTTATTTATATTTAGTGAGTTTGCTTAAAGAATTATCCCGCCGGTTGGTAGCCTTTCTCGGTTCCCTTGTTGTTGGCATGATAATTTATTTGGAAGTCTATTCTGTTGCCGGTTACCTTCCTTCCGGCTTAGGTATTTATTCCCGTTCCTTACCGGTGGTAAGCTTTCTAATAATAATGGCTTTTTTGGTCTTGAATATAATGTTTAAAAAAGGTAGAACATGACGACGATCTTTTTATACACTATCTCTTTGCACAGTGCTTGGAATAATGATACAGGAACCCTTACTAAGCTATCCAGTGGGGAAACTTTATAAGAATGATCATTACTAAACTCAGTGGCGGCTTGGGCAACCAGATGTTCCAATATTCTATTGGCAGAAGCCTGGCGTTGAAAAGAAAAGACAAGCTATTCCTGGATGTCAGCGGGTATGAACACCAAAATAAAGCGGATACCAAACGCGAATACGAATTATCAATTTTTAATATTCGGGATAAATTTGCTTCGGAAGAACAAATTACAAGGTTAAAGGGAAAACGGGGAAGTTTTTCGGAAAGAGTCTTGTCAGCGAGATATTCGAAACTGGCAAGAGCGATATTTTCTTTTGACAGCAGGTACCACCTCGAAAATGCCGACCAGAAGTTTGAAAATAGAATCCTGAAAATAAAACTGGATGCCTACCTGGAAGGCTGGTGGCAAAGTTATAAATATTTTGATGATATCAAAGATATCTTGCAGAAAGAGTTTACATTCAAAAAAAAGTTAAGCCCTAAGAACACCTTAATCTTAAAACAAATTACCAGATCCGAGTCCTTGGGAGTACACGTTCGTCTCGGTGACTATGTTTCTAAATACAAGAGTTACTTTGTGAATCAGCCGCCTACTTATTACCGTAAAGCAATTAAACATGTTTATTCTAAAAGAAAGATTGATAAAACATACGTGTTTGTTGAAAAAGGGAAAAGAAAATTAGTTGAAAAACTTATCCTAAAGGGAGTTAAGTTTCAAGTTGTGGAGGCTAATCCAGATCATAACTGGGAATGGCAGGAACTCCTGGAACTAATGAAAAATTGTAAACATCAAATTATTGCCAATAGTTCTTTTTCCTGGTGGGCAGCTTATTTAAATCCTAATCCCAACAAGATTGTTGTTGCTCCTAAGAAATGGCTGGTACATCAGAAGTTCAATATTTCTGATCGGATTCCGCCAAGTTGGATAAAAATATGAACGCAATTCCAAAGATATCCGTCGTTTTACCAGTTTATAACGGAGAGAAGTATTTACGGGAAGCGGTCGAAAGCATTTTGAACCAAAGCTTTGAAGATTTCGAATTGATTTTGGTTGATGACGGCTCCACTGATTCTACCCCGACAATAATTAAAAATTTCAACGATTCGAGAATTAGAACCATCAGGTTAAACACGAACGGCGGAATAGTGACAGCTTTGAATAAGGGATTAAGCGCGGCGAGGGGAAAATATATTGCCAGAATGGATGCGGACGATGTTTCTTTACCTGAGCGGTTGAAAAAACAGTATAAATTTATGGAAAATCATCCGGAGATTGACGTTTGCGGCTCGTGGGTACGGTATTTTACCCGGATTCCCGGTGCCGAGCGGGTATATAAGCTACCAGGTGATTCGGAAATAATCCGTGCCAGCTTACTGTTGGAAAACTTGATTCAGCACCCCGCGGTTATGTGCCTAAGAAAAATTTTTGGAAAAACAGGCTATCCGGGCGGCTATCCTCACGCCGAAGATTATGCTTTGTGGACGCAAATACTTGATAGGGTGAGCTTTGCGGTTTATCCGGAAGTCCTTTTAAACTATCGTTTACATAAAGATCAGATTTGGCAAAGAGAAAGCAAGGCTCAGGCTAAATCAGTGGAGTCGGTTCACAGGGAACTGCTGAAAAAGATTGGCCTTCAGCCAACAAAAGCAGAATTAATGCTGCACGAAGATATCTGCAGGGGAAATTACAACACTTCGAAGAAGTTCGTCCAACAAGCGGAAAACTGGTTTACCAAAATACTTAAAGCCAATCGGAGGAGCAAGGTTCTTGATCCGAAATCTTTGGAAGCCGTTTTACGTGACCGAGAGTACTCCATTGTTCTGGCGTCAAACCCTTTGCGGCCTCGGATCTGGCAATTCTTTCGTCGGACAACATTGGTTAAAAGATTGCTTCTTGGATAAAATGAAACAATGAAAAGACTAAAAGATAATCTGTTCTTGATAATTCTTCTTTTGAGCACTTTTATTTCCGGCCTTTTGTGGCTGGTTTTAATCCCTCTTTGGCAAGCGCCGGACGAACAGTCGCATTTCGCTCAACTGGAATATTTAGTGGAAAATAAAACCG
>JAJYIG010000034.1 GCA_021790215.1 bacterium
ATAAATTAGCAGCCACAACGATATTTTTAGGTAGTATTTTAAAAGCCTTCATTGAGGCTCCATTGTACAATCCTTTCATTAATCATCAACTGTACGGAATGTATGGTGGCCTAGATAGCTGCACGGTTCCTTTCTCCCTTCTACAAGAAGGGGGGTGATACTTCTTTGTTTGCCCAAAGATGTATCTCAAGAAACGGCACTCTATGTATTTCCAGGTTGGATTTCGTTCGTTTATGTTATGCAAAAAGGTCTCCTTCGGATTAAATCCTCGTCGGTCAGATTTTTGCATTTTATGGTGAATTCACTCACTCAACTCAAGTCTGGAAATCCAACGAGGTTTAAAAAACAAAGCGTTTGTGAGGAAACCATGACTGAGTGAGCAAATACCTAAAAGCAAAAAACTGTTTAAGGCTTGCACTGAATGTGCAAGAAAAGTCTTTTTTGCAAAGTATGAACGAATGAAGGAATGGATGACGAACAAAAAGCGCGCACTTCTTCCTGTTAACTTCTTGTGCGAGCAAGAAGTTAACGCCTATCCGCCTGGCAAGCAAAGTAAACTTTAAGAGTTCTTCTGCCTTCTGAAAACTAGAGCAAGAAATACAAAAACTCCCACCAAGGCTCCTTCCCACTCCAGGAATTGGGGCAGATAGATAATTAGAACCCGGGATCCGGAATCTGGAATCTGGCTTTGAGGAACTATCCAACCATTTGCCCAAGAGTCAACTTTAACGTGTTTTAAAAATGATAAATGGAAAACGTTAAATGGTAACTGGAGGGCAACCCAACCGTTGTCATAACCCTGACCTAACTGTATCAATCCTGAACCTTTAGTATCAACTTTGTAGATCCAGCCCAGATATTTGCGCACACCAGTAACAGCAATGAAATTTGCAGTAAGCTCCGATCCAACAGGGCCCTCCTCCAGACCGCTTAATAGTCCGTAATTCACCGGATAAATTTCCACTTTGGTCAAGAGATTTTCTGAAGGAACTCCGACAAAAGATCTTGTTTCAAGATTCAGGCTGTATCCCCCACCTTGAAGGTTTTGCGAATAGACAAAATAATAGTTATCAAAATTTCCATTCGGTAAAAGCTCCTGCAAAACAGGCTGCCCCGTATACCAATTAAAAAGATAAATTTTAAGAGATCTTCCTTTGAGATTCTGCCCGGAAACTCTAATTACAAATGACTGTGAATACTTGAGGTCGGGATAATCCAAGTTGTCACAGGAAACCCCACCGCCGTCTGCAGTATATAAAATTCCTTTACCTGTAAGTTCTTTGCCGACACTTCCTACTTTATACAAATCGCAATTAACTGCCTCCTTTTGTCCTCCGCCTTGTCTCAAATCATTAATTATCGGGTTTTGGATATCAAATGCCGCAGTCGAATTTGTGGCAGTATTGACAAATTTAACCTGAGCAGAGGAGGTACCGGTATCCGAAGCGCTTATTTTAACATCACCCCGGCCGTCAAAGTTTATAAAAGGATACGTTGTAGAAGATGAATCCTCTATATAAGTTCCCTGAGGATATAAAGGATCAATTTCCGAGTAAGTCAAATCTGCGTTATATTTATTAAAACTTGCAGGGGCAGAAACTTCACCTTCCGGAATATTAACCTTGTAGATAGTCATAAATCCGAACTGGGCCTTTTTGGAAATATCGGGAGAGGTATCCAAGATATTTTTGATTTGGGGAATGTAGGAAATTGCATCTGAACCCCCGGCATTAATCAAAGATTCATCAAGAAGTACGTATTCTACCTGGTATTTTTTCAGGGTATTGATAAATGCCTGCGGATTATTTGCATAAAGAGCAAACGAGCTCTGAGTGTAAAAATCTTCGTTATTTGAACTCCAACGGTCAAAATCACGAACCAGTAAAGGATCGCTCAAACCGAAAGATATAAAACCTGAGCCTTCGTAATGCCAGGAATGATAATCCCAACCCCAAAGATTAATTTCCGGTAAAACCGTAACCCTTCCTTGTGCGTTACTATTAAACCAACTAAAAACCTTTTTATACTCCCCGGGAAGATTCCTCCGGACAATAGGGCTAATCAAATTTCCGTAAAACATCGGCAGAGTTGTAAAGATTAATGCAGAAGGAACTGCCAGAAGAAGCAGAATTTCCAAAAATGCCTTAAGAAACTTTAGCTTTGTAAAAGATGTAATTACAAAAAAGAA
Source organism: bacterium (assembly GCA_021790215.1). GTDB lineage: Bacteria > Patescibacteriota > Microgenomatia > UBA8517 > UBA8517 > JAJYIG01. The sequence continues at coordinate 2,189 of JAJYIG010000034.1, forward strand.
ATAGCCAAAGAAAACCGACAGGGTCAGTTCAAAAATAATTGAAAACTTGGTAAAAGGCATTCTGAGAGCTTCCGCAAAAATACTTCCTCCTGGAAAATGCAGATTCTGGAAATTAATATATTTTCCGCCGGCTAAGAAAAATAAAGAATAAAGTGCAACAGCAAGAATTGAAACTCCGATTCTGTCTTTTCTGATAATAGAAAGAATCGCTCCAAAAACGGAGATTCCGGCTAAAACGTAAAGAGTAGGCAAAACCCCGCCCACTGAAAGCCATCGGTTCCAGGTAAACATTAAGTCCGTAAACTGATTTGTGGAATAATTAAAGGCTCTCCAGTCAAAAAGGAAGTTTTTCTGTATCAAAACATATCGTAACCCCTCATAACCGAGATTCCTGAGGTATGCTTCGGGAGTAAAAAGAAGGTTGATATTGGCGTTAATTACTGTTGCCGATTGATAGATAACAGAGTAAATATTGGGCAAAATCCAATAAAGATTGAGAAGCAAAGTCAGGACAATTAAGGATAGTCCCTTTTTGAAAATCTTCTTCGAGGGGCCAAGAATAAAATAGACAAAGACAAAAACGGATAGTGCCCCGAAGTATGCATACCAAAGTGTAGCAGCATATGCCTGCGGGCTTGCCAAGATTGTCAAAAGAGCAAAAGCGATATAGTCCCACTTTCTCCCCTGCCTGAAGATTTTAATGACAAAAAGAATAAGCCAGGGAAGGAACGCAAACTGAGTCGGAAACATTTCAAAGGGAACAAAAAATTGCTGGAGAGTACCAAGATTTAAAAGGTAAAAAAGGGCAGCTAAAAAGGCAGCCAGCTCGACACAGAGCGGGTGGCGGAAGCGGAGGGAGTCCCGTCGAGCGCCCGCCGCAGCAGCGAGGAAAGTCGGGCGGGACGAGCTTCCGACAGGACCCGCAACGACATCGGGGTCCTGCCGTTCGCCAGCCCCAGGGCCTTTCCACCGGCTAACAAGCTCGGAGCCCCTTCCCTGGGGCTCCCCGGCTCGCGTCACCCCTAACATAATACTTTTCATCAGGCGATAGACTCCAAGTGGCCCTAGAATTAGACAAAGAAAAATATAGGAATAACGAAGAAGTGAGGTTGGAATAATTAACGATTCAATCCATAAAATCACGATCCTTGGCCAATCTGCCATATGGGAATGTGCTGCAATTGCCCCCACTCCCTGGTCCCCCCTCCAAACCCCCTCCAAGACCCTTCTGAAGGCCTCAGGAAAATTAAACTCGGGGTGGAGTGAATCCCAACCGATTAGATATGTTCCCGGCGTGTAATTCTTGAAACAAAGATAGCCAGTAATAAGAACTATCAAAAGCGGAAAAATAATTTTGGGTAGAAGCTTAAGAAATTTTTTGAAACTCATAGGAGTAATTAAATAATAACATCTCTTCTAAAAATAACATGGAGCTGGTATAAACCTTGATTTGATAAAAAACATCAAATTTTGGTAAATACCAGCTCCCATCTTAGGCAAAAAACACCTAAGGCCAATTGATCTGCAACTTGACGCTACAGTTGGTGGTACCACCGGGACCGACAAAATCGGTCGAAACGGTAAAAGTACCACCAGGCCACGGAAAACTGTGGCTAATTGATTGCTGGCCTGACATGCCAGAAAGTTCTTCCGTAGAGGAACCATCACCGAAATCGGTGGTGAAATTCTGATTGAACGCGCCGTCCCAGCGATAGTCAAACCGAATCTGGTTCGGAGATTTGACCACCACGGGGTTGACAAAGCACGTCGGTGCCTCAGGGGCCGGTTTGACTACCAGCGGGAGAAAAACTTGATAACCCTGAACAGGGCTATCATCAATGGTAACTGTTCCGATCCAAGGATCGGTCCAGTAACTACTGCCTCCAATGCTACTTGGAAGGCTGATTGACGGGTGGTAAGTCACAATTCCTCCCACAACATATTCATAGTCATGAGAAAAACTCACACTACCCGTCGTTCCAGTCAAAACCGTCTGAGTCCCGTCTCCGAAGAGAAAGGTCCAATTGGCGGTCTCGACAGGTTCATCGGTTACCCAGGTAACCACAAAGGTTACGTGATTAAAATTCTGGGTGACCTGCACGTCCAGAGAGGCACCACCGTTGGTTTCCGCCTTTGCCGGATGAACCCCAGCACTTACAAAAACAAATAAGGCCATCATCACGACGGCCAAAACAAAACGCACTGCTTTCATCACATCCTCCTTTTAGGATTGATTGAAAAATTGGTCTTAGGATTGTTAATGTACCTTTAAGAAAACTAACAACAATAAAAAAACTCGAAGAGTCAGCAAAATTGACTTCCGAGACTATTTTCACTGAATACCTTTTTCCACCAAACACTTGGAATAAAGGTCAGAAACGGGGTACCAGACGATGGATCCATCAGGTTGAGTAACTTGATAGCGGGAGCTTTGGGCACATTGGAAACGTGCCTCATTAGCAACCTCTTCCGCCCTGAGAGTAGAAAACTTATTGATAGCCACGAAAGATACCGCGACAATAGTCGCGGAGATAATAATGAAACCAATTAAATTAATTAAACTTTTCATCTGTTCTCACAATCAACAAATAATTTGTTGATTGAGTCGAACGGCCCTGCAAAAACAAATTACTTTTCTCAAAAAAATCACCAAAAGGTGAGTAGAGAAAGCAAAATGCTTAAGCAGGGCCAATCGAGGCAAACATATTCTACTGTTTGACAGTAGTTTCAAGGCCTAAAAGCGATTCATTTCCAGAAGTAAACAGTACCTGGACATGAACACCTTTACAGCCTTCCGGTACCGAGCAATTAGCCCCGGCATTTTGAATCCCCAAAGGATTCAGTTTGGAATTCAGATTCATCATAGCGTTGGCGCCTTCACTGGTTAATGCCCAGATAGCCATGTCCAACGCATTGCCATTGAAATAACGCCCATTCCCCCTGAACCCCTGGTTAAATACACCAGTGTAATCGCTGGTAACCTTACCCACATTGACAATCACCAACATACAACCGATGCCAGTTCCGCTTTCCGAACAGGAACCTACATTGGGAACGTTGTAATCGCCACTGTAATACAAGTAAGATTCTGCAGCGACCGGAACTCGGCAAGCTTCGCCAGCAAGTTGCTGACAAAAATTGCTTTCCGGATTCGCGTACTCGAGCCCGTCAGGAACACACTGCTTGGTCGGATCATCCGCACACTGAACCACTCGGAACTCGGGCACCAAAGGATTGGGGACATTTGGAAACGTCGGCCAGAGCTTGGGTGCAATTTTCCGCCAAGTCCACTTCACAGCATCCTGCCGGAAGGTTGTTCCATCTCCACGATCTAAATCAGCACCTGGAAACCAGGTAATGGTCCAATCGTTAGAGCTGGTGACTTGGGCTGCGGGTTCCGTCACAAACTTCGTTGCGACAATCGTTACTCCCGAAGTCGGAACCAATGTTGCAGTCGGCAAGACAGGTTGGGTTGGATATACGGTATAGGTTGGCATAACTGTATACGTCGGTAAGGGCGTATATGTTGCTTGCGCTACCTGCACCGTGTTGGTTACCTGCGAGGGGTTTGAACCCATCTGCACTCCACAGGCTGCCAGCAAGAGGCTAGCAATTACAAATACAAAAAGTAACTTTTTCATCATCCACCTCCTTATTGTGGATTTTGTGTAGCTGACGTATTACGACCGTAGTTATGCCACCTTATAGTGACAAAAAAAACTACGATCACGACTCCTGCAAGAGTTATGTACCAAACCCATGATGACACCGAGGTCATCTTGAGGGCTTGAATAACAGCCCAGCCGAATGCGACAATCAAGTTGCCTGCTCCTAAAACAAGGGCTATTATACCCAAGGGAAGCAGAACAACTGGCAAATTCTTGCGAGTGCCAAGCCATTCCGCCCAACTGTCAGGCAGAATGAGGCTAAAAACAACAAGAGCTGCCACCACGCCAAAACCAAACGAAAGCCAATCAACCTGAAACATTTCGCACCTCCTAGTGCATTTTCAAAAAAATTTTTCTTCGGCCGAAGAACTCACTTGAAAGGTGAGGGTCTGAAAACTAAAAGAAATACTAAAAATAACTTAAGCCTCTAATTTCCAGAATCCCACCTTTAAGTAAGACTTCGTCAAAGAATTATTTGCCTCGATTTGTTAAAGAGCCAACTAGAATTAACTAGTTGAAACTGTTGAAGTTAGTCCGAAATTGGTAACAGAAGCATTTCTTCTGGCCAACTTATAAGACCAGCCTCAATTAATTCCAACTACCAACTTAGATATTTTGGCTGGAAGAAACCTTTCCGGCTTTCCTAGAAATGTAGAAAAGAAGTGCTGAAGCACCCAGAGCCATGAAACCATAAAGAGGTAAATTATCACCAAATCCGGTGTTTACCGGAACATGAGTCTCAGCTCCGCAGATATAGCTGACCGCTCCACCATACTGGGTAACAGTGGTACAGGTTGTGGTAACCTGTTGAGCAAAAGAGAAAACCGGGCTGACAAGTCCGGCAACGAACAAAACGGTTGATATAACTATTGACTTTTTAAGCATGGGGGCATTGTACACTAGATTTTGCAGTTTGTCAATAACTACAGGGTATTATACAGACTTATGACTGGATAAGCTTTGCGTACACAAAAACCCTATCCGGCCCGGATAGAGCCTCACAGGTGTAAAGAATAAGGTCTGCCGAGTAGTCTGTTATCTCCGTATTTGTCTCGGTTTTATAAACCCCATAGGTATACTGCCTCTGCCCCCAGTCAATAGTGATTGTATCCCCCACTTTGACCTTCGGGAGGTTGTAAAACGAATTCAAATGCCTGTATTCATTGGTCCAGGCAAGGTAGCCAAACCTGTGGGCAGCCAAAATCATAGGCACGCCGTACTCGTCCGGCTGGCCGAAATTTGAGACTCTCCAAACTCCCTTTTTAAGGGCAGACTCATAATTATCGTAGGTTGCCTCCTGAATATCCGTATCCACCCCAATGGAAGGAATTGACAAGTGATTATTAAGAGGCAAATTTGAGTTAAAAGGAGGTAGGCTGCGTACCTTTGCAGCCTGAGTCTGGCTGGTCAGAACCTGGACCTCACTACCCGAAAGGTTGAAATTGGAAGTTTCACCAAAAAAGGCGGCCTGAACTTTGTACCAGGCAGTAGGCGCAAAGTAAATTATAAGAAGAGCCGCTCCGCCAATTGCTAAAATTCTGGCAAGTTTTAAGGTAAAAGACACAGGTACTTTCTCTGATTTAGCCTTTGCAACCGGCTGAGATTTAACTTCAGGCACGCTTACAGAAGCTTCTTCAGTAATAACCTGGGGCTCCGGAACTGCCGGAACAACAGTAGCTTCGGGAACAGATTCGGGAATAACCCAGGGAGTAACCGCCTGAGGAGTTTCAGGCACAGGAACATGAACCGCGACTTCACCAGAAAGAGCAGTTCCTTTCTTGACATTCAAAACCTGATAAAACTGGTACTGATAAATAATTACTTCAGACATGGGCGAGTCGAAGCCGATTTCAGAAACCAAAAATCGGCTCCCTTAGGAGCGGGTAGATTTCCTGCCCTAAAATCCACCCGTCCCTACCGGAGCCGACTGCCTTAAAACTACTCAAAGGGTATTGACAACCATTCCCCAACGTTCTAGTCTATTTACGATTTGTCTTGTAGCAAGTTTACTTACCTGTCCTCAAGACAATTTCATTTCGTAAAGAGCATTTCTATTCGTGGCGAGTCCCTTTAGTTAATTAGAGGAGAACCCAACGATGGTGATGCTCTTTTTTTGTGTTTCGAACCTATTCAAGCTCAACCACAACCCCCCTGAAATTCAATGTACATAAAAATGTTAACACCCCTTGTCTATTTTGTCAAATCCCATAATCTAACTCAATCTATAAAGATAGTACCTTATAGTTTTATAGATGTCACTTATACCCGATTTTTCGGCCTAAAATATAGTATAAAAATAAATGTGGATAAGTTGTGAATATAGACAATCTGCTCTATAATTCAATTATGGTAAGAGAATTTGAATCCAGGGTACCCAAATTAGCATCTCCAAACTTAGCTGACAAAGTCCGGCGTGAGGCTCATCTGTTTGTTGCCGGTTCTGTAAATTCTCTGGAAATAACAAGAGCTTCTACAATTGTAGAATGTGCTCGGGCAATTGCCCCTTTCGTATGCGGCGCAGAAAACAAAACCGGTTTTGTAATGGCTTTAACCAAAAGAGCTAAAGGTACTCCCGTCTTAACTGTACAAATAGGCAGAGTGGACGACCCAGATCCTGCTTATAGTACTGATGGGAAACTTGGGAAATATACTATCTTCGCCAACCTAAAAACTGAAGTTTTAATAGAAAATCCGAATCTTATTTCATCATCACAAAATCTGAGCTTGCCGGCAGAACAAAGGGTCATGTCACCCGCTGGTCAGGAGATTCCCGGCGGAGCAATCGCTTTTGAGAATGGTTGGATAATAGCCATTTCAGGCTTTAGGGATCCAAATACAGATACTGCCACAGCCTTAGCAATCGGTATCGGAGCCAAACTCATCGGTCTTGACGATGCAGAGCGTGTGGCACTTGATCCGAGGGTAAACTGCAAAATATTTATGGAGAAGGAAGATCTGTTTATTCGACCCTTCCTGCACTAATTTCTATCTAAAAAGTTTTTTTATTGCTTCTGCTACAAACCTGCAACCCTTTGAGCTAATCGGAGTGGTAAACCCCATTCGTCTTGCTTCTTTAAGTCTTTTTTCCTCCGCCACAACTTCACGGATTTCACCAAGAAGCCCCACCTCTCCGACTGCAATGACTTTTGGTGAGATAGCTTTATCAAAATATGAGGAAGCAACAGCTAAACAAATGGCAAGGTCACTCGACGGTTCTGTAACTTTCAGTCCTCCGGCAATGTTTACAAAAACGTCATGATCATACATCGGGAGACCGCAGCGTCTCGTAAGAACCGCCAGAAGAAGTTCAAGCCGTCTTGAGTCAATTCCTTGCGCAACTCTTCGGGGTATAGCCAATTTTGTGGGCACAACGAGAGCTTGAATTTCCACAAGAAGAGGGCGTGTCCCCTGCATTACGGAGGTAACAATACTACCTGACACATCCTTTTGATTCTTATCTAGAAAAGCTTTTTCTATATTATTCATAGGTATTAAGCCATTATCTTCCATCTGGAAAACTCCCACTTCATCAGTCGGGCCAAACCTGTTTTTTACCGCACGGAGAACGCGGGTGGTTAGTGTTTTGTCTCCTTCAAACCACAAAACCGTATCAACTATGTGGGCAAGAACCGCCGGCCCCGCAACAGTTCCTTCCTTAGTTACATGACCAACTAAAAATAGAGGAATATTTTTTTCCTTTGCGGCTTTAAGAAGTCTGAAGGCGCACTCCCGGACCTGTCCCACACTCCCGGCCATTCCGGAAAGGTCCCCCGTAGTCATTGTCTGAATTGAGTCAACAATGACACCTTGCAAGACGTGGTCTTTAAAGGTGTGTATAGTATTTATTACGGAGTCCACATCGGTGTCTTCAAGAAGTTCAACAACCACGTCTTTCACCCCAATCCTGTCAGCTCTTACCTTTACCTGATTTGCCGATTCCTCACCACAAACATAAAGAACTGCTTTTGGGCTGGAATTAGTTGAAATTG
>JAJYIG010000035.1 GCA_021790215.1 bacterium
TGGCTGTTGTGATGGAACACCATTATCTTCAACTTGTGCTCCCTATTACCCTTCGTGTGGAGGAGGCGGTAGCTCATATTCCTACTACCCAGATTATTCGTTTTTGAGACCATCAAACCCCAAGACTGGCACACAAAATTATTCCCCTAGCGGAGAAAATTGGTGCAATTACGATGTTAAAGCCACTTGGTCCGTTGCAGATACTGCCACTGGTTATTCTGTTGCTCTTACAAAAACCGCAGGCGGGAACCCAGGCCCCTTAATAGACACAACGGGTACAGACTATGTTTTCAAAAATGTTACTCCTGGAATATGGTACCTAAATATCAAATCTCATAATTCATACGGTTGGTCTAGTGGAGTGGTATATTGGACTTTAAATTTGCCCAAAATTACACCAACATTTGAAGTTTCTCTAATGGGGGATGAAATCAATTATGACTTCAGCTGTATGAAGCAGATTACAGCACCAGATTTTTTTATAAATACAATGAAACGGAATGGAAATATTCCTAAAGGAACGATAGCGATAAACAATGGCTTAACTACCCCACAAAATTTATCATTTAAAGGCATTGATAATACAGGTAAAACATACGAAAAAAGTCTCCCTTATTTACCACCAACACCCACACCATCTCCTAAATCTACTTCTGGTGCAACAAATGCACTGGGTTGGATAGCTTTGGGTGGAATAGCTTTTGCAATAGGAAAGCGTATTGTGAGCAACAAAAGTTAATCATAAATTTAATAGCTTACTCCAATTCCTATATTTTTTACTTTCGTTCTGTTTATCGTAAGTCAATCTGTGGCATGTTCTACAAGCCAAAATTGCAGAGTATGGTGGAAAATAAAGATACTTTACCCTTCTGCCACATACATTACATATAAGCCAAAAGATATAACCTTTGCCCAGGTTAGATTTTGTATATGTTAATCGTAAATGATTCGGTTCGGAATATTCCATTTTTCCATTCACCTCTTTTGTGAGGTTAACAGTACTTGAAGATTCTATTTCTTTAACAATATTTTTAACCCCCTCCTCACTGTTTAGTGAAATTTCTTCTGAAATAATGGGCTTGGGTCTTTGAAGAAGATAGTTTCGTACACAGACTGCTGCACTAATCTTTTGAGATTCTTCTACAATCGGTCTTTTGCCGTAGGATAGTCTAATCATAAAATTAACCGAAAAGCATAATAACTATTAGGAAATGTTAGTCGATTTATGGTGTTAAATCAGTCTTTATGTAAATCCTTACGGACACGGATTACTGGCCGCCACTAATAAAAATTTAGAAGGATATGTAAAAGATCCTTTTGCTCGGGAAATTGTAACAACCCCATCCTCCATAGGCTGCCTTAATGCTTCCAGTACATGCCTTGGAAATTCAGGAAATTCGTCCAAAAATAATACTCCACGATGCGCAAGAGAGATTTCTCCCGGCATAGGACTTCCCCCGCCCCCAATTAAACCAATTCTGCTTGTTGTATGATGGGGGCTTCTAAACGGACGTTTGGTAATAATAGATTCTCCCTCGGGAATGTTACCTGTAATTGAATAGATTTTAGTTACTTCCAATGCCTCATCTTCCGTCAGAGTCGATAAAATTCCGGGAAGAGCCCTGGCAAGCATTGTTTTCCCGGATCCTGGAGTGCCTTTCATAAAAATGTTATGACCTCCGGCAGCTGCAATTTCCAAAGCTCGTTTGGCCTGTTCCTGACCTACGATTTCAGAAAAATCAAACTCAGCACTACTTCTTACTAATAAACTTTCCAGATTAATTTTCACTGCCGGAAAAATTTTTGCTGTTCCCACAAAAAACCTTACTAACTCAAGAAGCGACCCTATTGAATAAACATTAATTCCTGATACAACAGATGCTTCTTTTTCATTAATTTTGGGAACAAAAATATTTTTAAAGTTCTTTTCCCGCGTAAGATAAGCCATCGGCAAAATTCCGTTTGTGTGTCTTAGTGTTCCATCAAGTGAAAGTTCTCCAAAAAATAAGGACTCGGATATTTCTGGAGCAATTTGGCCGGAAGCAATAAGTATCCCGAGAGCGATAGGTAAATCATATGCAGGCCCCATCTTTGGCAAATCTGCGGGGGCCAAATTTACAGTAATCCTTCCTGTCGGAAAATCGGCACCGGAGTTTTTAATCGCCGAACGCACTCTTTCTTTAGATTCCTCAACCGCTTTGTCCGGAAGTCCGACTATTGTAAAAGAAGGAAGACTCGAACCCGGAATATCAACTTCAACATCAACTAAAGTAGCATTTAGTCCAACTACCGCTCCCGAAGTTATTTTGGCAAGCATTAATTAAGAGTAGCACGTAGTTTCGAAGCGGTGAATATGAAAAAAATTTAGCCTGCAATTCTCCTTGCAGCCAATCTTTGAAGTTCTCTCTTTTCCTGTTCATCTTTAAGTATTGCTCTTTTCCGCTCCTCACTTCTAAGACCTTTCTCTACCATCTTTTGACACTCCGAATCAGGACAAACAGTCACAGTATAGGTGACTTCCGACTTAGCAATGACTTCTTTATATGAAGATACAACAACTCTCTGCTTTCCACACCTAGGACAAACGCTCACCTGTAGCCTCCTCTTCTGGGTCCTCGACCGCCGCCTCTGCCAAAACTTCCCCGTCCACCCTCGCGTCTTCCTTCAAATCCACTACGACCTCTGGGAGAAAAACCACCACCTCCATAGACCTTATCTTTCCTTTCTTCCATAGGCCTTGCCTCAGAAACTACCAACTTTCTTCCACCAAAATCACTTCCATTGAGTTTAGAAGTCGCAGCAGTTGCTCCCTCAGGCGTCTCCATCTCCACAAACCCAAAACCTTTTGAACGTCCCGTTTCTCTATCTACAATGATTTTTACAGATACTACGAGCCCAACCTCAGCAAAAAGGGTCTTCAGTTCTTCTTCGGTAGTTGAAAAGGGTAAGCCCGCAACAAAAAGTCGTTTATTCATACTGTCAAGCTTAAAAATTAGAAGTTTAATTAAACGGCCAAGATATAAGCTAGATATAGCATTATATCACAGATTTCCCTTCTCTGCTCTAATTTGTCATTCCCCTAGAATCATGGCATCGGTTTTTTGGATCACTGCATCGATTTCCTCCTTGGCAAGTAGGATCATTTAAATAGATATCGGGGCAACCTGATATTTGAGGGTTTGCGAACACTGTACAACCTCCTCCCGGAGCACATACATATTGCAGGTTTGTTGAGCCCGCGGAAGGGATTGGTGTTGTGACGGGAACCGGAGTAGCCGTCGTCTGGCAAAAAGGATTTAATTTTTGATTTGTACTTGAAGTCCCATAATTAAACTGGCATTGTGGCCCACATCCATTTCTACAACCGAGCTTATCAATAATCGTATCTTCTGTATATTCCAAGTTTCCATAAATCTGGAACCAGCTGGGGCAAGAACTTATCTCAGGAACATAAACATACGATTTTCCGGTCGATGGGTCACAGGGAAGACTTGAAATATAAACCTTATCTCCCAAGGAAAACGGATTTCCACAAGTAGGTAAAGAAACCGGATAGCAACCAGAATCAGCGTAGTATTCCTCTATGAATTTGCCTATTTCATCAATATCTGATTTTCTTGAAGCGTCTCTGGCCTTTGCCAAAAGAGCCGGAGCATTTAAAACAGAAAGAACAATTATGGCAGCCAAAAGTGCCACGACTACTAGAATCTCGACCAATGTAAAGCCACCCAGCCGAACCCTCATGCATTCATTCTACACCAGCACTTAAAGATAATTAAAAAAAATATAAAATATTCGCAAATAGTCAGGGTTATCTTTTTAATCTCCCAGAGCTTTCTTTCTCAAGAACGGAAATTTTTTCTGTTAGCCAAACGGAAAGTTTTTTAACTTGTGGCTCATTTTCAATGTTGCCTCTTACATTAAGCGGTTTGCCAATAGTCAAAGCATACGGGCCTTTAAAATACCATTTTCCCCACTCTTGGACCCCTTTAATTACCGATCTTATGGATTTAATATTGCGTCTTTTAACGCTTATGCCGACCGGAAATATCGGAAAGCCGGAAGCTAGTGCCAACCTTATTGCGCCGGTTTTTGGTTTTCGCAGTTTGTGAATAAATTTACTGGTATCACCTTCAATAAAAATGATTACTGTAATGCCCTTTTTTAAAAGCTTTAGTGCATTTTCAAAAGCTTCTTTTCCACCAGTCTGAGTAACCGGGACATGCCCCGCCCAGTGAAGATATCTCCCAAAAATCGGAATATCAAAAAGGATACCCTTAATAAGAACGGCTCCCTGACCGTTGGTCATTGTAGTCAAAATAAACGGGTCAGAGGTTGTGGGGTGATTGGCAACTATAATTTTGGGTCCTTTCGGAATTTTGGAATAGGAAGAAACATTCATTTGAAGCATCAACTTCATATAAACTTTTACCAACCTTCCACCAATGTAATATAGAGGGCGATTAAATCTCAGATAGAATCTAATTATACTCCAACCACCTGAGACGAAGCAGTAAACTTTGTGCGGTGGGTAGTTTGGCTGAAATTTAGGCTCAAAAGTGGTATAATACCAATGCTCTGGAAAACAGATGATCGCTACGTTCAATTACATGAATGTAGAGGAAAGTCCAGGCAGCAATGAGGCAGGAGACGCAGTGTAAGCTGCGACCAGTAATGGCTGGTTAGAGCAACAGTGACGATTCCCTTCCGTTCCTAAAGAATGGTAGGGGGTGAAACGCCCCAACTACGCCGTAAAGGCTACGCGGGGTCCCTCCGAAGCTCGCAAGAGCGAAGGGGGAGGCAATCCCCTCCGCTGCAACCTACGAACAACCCGTTATCAGGGGCCTCTCCGAGGGTTAAAGAATAGGGCATAGACAGATGATCATCCATCCGCCAACCGGCGGAACTACAGAACCTGGCTTATTATTTTCCAGAGCACTAAAAATCCCCTACAAAAGGGGATTTTTTGTTACAGAAAAGTAAGTAATAAGCTTGCCTTATTATCTTCCAGGGCACTAAAAAATTCCACGCAAGTGAGATCTTATTCCTTAATCCAATATTCTTTTGCCAGCACTTGAAGCGTGATGACGACTGGGACTGAAATTATCATTCCCACAAGACCAGCCAGTCTTGCCCCAACAGCCAAAGCAATAAGTGTAACAATCGGGGAAATTCCGGCGGACTTTTCCATAATCTTGGGAACCAAGATATTTCCTTCAAGTTGATGAAGTAAAAATACGAGTGCCACAACCGCCAGACCGGTTAATGGAGAAATTCCAAGTCCGATAATAACACTCGGAATTGCCGAGATAATCGGTCCCAAGAAAGGAACTATCTCCAAAAGTCCCGCAAATATCGCAAGGGGAAGCGCGTATGGAATCCTAATAAGGGTCAACCCAAGAAAAGTTCCAAATCCAATAACAAGCATTAAGAAAAGTTCCGCTCTGGCCCATCCACCCATACGCGTCTCCAAAGCATTAATTATTCTCCCAAGTTCTTTTTTCCTCTCTTCGCCAAAGAAAATTCCCAGTTGGTCTTCAAGTTTGCCCCGAGCCAAGAGCATGTAAAACGTAAACGCAAATACAGTAATAACAGAAATAATGTTATTGAAAATCGAGAATGTAACTTGAAGTATACCGCTCGGAGCACTTCCCAGAATCGATGCTAGATTGGCACCAATCTGACTTTCTATACCGGGGGCAATCCTCAAATCAGACAGATATTTAGGAAGCGCATTTACAAAGCTGGTGGTTTGTTCAACTAAAGCAGGGATAATCAGAGAAAATACTCCGACTAAAATTCCTATTATCAAAAAGTAGCAAAGAATTACGGAAATTCCTCTTGGAATTTTCCACTTGGAAAGCCTCCCCACGAGAGGCTCTAAAATCGTCGTCAAAAGAAGCGCCACGAAAAGTTCAAGTAATATATCGCGGATGAAATACAAAAACCCAATCCCTAGGATAAAAAGGAACGTAAAAACGATGGTTCTGTGGGAAACGTCAATTTTTCTGATCATAAAAATTTTACAATACTTGATGATTACTCATCATAAGTACTTTTATACCATTTTTTGACCGATTTTTCCACTTTTTCCGAAAATTTACTGTCCGAAACATCAAACCATAGTATCCTCCTATCCTTCTTAAACCAAGTCATCTGGCGCTTAGCATACCGCTTTTCTTCCCGAGTCCACTCGTCTATTATCAACTCTTCCCCAACCCCTCCTTCAAAAAAGTCGCGGTACTGCCTATAGCCGAGAGACAACATTGACTGATCGTTCCAGTCAACTCCCGAATCCAGTAAATTCTTAATTTCATCCTTAATCCCATCACGAACCCGTCTTTCCACCCTTTCCTCAATTCCACGGTCAACAAAATCCCTGGGGGCAGTTAATCCGATAAACATTGTGTCCCGCTTGTCAATTGCAAGCAATTGACTTTCCTTGTTCCTATGATCCAAAAAGTATTGACTAACCTCAATCGCCCGCATAAGTCTCCTCGGATTTTTTCTGTCCGAGGTGTTCATGGAACCGGCTTTTAAAGTATCTGTCTGAGAAAGGGTTTCAAAAAGTTCATCCGGGGATTTTCCCAAAAGTTTTTCACGAAGCTCCATACTCCTAGGAACATCAGCCGTGGGAATTCCATCAACCACACCCTTTATATAAAGTCCTGTCCCTCCGACAAGAATAGGCAGTCTGCCGCGTCCATCAATATCCGAAATAATTTTTGGTGCAAATTTCAAATATTTGGAAACACTAAACTCCTCTTTAGGATCTGCCAGGTCATATCCCCAGACAGGAATACCATCTATTTCATAAAATCCGAATCCGTTATCCGTCATCTGCAATTTGGCATTTTCCGGCAGGTCCTTACCTGTACCTATATTCATTCCTTTATAAACTTGTCTTGAATCTGCCGAGATAATTTCTCCATCGAATTTCTTTGCCAGGGTAATTGCAAGCAAGGTCTTTCCTGTGGCAGTCGGCCCGCAAATAATAAGAAGTTTGTTCATTTTAACTGCTTGCGCTAGTATATTTCGTCAAGGCAAAATTCCAAAATTTCAAAGAAATCAAAATCGCGGCAATACCAACCAGAAATGAAATGATAATACCACCGGCACCGATGATTCCCATCAGAGCCTTGGCTGGAAAAGTAACCATGATTCCCACCGGAATTAAATAAGTCAGAACCCCCTGCAAAGGTTGTTTGTAAATATCTACTGGGAATCTGCCAAAAGAAGTCAGATCCCGATAAATCATGATCGTGTGATCAATCTCAAGAGTAATTATTCCCAAGGATAGAACGATAATATAGAAGGCAGTTGCGATCAATAGACCATTCAAAAGAAGAAGTATAAAAAGAATTACCCCAATAAAAGTTGGATGAAGAAGTGATGCAATGTACCAAGTCGCTATGATGAGGGGGGGAATTGTAATAAGATCGACCATGTCCGCCCCACCCATCAATGATAGAAAAAGAGGACTAATCGGCTTAATCAAGGTCAGATCAAAATCCCCAGTAACAATCTTCGGTCTGAAACGAAAGGCTTCTCTGAAAAAAAACTGCGCCAAAATATCTAAAAGGTTAAAGACTAAGAAGAAAAATACTGCCTGATGGGCATTATAACCCGCAAGATTTTTTGCTCCTACTAATAAAAAGTACAAGAATCCCAGGAAAAAAACAAACCTCAAAACCTTGCCGACAAGAAAGAAAAGTAGCGCCAATTTTTGTCCCAAAACCACGGAAAAAGAGTTTCGGGTTAACATCCACCAAATCTTAAAATAGCGTTTTAATATCCTCACCATATTTTATCTTCCTAAAGCCTGATATGATTTGAGTCCTCGATCCCAAACAAATTTCATTGCAAAGAGTAAGATTGCCACCCAGACAAAAGAAATCAAAAATCCCTGAATTAATGCTGGCCCTGTAATTTTACCAAGGTACACTTCGACTGGGAAAAAAATCATGTAAGGAAAAGGTGTTGCCATGATAATCTTCTGTGCCAGAACGGGAAGAATATCTATGGGAAAGAGTGAACCGGAAAAGAATTCCACAACAACAACTATCACCAGAAACTGTGATCCCCAACCAAGTTCAGGTGCCCAAAAAGGAACCGCCGAGATGATAAAGAGCAGAAAAAAGTAGATGGCAATGGCGGCAGCTGTAGCAATAATAAAAGATAAAAGCGTATAAATATCAGTTTGCAGAAAAAATGGGGGTTTAAAAATCAAAAATAAAACTGTAAACTCCACCACCGCAAATGAAAGGTTGAGAATTTTACTGGCGATATCTCTTGTAAACCAATATTTGAAGTAGCTTACAGGCTTAACTAAATAGTTAGACAAGTTCCCTTCCCCTATGTCTGATGAAACATCAACCGCCCGAGCAGAAAGGACCAATGCTCTGACAATCATAATTGCAAAAACGTAAGTCAAAATCATCGCCCTATCATAGCCAAAAATCACTGTCCCTGGGTTAGCAAAAATTGTATCCCAAAGAAAGAATGTAATTATTATTTGAAAAACATTTCTAATTCTCCACATTATGAAGTTAACTTTATAAGCAAATTCTTCTTCAAAGGAGATTTTGAATATTTGCCAATACTTTTTCATTTATGAATCTCGCCCTTAAAAACCCTGCGAATAATATCCTCTATCGGAATTTCCTCTATAGTCAAATCCTCTACCGGAAAATTTTGCAAAAGTTCTGACGCTGCAACCGCAGTCACCTCCCGAGGAACCGAAATGATGACCTCTGGAAATGAAAGTTTTTTAACCTTTCCGATTTTTTCGAGTTCGCTGATGTTATCTTCATTTCTTAGAGTTGCTTTAATAATTTTTTCTTTCGCAAATTTACCCACAAGCTCTTCAAATGCCCCATCAAAAAGAATCTTTCCCTCATCAACCACAATTACCCTTCTTGCAAGATTTATAAGGTCATCCATATTGTGAGATGTTAGAAGAATTGTTGATTCATTTTTACGGTTGTAGTCATAAATAAAATCACGCATCTTTTGTTGTGCAACAACATCAAGTCCAATGGTCGGTTCATCCAAAAAAAGAACTTTAGGTTTATGTAGAAGAGCGGCAGTAAGTTCCATCCTCATCCTTTGCCCTAGAGAAAGTTTCCTGACGGGAATGTTAATAAGTTTTCCTATTTCAAGAAGATCTGTTAGTTCCCTAAGATTTTCTTCATACCTGTACGTGGAAATTTCATAAATTGCACGGTTAAGTTCAAATGTTTCAATCGCCGG
>JAJYIG010000036.1 GCA_021790215.1 bacterium
GCTCTTCCGATCGTCCAGAACCTCGAAATGGCCATCACTTACTTTGTTAAAATAAATCAAGCCTATTGGGTATCCTTTGAGAATTGATTCAATGACGGCCATTTCCTTCTTGCCGCCGTCAGAAGCATAGATATAGTTACGCTGATACTCCGGCTGAATAGTCAATTGACCAGACAAACCAAAAAGACCTTTACCCTCGAGTTCATTATAAACAAACCCATCGCATATATCCTTAACGTTTATGTTGGTTTTTAATGTTGTTTTCATATTATTTCTTATGCCTTATGAGTATTCGGGTATAAAGCCTCCTGTTATTTACGTAACCCCTATCTGATTTACCTTTCCATTTTGAATTAACTAATTCTGGAAGTGAGCTCAGATGGATTCGAACCATCGACCTTTTCCTTAAGAGGGAATTGCTCTACCGCTGAGCTATGAGCCCTTCATTTTGAATGTAAAAGCTTGCCAATCTACCGTCAAGTTACCATCCCTCCTTCAATGAAAAAGGGAATTGCTTTCCAACTCGCGCCTTATTTTATCATTTTTAACCTGAATAGGCCAAATCACTTAATAAAATTACTCAGGTTTAAGGAGCCGAGAAAACTTCTAAAAAACTCTGATATTTTTGTTTGATCTAGTTTGACAACCGCTGCCTCAATCAGGAAGCTATTTGTAATTCTTTGTCCTTTGCTGCCACGCAAAAAGAGTGATCTGCTATAAATTCCGGTACTATACGGCGTTTCCGCCTTGAAAAACATAAGCCCAAGTTTTCCTGGCTCTAGATCATTAAAAGAATAATCTTTAATAAAATTTTCACCTAAATCGTTTGCTATTTTAATATTTTTGGTATCCCAAATGGATTGTCCCGTGTTTTTGGCTAAAATAAACCCAACAAAATCACTACCCAGAGGGATTACTGGCTGGGCAAAGGCTGCGACAATCTGACCGCTTTCTATTTGGGTAGGATCCCCCGCTACTTTAGGAATTTTTTGAAATGCAGAATAATAAGGATAAAAACTTCCGTCGCTTTTTTCCCAAGAGAACTGAGAAAACGGCGGTTGGGGATAGTCTAGAATAAAAGGAGTTACGGCGATGACTCTTGAGTCATTCCAAACATTTCTAAATGCATATTCATACATCGATCCGATTTTCTCCGGATCTATATTGATATTTGACCAACCTGTTTCTGTAATGAAGACAGGAAGATTTTTGGTAACACCCAAACTTTTCAAATAGTTCAATTCCCAATCAAAAGTATCAATTGTTCCGCGTCCGGTATCGGTATCTTTTCCGGAAAAATCAGGATTTGGATATGAGTGAGATGTCCAGCCATCCAGTTGATCAAAAAGTTTAGGCTGTGCCGCAAGCATACCGCGCAAAAACCGTGCTTCATCCATTGTGTTTTTTGTGTTGGCAGCAGACGCATCTAGTCCGGCAGGTAAAACAAAAAAATCAGGAGAAGCCTGATGTAGCTTCTGGGCAAATTCATACAAATAATTGGAGTAGCCCGCAGGGTCAATTTTTCCTCCCCACTCAGATGCGTGGTTTGGTTCATTTCCGATAATTACATACCGATTTTTAACTACCCAATTCAAATTGTTCAGGAATGCTATCCAGTTATTAATTTCTGGTTCCTGGGGAATCTCCCAACTGTCTCCATCCGCTTTAGTGGCAATTCTGACAATCGGAATTAAATGCAGGCTTCTCATTTGATCAAGTACATCCTGCCAGCGGTTGTGATCACGTTCGCTTTCATTAATCACAATCGTAACGTAGCCCCAATCTCCACCATCGGAATTGATTAAGTTGGCAGCGCTTTGCAGATCCTTTTCACTCGTAATATGAATTCCAAATTTGTTATTTGCGGTAGATGGTAGCAAATTTTCAGCAAAAGCACAGGAATATGTGTTAAAAAGTATCGTAAGTGAGATAAAGATAGAAAATATTTTTTTCATTCAGATTTATTATTTTAACACTATAAAGGAAATGACTAAAAATCCAAAACAAAAAACGACTTACAGTAAAAGAGTTTATGAAAAAAACGCTGAGATGTATAAAATTTTGGCGAATCCCAAAAGACTCGAAATAATGAATACCATTCGTGATAGGGAAGCAACGGTGAATGAACTTTCCAAAATTCTGGGAGCCAGAAAATCAAATACTTCACAACACCTTGCATATCTCAGATATACAGGATTAGTTAAGTCTAGGAGACAAGGAAAAAATATATTTTACAAATTGATTGATCCGAAAATCCTTGATTCCTTCAGAGGTTAACCTTTTTTAGAATTCAAAACTGGATTTTTTCTCCGATTGGTTGTAGCTTTTGAGCTCTCACCCATTAATTATATTATAGGGCATACATATTTTTACCAAAATTAATGCAATGACACTACATATAGGGCTTTTGTACCCCTTACAAAAAAATACCCAATTAGTCTCATGTAGGGTTTGGACCAATTATACTTTGTGCTCCCAGAAAGAATCGAACTTTCATTTCACCCTTAGAAGGGGCGCGCTCTATCCGTTGAGCTATGGGAGCAAGTCGAGCTGACGCAAACGAACGTGAGCGGGCGGCCGGATTTGAACCGGTGACCTTCTCCTTGGCAAGGAGACATTCTACCGCTGAACTACGCCCGCGCAGTGCCCAGGGTGCATTTCTGGTCGAACTTTTTTTGCCCCGGATTCACAACCTTATGCTTGCATACCAAGATCAAAAAGAGCTTAAAAATGATCTATTTCAACCAAAACACACTGGGTTTTCCGAAGGTTATTATACGAAAAAATTGAACTAAAAGATAGATTCAGAAGCGAAAAATTTGTTTACTCAATGGGTAGTTTGATTTTAACTCCCGACGCCTTTGCTATCTTATTTAGGATAACTCCACTCGCCGCTGGATCTGCTCTCTCAACGCGGGCATAGTAATTAACACTGATTCCTGCCTTTTTTGCCACCTCAGCCTGTGTAAGACCAGCCCTTTCTCTGGCTTCACTGAAAATTTTAGCAATGAACCCGTTTCAAAACTCCAGTAGTTAATATTTGACCACAAAAATAGGCAGTGTTAGCCTTAAATGTGTTAGAAATGAGGTAATAACACTGCCCAATCAATATAATACAGATGTTCTTAATGAGAC
This sequence comes from bacterium, assembly GCA_021790215.1. Taxonomy (GTDB): domain Bacteria; phylum Patescibacteriota; class Microgenomatia; order UBA8517; family UBA8517; genus JAJYIG01. The sequence continues at coordinate 3,136 of JAJYIG010000036.1, forward strand.
TCAACTTAACTATTTGGCTAAAGAGTTGCCGAGTCCTAAGGCTAAAACAGGCAGACCAAGCTATTCAAACAGAGAATTACTGCCTGGAATATTAAAAGTCCTTCGGAGCGGTATGAGATGGAGAGACCTGGATGACAAAAGGTTTGCGTCATGTATAACACACTGGAGAAGATTTAGATTTTGGAGAATAAAATTTGGCCTTAAGAATGTTTGGGAATTAATACTTAAAAGGTTGGATAAGTTTAACTTCTTGGATTTAAATATAGCCTCAATTGATGGAAGTCTGATACAGAGCTTTAACTTTCTGGATACTACTGGATATTCTGGTACGTACAAGAAAACTGGTACTAAAATATCAAACTTGGTAGATTTCCTGGGAACTCCTTTTAATGTTGTTTTTGCTTCAGGTGAGGAGCATGATTGTCCCTTTGCAATTCCAACCATTTTAAATAACTCAGTTGGAAAACCTGGTTTAATCTTAGCTGACAAGGGATATGATTCTGATAAATTAAGGCTAAAATTAGGTCAGTTTGGAATAAATTCAAACATTCCCTTAGACAAAATGAGATTTAAGATAGAAAGAACTAATGCTTGGATAAAAAGTTTCAGAAGGTTAAGGTTTAGGTTTGACTACACCTTAGCCTCATTCCAAAACCTGGACTTGTCCTTTATCATCTAATGTTAACGATTTAATCGTTACAAATCAGTGACAATAATAACTTCCTTGGCATCACTAAATGTGTGTGACACGACATAACTCTCAGGAATCTTTATTGCCGTAACTCTTTTTTGCAAATTTGTTATATCTTGTTTTGATGTACTTGTCTTTACTTCCAATGCTGTCTTTTTATCAACGATAAAATCAATTTCATTCATGCCGTCTTTATTATAAAAGCTTAAATCATGTTCTGTTCGTAGTGTTTGAAAAACACTCTGTTCAAGCAATTGGCCCTGGGATAGTCTCCCTAGCACATTTGCAATGCCGCAATCACAAAGGAAAAGTTTTTTGCTTCCGGCCGCTTGCCTATCAATACTTGCTGAATATTTCGGCAATAGTGTAATGAAGTAGGTTTGTTCAAGAAATGCGAGGTAATTGTACACGGTCTGTCGGGAAACGGTTAGAACATTTGCTAACTTATTTATTTCAATTCGTGAAGCGACCCGTGGAACAAGAAGTAGTATCAAATCCCTTAATTTCGACATGTCACTGAAATCAGCGAGATTTTTTGCATCTTTTTCAAAATAGGACGTGAATATCTCGGAAAGGACTGTTTTTTTTCTTTCAAGATTTTGTTCAAGAACTACTGAAGGAAACCCGCCAAATTCAAGGAATTCATTATATAATGGAAGCAGTCGTTCAGATGCTATTCTGTTTTTATTTGTTGCTTTTTGTGCAAACGAGATATTTATCTCTTTTTGAACTTGTTTGAATACAAGAAACTCTTCAAAGTTGAGAGGAAAAATCTCAAAGATTATTTTTCTTCCTGCCAAAGATTCCGGAAAGAGATTTCTAAGATAGTAACTACTGGAACCGGTTAAAAAGAACTTGACGTCCCAATGATCATAGAGGTATTTCACCACTCGGCTTAGCTCTGGTAAATTTTGTACTTCATCAAGGAAGATGTAGGCTTTTGCCTCATTACTGATGCCGAATTGCTTCAGGTTATTCCAAACTGCATCATAATTTTCTTCTTCAAATACTTTTCTGTGGATAGGATTTTCCAAATCCAATATCGCCTTGTTTTTGGACGTCACCAGATCGTAAAGATGGGTAAGTGCTGTGGTTTTTCCCACACGGCGCATTCCTGTAATAACAGTGATTTCTTTGGTCTCAAGCTCAGCTTCCAGCTTGGGGAATATTTGTCTGGGATAAAACATAGATCTTTTACAGATTACACGACCATGGGGTATTTGTCAAGTAGTACTTGACAAATTGCCAATTTAAGCGTGTTTTTATGTATATCCTCCCAGATTTCAGCCATTACGCCATCTTTTTGCACATCCTTCTATTGAGCAAAACTTAGCCTTAATCAGTTTACCAATTTTAGCTCTATCAACCAGCCTAAAAAGTTGAGTATGTTTATATCCAGTAATTTTTTTGAGATATAAAAGAACAACTTTTTTATCAGTTTTATCCAATTTAAAATATCTGAATTTAAAAATAGTTTCAGAAATAAATTTATATTTTTCATCAATTGGTTTATCCTCCAGAGTTACAACCAGCTTTTGAGAGCCTTTTAAAAAGATTTGAAGTTCATTAATATTAGTTAGGCGCGAATCGTCCATAGTTATATTCATTGCAGAAATAATTGTGACGTTTCGCGCTAATCTTTTCTAGAGTTAGCCTCAAATGTGAATTAGCCTCATCTCAGTCCCCTTTATGATTAGGCATGAGTTGTTCCTATTACTCATGCACTGGAAAAGATCAGGAACTCTGCAAAACCTCTAGATGTTGTTAACACATATTGGCATTTTGATCATGTGGGTGGAAATTCATATTTTGATAAAGTTATGGTCCCTAAAAACGCGCATGAAGTTACCTGACTTCTCAAAGGATGGTCTCACAAAGATTTAAATAAATATGGGTTTTTTGATGGATTTCATTCAGATGGTGATTCAACTATACCTCTAGATTTCGATATGGAACACTTTTCCCTTTCCGGAAGTAAAGATATATGTCCGGTTTTAACAGATGGATATATATTTGATTTAGGTGATAGAGCTATTGAAGTAATTGAAACTCCAGGGCATACTCCAGGAGGAATTTCACTTTTTGACCTCTTGAGCTCTCTTGTTGCAGCCACTTCCCAGGTAATTACAAATTCCTTATCAATTCTAGGAATTGAAGTCCCCATAAAAATGTAGTTTTCCCAATTGTCTACCTCAAAAGTGGTAAAATCGGGTCAGTCTTGATCCTCAATTATCACTTTGTGCTGGGAGTGTGAGTCGGACACACATCTGGGCTTCTTCAGAGCTCCGCCGTGACCACCTTGGCTATCCCAGCAAATACTTTATATTGTATAAATAACATTCAATGAGACAAGGTTCTTGCTAAGCAAGGTTATTGTCTCAGCTCGTCGAAATGGATTTTACTATTAAGTTTACGGCTTTCGCTTAAGCTTTTTCTCTTCATCATTTCTCCTCTCAAAATTCTTACAGAATTTTGTAAAACACAAGATAAAAATGCAATACAAACGTTGTGGTCGCTGAGGGATTCGAACCCCCGACCTTCTCGATGTAAACGAGACGCTCTAACCAACTGAGCCAAGCGACCGCAAGTGCACTCGGAGAGACTCGTGTGCAATTACACATTACTTGGCACTATCGAGACTCAACGAGAAACGAGTATTACGAGTGCACTCGGAGAGACTCGAACTCTCACGCCTTTCGGCATAGCTCCTTAGGCTACCGCGTATACCAATTCCGCCACGAGTGCGCGTTCCAACGCGACGCGTTGATCGTACCACAAAGCCACGGGCTTTGGCTACTTACGCAAGTCGGTTGCTCCTTTCAAAATTACTTCGTAATTTTGCTACTGCATTTAACAAAATCTTAAGGTTTAGTTTCGACGAGTGCCGGGGGCGAGACTCGAACTCGCACACTCTTTCGAGCACACGCTCCTGAAGCGTGCCTGTCTGCCAATTTCAGCACCTCGGCAATTTTGTTCCTAGATTATACCAAAAAGCTCTCTAACTTGACAGTGAGACTGCTTTTATGGCATCCTGGAGACAGTGGAAAACAAACTTTTCAGAAAGGAAGAGAATTATTTTTTTTGGAAAAATATGATCTTGATTCTCTTTTTTTTGTTGATAGCTCCTCTCACTATCGGCGTTAGCCTTTTTTCACTTTTTTCATTAAAATCTAACGCGATTGCAAATCAAAATGCAGCTCCGCACTCAAATATTGATAGCCTTTCAGGAGCTAGAATTTATGCATCCATCCCTAATGAATTTCCATCGGTTTCCGAGTCTGTAGGTTCTTCTGATGCCAGACCAGAAATAATCAGACAATATCTTGAATATTACAACTCACCGCTTATACCTTATGCCAACTTCATCGTCCAAACAGCTGACGAGAACAAAATCGATTTTCGCCTCATTACTGCCATTGCTCAACAAGAAAGCAACCTGTGTAAAATCATTCCGCCTGGATCTTATAACTGTTGGGGGTGGGGGATAACAAGTCAGGGAACACTGGGATTTACCTCATATGAAGATGGAATAGAACAAGTTTCAAAAGGACTTAGGACGGAATACCTTGATAAAGGCTACCTTACAGTCCCTGAAATAATGTCTAAATATACACCTCAAAGTAATGGTTCCTGGGCTAATGGGGTAACTCAATTCTTGGGCGAAATGCAGTAATCTTCGAGAAAAGGGTTCGACTTCTAGAGGACTTGACAAACCTATAATTCAATGCTATAGTACGCACTTAGATTCCGAGGCTTAGGCATGGAAACATGTCCTCGGCGTTGGGATTTATATTTGGGGGGTACCGTATGGTACCCCCCTTCTTTTTACCAAAATGAGAAAGATCACAACCCATATCCTTTTAGTTATCGCGCTATTTATGGTTAGTGCGACTCAAGTCCGTGCCCAAGAGACATCTGAGGCCTCAGGAACGTTACATACTGAGGCGGATTCTTTCGGGTATGATTACCGTGTACAAAACCTTAGAAATTTTTTTCAAAAATATAATTCTCCGCTTGCTCCTTATGCCCAAGACTTCGTAGAGTATGCTGATATTTACGGAATAGACTACCGTCTTGTGCCTGCTATTTCTGGTGTTGAGTCTACGTTCGGAAAACAAATTCCATATGGTTCGTACAATGCTTATGGCTGGGCAGGTGGGGATTACAGATTCAATTCCTGGAAGGACTCAATCCGAATCGTAACCGAAACTCTTAAAACAAAATATATCGATAAGGGTGCCGTTACTATTCCCCAAATTGCCAAGATATACGCTCCTCCTTCCACAACTTGGGCTGCTTATGTTCAGTATTTCATGGCAAAAATAGATACTCTACCCCTAAATTTCGAAATTTAAGCCACAATATTTGATATAATTATTCCTGCCTTAAAATTAGAAAAGCCCTCGTGGCGGAATTGGTATACGCGTACGCTTTAGGAGCGTATTCCGTAAGGATTAGAGGTTCAAGTCCTCTCGAGGGCACAAGATATGATAGCATTGTTATCGAATGTGCAAATTGACCGATATAACGGGCAATCTCGCGGTTCAATGTACCGTTAACGTTCCAAGCGAGCCCTGAAGGGCGGTAAAACTGCTCCTCGGTGATCATCGATACGTGTTGTCCTTTTATTTCTTCCTTGTATGTTTTTGAGGTTATAACACCAGTATAAAACTTGTTACGGAAAAGAACATTTATGCGTTGCGCTCTGATGATAAACTCCCGCTTTCCGTAATGTTCATGCATACCCCAAGAATTCATTGTGTCAGCCATTTCCTGTAGGCTTTTGGTACCAGTTGCCATGAGTTCCCATGCTTTTTTCATTTGATCCCATGACTTTTTGTCTTTCACTGTATATCCTGCTTTGGTAGCATACCCTAGCGGTACTTGGCCGCTAACGATCATGCCGGATAGGAAGCGTGCTTTTAGACCGTTACGTGCGCGTTCGCTTCTTATATCATTATCGAGTTGAGCAAATCCCGTCAGAATTGTCTCGACAAGTTTTTCTGTGGGACTGTCTCCAGTCGGTTCGCTGGCAGAAATAATCATTACACCGTTTTCCGCTAGTTTTTTACGGATTGCCAGATAATCAGCTGTTATGCGAGAAACCCGATCTAGCCGGTAGACAAACACTGCCTGAACGTTATTTTTATGCTTTCTGCAATATTCCAAAAGTTGAATAAGGGTGGTTCTACCAGTGATGCTTTTTGCGGAACGTCCTTCCTCACGAAACATTTCAACGACCTGATATCCGCGTTTTTCTGCCTCCTTCTTGCAGATGTCTTCTTGAGTATCGAGTGAGAAATTGTCTACTTGTTCTTCTGTCGAAACACGAAAATAGAGTAGTGCCTTCTTGCC
>JAJYIG010000003.1 GCA_021790215.1 bacterium
ATGCGGTAAAATATGCTTGTTCAGATGATGCGGGATCGTCTAACGGTAGGACACGGCCCTCTGGAGGCTGGTATCGGGGTTCGAATCCCTGTCCCGCAGCCAAGTTGGGCACCCTAGAGACCGAGATCTCTAGAAAAGCCCAATAACACCTTCAAAACCACCATTTTTATTACCAAACTCCCGTACCACACGCTCGTTGTCTGGAGAAAGACCGTAAAATAGGTCTTTTTGCTAGTTATAGGGATAAATTTCGGATAAAATAGTAGCTGGATGCTGAGGTTGGCGAGGCAGCAATAAGCATCTGATTAATTAATACAAACACAAACTTCATTAATTAAATCTTAATTTTTCACTTGTACCATTGACTTAGAACAGATGGAAGAGATAGATAAAAATCAAATACTTAAGAAGTTGGGTTTGGCCAAAGACTCTATTAAGAAAACTATTTCCATGTTGGAAAAAGACATTCTTTGGACAGATATTCTTCATCAAAATTCAAAATCTATTAATTATTTAGATGTGGCTACTAGGTTGCTAGTCAAATACCACCTTTCTCATGTCCAAATTAACAAGAATAGTACAAACGAAATAGTAAAGATGTATAGATATTTAAATTAATATGTCAGCTAAGGCAATTATTATTAGTTCCATAATATTTATAGGTTTGATAGTTGGAATGGCTTTTTTATTCACCTCAGGTCAAAAACCAGAGGTTAAAGCAATTTCCTATTCTCAATCAGATACCGACAGGCCTAAGGCGGAGGTGGGTAATAAATTTACCGATATTGGAAGTATGGGCGTTAACGATGAAAAAACTGCAGATTTTTCACTTAAAAACACCGGCACCAGACCATTGCAAATACTGGATGTAACTACGAGTTGTCACTGCACCTTTGGCCAGATTATTTACAAAGGAACAGAAAGTCAGAAATTTAGTATGAACGGATCGGGATTTGTTTCAGAGATTGCTCCGGGAGATACTGCAACGGTCAGAATAACGTACATTCCATCAATTATGCCGGTCTCAGGAATTATCGAAAGAGAAGCTTACGTTAAAACAAATGACCCTGAAAATCCAAGAATAATTTTTAGCATACAAGCAAACGTTAAATAACATGAATACAAATTTTCTTTTTGGAATTTCTCTAACAGCGTCATTTTTAGCAGGGGTACTAGCTCTTTTTGCGCCATGTTGTATTACATTTTTGTTTCCATCATATCTTGGGACAATATTTAAAGAGGGAAAAAGAGTCATGTACTATACGCTAGTATTTGCAGTAGGCTTAGGATTTGTTTTAATTCCTATTGCGCTCGGTGTACGTTTTGTTGTTTTCTTTTTAGATTCTTATCATTCTCAGGTTTACTATTTAGGTGCTTTGATCATGATTGCAATGGGGTTCATGACGTTAAAACCTGTATTTCATTTACCACAGTTTTTCCATGTCAGTGGAATACAAGATAAAAAAATTAACACGGCTAGCGTTTTTGGGCTCGGGTTAATGTCAGGTTTAACATCTGCATGTTGTGCACCGGTTCTTTTTGCAGCAGTTACTTTGACTTCACTTTCGCCGACACTTCTCCAAGCGATTTTTGTTTCTGTTGCCTATATAACCGGTATTGTTATGCCACTTTTCTTAATTTCAATGTTTTATGACAAGGTTACTAATAAAATTGCAGGCGCAAATAGAAAGAAAATTTATGATGTTCTCAAATATATCGGCGCCGGAATATTTTTTATTACAGGGATTTTGATAGCAGTTTTTAACTATCTCGGAAAGATTCAGATGAACCAAATGGAAGGCTATGGCAGGTCAATCCGTTTAACTGTCTATTATATTTCTAAATATTTTCAAAATCCTTTAGTTGATTTGTTAACTTTCGGTTTAATTGTTTTTAGCTTTTATAAGCTATTGAAACATAAAGACAAAGAATCTTAATTAAATCTTAAAGTATCGCTTAGTATTATTAATAAAATGGCAAAATTTACAATTAACCTACCAGATGTTTCAAAATTAGTCCCTTTGATCTTATTTTTGAGTTTAATTACAAACCTGATTTTTGTGATTATTCTTGTTCCTTCATTGCTAAGTCAATTTAGATCAACAAGCAATAAATCAACAACATCAACTGCTACAACTAGCAAAGACAATATTTTCGACCAGATTAATCCTACCAGCGGATTTGAGATAAATGCAACTTACGGTGATTTGGGGCCGAAAATGGTCGCTCTTGGAGTGATCGACCAAAAGAAGTTCGAAAGCACATACCAAAATTCTAATCAGCCATTAACGGCCGATCAAGAAAAAATTTTGACTCAAGGCTCGGATCAAAAAATTAAAATCACAAGTGACAATTCCTACTTCTTGCTTAACTTTTTTTGGGCGGTAGGTCTCGCCAATAAATCAAATATCCTCTCTCAGGGGGATATGGTCAAATATGGAGGTCAGGGCGGAGCAGGCAACTTTGCTTCAACCGGTGGTTGGACTTTGGCTAAATCTTCTGCAATGAATTATTATTCGAAATCTCCCTTGATTTCGCTCACACCAGATCAAGAAAAGTTAGTCGAGAACGTATCCTCAAATATTTATAGACCATGTTGTGACAACCCAACGTCCTTTCCTGATTGCAATCACGGAATGGCACTCCTGGGAATCTTGGAGCTGATGGCTTCTCAGGGCGCGAGCGAAGCGGATATGTACAATGCTGCTAAATATATAAACGCTTTCTGGTTCCCGGGTAACTATTCTGATTTGGCTTTATATTTCAAGAATAAAGAGGGTAAATCGTTCAAAGATATCGATGCAAAAACCATTTTAAGCAAGGATTATTCATCGGCTACAGGCTATCAGAACAAGAAACAATGGCTGACTCAGAATGGTGTAGTAGAAACTCCTGCAAAACAAGGTGGGGGTTGCGGCGTGTAATATGAACCTGAATACAGTATTATTAATATTAGTAATACTTGCCTGCCCTCTTATGCATTTATTTATGATGCGGGAACATAAAGGGAAACACAGGCATTAAGGAGGTTATATAAATGAAATTAAAAGTAATGGCAATGGCAAATGCCGCCGGACTTCTAGGGGCAATCTACTTTATCGGTTGTTGGGTTATCGCCGGAATTTTACCTGATTTATACAAAGCAATTTTTGTTAGTTGGATGCACATGATTGAAGTTTCATCCCTCTGGAAAACCGGCTCGTCTAGTTTCTTATTAGGTTTCGTGAGTTTTACGGTAGTTAGTTGGGTAACAGGCTGGCTTTTTGCCTGGTTTTACAACAAATTTGCCAAATAAAACCAACTTCATGAAATCTTAATGATTTTTTAATATAATACGCTCATGTGTATTCTAATTGTTGAGGACGAAAGGCGTCTTTCGAATATTATAAAAAGAGGCCTTACCGAAGCTGGTTTCGCAGTCGACCAAGCTTTTGATGGCGAGGAAGGTAGTTACCTAGCTGAGGAGGAAGATTACGATCTAATTATTCTTGACTTGATGCTGCCCAAAGTTGACGGGATTACGGTATGCAAGAATCTTCGCAAGAACGGTGTTAAAACACCAATTATAATCCTTACCGCCAAATCCTCTATTGAAGACAAACTTCAGGGGTTAGACAGTGGAGCTGACGATTATCTTACCAAACCATTCTCTTTTTTGGAACTTAAATCGAGGATTCATGCACTCATTAGAAGAAGCTCTAAAGAAGCCACTCCGGCCCTCACAATTGAAGACCTTACTCTTGATCCAATAAAACATTCTGTAGTAAGAAATGGCGAGTCTGTTAATCTCACTCCAAAAGAATTCTCTATTCTAGAGCTTCTTATGCGCCATAGGGACGAGGTGATAACAAGGTCAATGATAATAGAACATGTTTGGGATTATAACTACGACGGAATGAGTAACGTAGTTGACGTCTTTCTGACTACACTGCGGCGCAAAATAGATTCTAAAGCCAATAAAAAGCTAATCCAAACCATACACGGTGTTGGATATAAAATTTGATAATATGAACACAAAAGGAATTAGATTTAAGATTATTTCTTGGTTCACTGTAACTCTTTTTCTGGTTGTCACTACTACTTTTGCCTCCTTTTATCTAATTACTAGACAAATCCTTTTTGCACAGGTAGATAGTGAACTTAAAAATCACTCACAGAAGTTCGTACCGGCATTAACTAATAGGACACAGATTAAAAACATAGATTTTAGTGACACACCCGGGATGGTTGTTACACTTTTGGACCAGAACGGAAGTGCGCTGCAAAGTTCCTTGAGCTTAAATAGCCCATTTGTTTCATATAAATATCCTTTTAGCGTGGTAGAGAATAGCCCCGAACCTGTTTTTATAGACCAAAGTATAAGCAATATGCCAATGAGATTTATTGCCGTTCCAGTTAGAGATGGAGATAAACTATTAGGCGTTGTGCTCGTAGCCCACCCAATTGATGTGATTCAAAAGTCATTAAATATTCTGATAGTCGCTCTTGCCGCACTCTTAGTACTACTTATTTTCCCCATTGTAATCATTGGTAACTTCCTGGCTGGAAAAATGGTAAAACCGCTGACCGAAGTGGTCAATAAAATGCAACATATAAGCTCCGAAAATCTTGATGAGAGAGTAAATGTCCCCAAGACTAAAGATGAACTACAAAGTCTTGGTATTACGTTTAATAGCCTTCTCGATCGTCTACAGGATTCTTTCAGAAGGGAAAGACAATTTATTGGAGACATGGCTCATGAGTTAAAAACCCCCATTGCTACTTTAAAAAGTGAGATAGAGTTATCGCTTTCAAAAAATAGGACAATTGATGAGTACAGAAAAACCTTAGAAAGTTCACTAATCGATACGAACAGGTTGTCAACCTTAACGGGAAACATTTTAGATTTGGCTTGGACCAGGGCACAGAAAAACTCGGGGAAGAAATTTAGTTTGTCTGATTTGATAAAGGAGATGGGGGAAATTGCAAATAAACTGGCACTTCAAAAGGAGATAACCATCAAAACCGACATTGGCGATAATGTTTTTATTACAGGTTTCCCCGATAAAATGGGACGAGCAGTATTAAATATCTTGGATAATGCTATCAAATTCACCCCAAAAGGCGGGGTGGTATCATTAAATCTGTATAAAAAGGGCAATAAGGCTCAGATAGAAATCAAGGATACAGGAATTGGGATTCCAGCAAAGGAACTTCCACACATTTTCGAGAGATTTTATAGAGGGACCAATGAGAATAAAGCTACAGGTACCGGATTGGGACTGGCGATTTCCAAAGGAATTATAGAAATGCACAATGGAAGTATTAATATTAAGAGTAAGGTCGGAGTAGGGACAATCGTAACCATAATCTTAATGAATTCTTAATCCGAATTCAGATACTATTTAACAATGGATTTACAAAAACTGCTCGTCACAATTTTTAGTTTTGGAGGCATTGCTTTTACCTACTGGTTCTTTTTGATGAAAAAAGAGAAAGAGGTAGAAGCTTCCGATTCAATAAATATAACAGTTAATGGTGGTTATAATCCTGAGGTTATATCAATACCGTTTGGTAAAACTACAATTTTGAATTTCACACGAACAGATCCAACAGAATGCCTGAATGAAATTGTCTTAGGGGACTTCAATATCAGACGAGAACTTCCTTTAGGTAAAAAGATAGCTATAAAACTCGATCCCAAGAAAAAAGGAGAATTTGGATATTCGTGCGGGATGAATATGTATCATGGAAAAATCGTCGTCAAATAATCAAACAACAAAAACATATCCAATTAAAGGAATGCACTGTGCAAGCTGCGTTCGAGTGATTGAACGTGCACTGTCCGTCGTTCCAGGGGTGTCAAAATGTAATGTTAATCTGGCAACTGAAAAGGCAACCGTTGTTTTTGACCAAAATAAAGTTACAAACGACACGATAGCAAATGCTGTCAAAAATGTTGGGTACGAGGCAATTGTTGATCAAAAAATTGAAGAAAAGGACGAACTTCAGCAAGAAAAATTAAAGGAACTAAAAGCCCTAAGAAACAAAGTAATCATTGGGCTTTCACTTGGAATCTTAATTCTTTGGGGAAGCTTCCCTGGCCTAATGCACACAGCCCCAATGATATTACAGAACTTTTGGGTACAAATGCTTTTGGCTACTCCGGTTCAGTTTTGGGTTGGTTGGGAATTTTATAGAGCGACAATAAACTCGCTGCGCCACAGGACTGCCAACATGGATACATTGGTTACTATTGGCACAACAGTTGCCTATTTATACTCTGTTGTTGTAACGATATTTCCCGCTCTAATAAGTGGAATTACCAATAATCCAATGCCTTATTTTGATACGTCTACAATTATTATTGGTCTAATTCTTCTTGGAAGATATTTTGAAGCCAAAGCAAAAGCCGGTACCAGTGAAGCTATAAAAAAACTCATCGGGCTACAGGCAAAAACAGCCAGAGTTATTAGAAATGGCGAGGAAGTAGATATTCCTATTGATCAAGTAAAAATCGGAGATGTTATACGAGTTAGACCCGGAGAGAAAATTCCAGTTGACGGAATAATTCTAGAAGGAGAAAGCTCGATTGATGAATCGATGATTACCGGGGAAAGCTTGCCTGTAGACAAAATTAAAGGTGATACAGTGGTTGGCGCCACAATGAATAAAACCGGCTCCTTTACTTATAAAGCGACCAAAATCGGGGAAGATTCAATGTTGGCTCAGATTATTAAATTAGTCGAAGATGCCCAAGGTAGCAAAGCCCCTATCCAACGTTTGGCAGATTTGGTTTCTTCATATTTTGTCCCAATAGTATTGATGCTGGCTTTTGTCACTTTTGCTATTTGGTTTGATTTTGGACCAACACCTGCTTTTCTTTTTGCGCTTCTTAATACCGTTGCCGTTCTTATCATCGCTTGCCCTTGTGCCATGGGTTTGGCGACTCCTACTGCGATTATGGTTGGAACAGGAATTGGCGCTGAGAATGGAATTTTAATTAAAGATGCAGAAAGTCTGGAAATTGCCGGAAAGATAAAATCTGTCGTTTTTGATAAAACGGGAACTTTAACCAATGGAAAACCAGAGGTTACTGATGTAATACCGGGTGCGGGTTTTACTAAAAATGACATTTTAAGGATTGCAGCTTCTATTGAAATTAAATCTGAACATTCTCTTGCCGAAGCAATTGTATCGAAAGCTAAACTCGAAAAAATAAAATTGGTAGATTTAGAAAAATTCCAAGCCATTCCGGGCCACGGAGTTTCTGGTCTAATTAGCAAAAATAAGATCCTTTTTGGTAACGGAAAGTTAATGGATAAAGAAGGTATTGTTTTTTCAAAACAGAAAGGTGATATTGAAAATCTTGAAAACGAAGGTAAAACTGTAATGCTTCTAGCTCAGAGTAAGCAATTAATAGGTCTTGTTGCCGTTGCCGATACTTTGAAGGAAAGTGCTAAGAATGGTGTAGATAAACTCAAAAAGATGGGAATAGAAACGATTATGTTTACAGGTGATAATACTCGCACGGCTAACGCCATTGCTAAAAGAGCTGGTGTCGATAAAGTTCTTGCAGAAGTATTACCGGGGGATAAGGAATCAGAAATAAGAAAAATTCAGGCTATTGGTAAAAAAGTTGCTATGGTGGGTGACGGAATTAACGATGCACCCGCTCTTGCTGCCGCTGACGTCGGAATTGCAATGGGCACAGGAACTGATGTCGCGATTGAGGCCGCGGACATTACACTTATCAACAAAAATCTTGAGTCTGTTGCCAATGCTATCGAACTTTCAAAAAAGACTATGCGGACTATCAAGATGAATTTAATTTGGGCCTTTGGCTATAACATTATCTTAATCCCAATAGCGATGGGGGTGCTTTATCCGTTTTTTAGAATTTTACTTAATCCGATATTTGCTTCGGTTGCGATGGCTTCAAGTTCTGTCTCAGTTGTAACCAACTCCTTGTTACTTAAGAGATTTAAAATTTAAAAATGGAAGAAAATTCAAAGAGCTTATTTAAAATACTTATTGGAGTCTTAGTTGTACTTGGAATTGTCACGAGCTATTTGTTAATCAAATTATTCTTGGTTACAAACACATCAATTGATTTAACCAAACTGGCACCCGGTAATACGAATCTTATTCCAATTTTTCTGACAGGGCTTTTAACTGGGGGTCTGACTTGTCTTGCGGTTCAGGGTGGTCTTTTGGCTTCCACTATTGCAATGCAGGAAGAGGAGAGGTTGGAAGAAAAAGGTAAGAAAAGCGGAAATGCGGTTCCAATATTGTCCTTTTTAATAGCAAAACTAATTGCTTATACGATTCTTGGATTTTTGTTGGGTTGGTTTGGATCACTTTTCCAATTATCCTTAACTGCTCAAGTAATAATGCAGTTTGTCGTGATCATTTTTATGATAGGCACAGCTGGAAACATTTTAGAAGTTCACCCAATATTCAGATATTTTGCGATTCAACCTCCCAGATTTTTAACTAAAATAATTAGGAATCAATCCAAAAGTAAAAACATTTTCGCCCCTGCTTTTTTAGGGGCGCTTACAATTTTCATTCCTTGCGGAACAACCCAGGCGATGATGGCGTTGGCAATTGGAAGCGGAAAACCAATCTTGGGGGCTTCCATCCTTTTTTCATTTATCCTAGGCACGACCCCCCTCTTTTTCATTCTTGGTTATTTTGCAACAAAGCTAGGAGATACTTATCAAAAAAAATTCATGAAAGTAGCCGCAGTCGCATTGATTTTACTATCAATATTTAATCTCAAAAATGCACTAGGGCTCGCCGGAATCAATATTGGATCGATCAAACCTTCAAATACTGGCGATGTTGCCGTTAATAATCCTACTATAGAGATAACTTCGAGTGGTTATTCTCCGGGAAGTATAAACGTTAAATCTGGAGCTAAAATCAAGCTAACATTAAATAACACTACGGGCGGTGGATGTATCCAATCCTTTGTAATACCGAAACTAGGAGTTCAGCAAGTTGTTAGAGAAGGAACAACTCAAACTGTGGAATTTACCGCACCAGACCAAAAAGGCCAGATAGCTTTTATGTGCGGCATGGGAATGTTTAGAGGAGTAATTAATGTTATATGAGTAAAATTAGAGAGGCGAAATTCAAAATAGACGGTATGCACTGTGTAAGTTGCGCCATGAATATTGATTTTGATTTGGAAGATTTGGACGGAATTCACAGCGCAAAAACCAGTTATGCTAAATGCGAGTGTCAAGTTAAATATGACGAGGAAAAAATAAACCATAACGATGTGATATCACAAATTAATAAAACAGGATATAAAGTTAAGGAGGTGAGTATCTGAGATGATGAATTTTGGGTATTATGGAGGAGATTGGAATAATGTACCTAACTATATGCAACAAATGATGCAGAACTATTATGGAGGGATAGCTCCTTTTGGAGGACTTCTGGGTTTTTTACAAGTTGTAATTTGCCTATTATTAATAGTTTTGCTGGTCGTGTTAATTAGATATTTTTGGTTGAAGGCCAAATAAAAAAAACACCTAATGTGCTCTAAGTGAAGTTATGTTCCCATTCTGGACGAATAGAGGAAAGTTAAAAAGATTAAATAGCTCCCGTTTTTCTTCTATATTTTTATTTGTTATTACATATCTCGCATAATCTCGTATATCCCAAATTCTTGAGTTTGGATTAATATCTTGTTGGAGAAAAATTGCCTCTCTCATTCTTTTGAATTCGTTTAGACCCTCTTGAATTTTATCTGTTAAGACTAACTCATGAGAATGGGCAATATACATAAAATTGATAAGTTTCAGCAAGCTTCTTTCTAATTCTTCTTCAGAAATGTACGGTTCCTTACAAGTGTGATCAATTTGCCTCGAGCAGTGATAGTAAATATGATATCTAGGCTCCTTATTTAATCTTTCTCTATATCTATCTTCTCCAACAATACTTGCTTTACAATTCGCACATTTGAGCAATCCCCTATATGTAAAGGTCTTTGATCCCCATTTAGATTTTTTGGGAACTACTAATTTTTTCTGAACTTTATCGAATATTTCTTTTGTGATCAAAGGCGGGTAGGATCCTTTGTACCAATTTCCGCTTTTTAACGGAAATTCAAACTCTCCGTAATAAAACGGGTTTCTTAACATTAAATATATCTGACTAAGGCTAACCGGAATACCTGATTTGTTAGAAAATTTTATTTCGTCTAACCATTTTTTGATCTTTCTACCACTTGCATTTTCTTCAATAACTTTTGTGAACATTTGGGTAATAATTGGGCTTCTTTCCGGATCAAGTATTACGTCTTTTATGCCATTAAAACTTCTATTCATATATCCAATTGGGCTAGGCCCCGGTCGCCATCCCATCTCGCATTTTGCCCTGATTCCTCGTTTTACATTTATTCCTTTTTGGTCATTCTCGAGTTTTGCCTGGGAGCAAAGAATCATTAAAAGAAACTTCTCATTGGGATTATTTGAAAACATTTGTGAGAAAGTTCTAATTTGTAAAAGCTTTCCCTGATCCATTAAGTCGACTAAATTTCCCAAATCGCCAGCGTTACGTGACAATCTATCTGGTGCCCATGTAAGAATTCCGTTAAATCTTTTTTCTCGGATGTCGCTAAGGAGTTTCATGAACATCGGGCGTTGTCCTGAATCTTTTGCCGAGTGGCTTTCCTGTAGAATTTCAGTTACCTTCAAACCTTCTTTAATCGCAAGAGCCTGCATCTCCTTTAATTGGCTATCAATACTCATTACTTGCCGTTCGTCACTTTCTGATGACTTTCTTGCATACAAACAATAGTTTATAGGTTGTTCTAAGGGTAGGGTTGTTTCCATCAGGATGGAGAGTACCGCAAAAATTGTAAAAGTCTAGAGGTATAGCCTAAGTATTAGTTCTTTTCAGTAGTCGGGCAGAGTTTAGAAAAACAGCGACATCAGGGAATGATTGGGCGGCAGCTGCAAATACTGGAGGTAAAAATCCGATTGAGGCTAATCCCATTCCTACAATATCAAAACCTATTCCTAAGGCGATATTTTGTTTAATCGTGCTAAAGGTTTTCTTGGCAATAGCAATTGCTTCCGGGAGTTGATTCCAATCATCTCCCATCAGCACCACATCGGCGGCTTCTAGGGCAATATCAGTACCGGCTGCACCCATACCGATGCCCACATCGGCCTGTGAAAGTGAAGGTGCGTCATTTACTCCGTCACCCACCATTGCTACTTTGTACCCTCGTTCTTGTAAATCTTTTACCACCTGAATTTTGTCTTCAGGTAATAATTCCGCCTGACAATCAATGCCTAAAGCAGATGCCACTGTTTGAGCAGAGTGTTTATTATCTCCGGTCAGCATGATGATCTTTTTAAACCCGAGTTTCTTTAGTGTTTCTATCGCCGGTTTCACTTCGTTACGGATAATATCAGTGATTGCCAACAAACCCAAAACACCCTCTTTTCTATTGGCTAAGATCAAGACGGTTTTTCCTTGTTTCTCAGATGCTTCAATCAGGTCTTTTGTTTTAAAGTTGATGGTAATACCCTGTTCATGGAGCAATTTTTGATTACCCAAATAATGGGTTTGCTTTTTAATACTGGCGATCACCCCTTTACCGGCAAGAGTCGAAAACTTGTCCGGTTCGGATAGATGTACAGCCAACTCAGCCGCCTTATCAAGCACGGATTTAGCCAAAACATGCTCTGAATACCGTTCCACTGATGCAGCAATCGAAAGGATGTCATCGCTTGTCAAATTAGAAACAGAAATAATATCGGTTACCTGCGGTCTGCCAAAGGTTAAGGTGCCGGTCTTGTCCACCAATAGCACATTTACTTTAGCTAACAGTTCCAGATAACGACCACCTTTAATGAGAATCCCTTGCTTGGCCGCTCTACCTGTTGCCGCTACCACAGCCATAGGAGTCGATAAGGCCACGGCACAGGGACAAGCTACTACCAGTACGGCAATTGTTGCAGATAAGTTTCTGGTGAATAAATATGTCGCGGTGGCAACTAGGATTACCAAAGGCAAGTAATAACCGCTAAACCGGTCAGCAAACTTTTGAATAGGTGCCTTATTTGTTTCAGCCTCTTCAACCAGATGAATAATTTTACCCAAAGTAGTATCGGCTCCTACCCGGTTTACCTTGATCTCCAAATGACCTGATTGATTCATTGTGGAAGCAAAAACCTGACTTCCCAGTTCAATCCGAACAGGTGTAGATTCGCCGGTAATTGTCGCCTGGTCCACCGCACTGACCCCTCGGGAGACAATACCGTCAACAGGAATTCTCTCACCGGGTTTAACCACTATCGTGTCTCCAACGATAATATCTGTAATATTGACTTCAACTTCCTTACCTCCTTTTTTAATCCACGCCGTGGTGGGAGCCAATTTAATAAGTTCATTGATTGCTTGGCGGGAACGGTCAACAGTAAAACTTTCCAAAAAATGAGCAATG
Organism: bacterium; assembly: GCA_021790215.1. Taxonomy (GTDB): domain Bacteria; phylum Patescibacteriota; class Microgenomatia; order UBA8517; family UBA8517; genus JAJYIG01. The sequence continues at coordinate 12,452 of JAJYIG010000003.1, forward strand.
CGCACAAAAAATACAATTAATAATGCGGCAGATAGCTCATGTGAGACGGAAGCCGCGGTTATACCCACAGTCATGATCAAATCGGTATTGACCTCCTTGTGTAGTAGGTTTTGCAGGGCACTTTTAAAAATCGGATAGCCTCCAACTAAAACAGCACCAATCAAAAGCCAGTTCGGAATGGGAACAAGTACAGCCTCAAGAATACCAAGTCGTTCAAAGACAATTTCGACTAACAAAAGAACGGCTAAAAAACCAACAAAAGCAAAAGTAATGATGCCGTCAATCTTGATTCCCTGGGTTTTTGCATCGTTTACCACCTTAAGCCCTGAGCGTTGAATCAACTGTTTAATATCAGCCAGCGAAATTATATTTTCGTCATAAGTCAGAGATACTTTTTCAGCAGTAAAAAGAAAGTTATAAGTACTGATACCCGTCTGTGTTTTAAGCACTTTCTCCAAAGGAAGAGCGCATTCAGGGCAATCTAATCCTTTCACTTTTAGACTTATCTCTTTTATCGCTTGAGTCTTTGCCGTTGAGTCGATAGTTAGCCCTGCAACATTTTCAGTCGATTGACGGCTACACTGTCCTTCAGCACACGTATTACAGTTATTATCTTTTCTAATTCGATAAAAACCATATATAACAGAAAGCAAGGTTAAACCGGCAATAATTGGTTTGGTAACACCCAAAAACGAGACTCCAAATATCCCGGCATAGATAGCCAGCATGGGTGATCCGCAGCAGCCAATTAAAAAACAGCCGGCAATCGATAAAATGGAAACCAAGGACAGTCCACCAAAAACGCCTTTCAGATTGCCAGGAGAGGAACGGCGACGGTCTAGATAATTAATAAAGGTAAATGTCATAAATGCCGTAGCCAAAGCATAGGAAAAGCCAAGGAAATAGTCCCTTTGATCAAAATATCCTTGAATAATTAGTGGAATCTGGCTGTTATCGACCACCCAGGGAGAAAAAAGTGTTTTGCTTAATATTCGAAAGCCAAAGTGGAGAACAAAAACGGCTATAAATACGACAAATGGGAGGTAATGTCTAAATTTCATTGGGGTTTGAGCTGTGAGGCCTTAATTATTAACTTACCCGAGCCGTCACGGAACACTGTGCCTGAAACTTGGACAAAATCTTTAACATTGGGTAGGGTTCCTGAGTAACTTACCGGAATCTGATTGATGGCGCAAGTGACTACCCCGCAATTGGCAAATTCCTTGTTATCAATAATCACCAGTGTTTGGCTTTCCGGATAAACAAAGGAAACTACCCCTCTAAGATTTATTGATTTATCAAGGTATTGGTTGACATTGTCTGCCATAGTATTAACGTCTAGGACGGTTCCTGAATTTATTTGGCTAAGGTTGTTCGTACTATTTGTTGCTTTGATCAGCGTTTCGTATTTGACGATTAAGCCAACTCCAATAAGCAGCATTATTATTAAAACGATAGATAAATATTTTGTTGATTTCATAATTTTTAGTATCTGGTACACTCAAAAATATTATTGGCGGTCAACTTCAAGATACTTTGCCCGAGTTTTATCAGTTCGGCGATTTTTTCATCCACCAAACAATAAAAAACCTGTCTGCCGTCTTGTCTGCTTTGAACTAAGCCGCACTCCTTAAGACAACTTAGGTGGGCTGAAACATTTGGTTGTGACAAACCCGTAACTTCAACTACCTCATTCACTGACTTTTCTTTGTCGATTAAGGATTTAAGAATTGCCAAACGGGAACTGTCGGCAAAACCGTTAAAAAGACGGGCTTCTAGTTGGATAGTGTTTTGATTGGTGATATTACGACTCATATATATAATCGTGTAATTATATATCAATATATTAATATTTTTTCAGATTGTCAATAACACTACATTTTATAAGTATTATGTTATGGGCTGTTCTAAGGGTAGGGTTGTTTCCATCAGGATGGAGAGTGCCGTAAGGATAGATGAAGTCTAGTCACAAGAACAAAACTTATCATAGTTACCAGTTATCATCACTGTTGAAAGACAGTGAACGACTAATGCTTTCGTACGGGCCGATACAAGGTACGAAATATACGTCAATACCCGGGGTGCTGGCCACTTCTAAGATTTTTAATAGAAGAAGTGAAAAAGCATCTGCCAAATCATCATGCCTTTCGATTCCGAATCCTGTTAACTGATTTATTAATTCTTCAGCGCCGTATCTTGGAAACCAAACTTTTCCTTGTTGAATTATATGAGTAACTAAAGCGAGTCTGGTTCTTTTGTCCTGGCCATGAATTTGGACTCCCTCGACGAGAATACTTTTGCTACTCAGATAATCAATGAAGGCTTTTTGATAACCGACCTCTTCGATAAATAACTTCGTTTGTTCCCCATTTACTACAGTTTTTGAAAGTGAAATAGCAACATCAACCGTTGTCGGAAAATCCATCCTTTTATTTATAGGGTTTGGTAGGATATACACACCCAACTTTTCTCCCCGACCAAACATATATGCAGAAACCATTGCGGTGTAATCTGCCGATTCTCTTTCAGAGATAGCAAGATCAATTCCTACTGCTGCAAATTCAAAATCATCTGCATCTGGGGAAGGGAGATTATCATAAAATTTAATCCACTCACGTTTAACAAGTCTATCCTCGTCTGAAATAATTTTGAGTAAATATTCACGATAGAAAGCTGACTCCTGCAAAAATGTTTTCTTTAGTTTTTCGACATCTTCCATGGTGGGGTATTTGGCGGGCCACAAAATATTTTTACCGTCATCAATAAGGGGATATTCAAAAAATTCTCCCGATAATCTTCCCTCATAGATAGATTTTTTAAATCTCATAATTAAACTGTCCTCGTGAAGAAGATTTCCGATTACCAAGGTCTTTGTATTTTTATCTCCTACTGGAACAATTTCGGCGTTAAACCATGTATTGGTTCGGTCCCGTCCCTCTTTGGTTTTAACGCTGTTTATATCTTCAATATCATCACAAATGATTAGATCGGGTCTATATTGTTCATGCCTTATCCCGCGGATACTTTGTTCGGTAGAAACAGCCGCAATCCTTGCTCCGAACTTTGGGATTACAATTGAGTTGGATCCCCACTCGTCTTCCGGTGATTCAAATGGCCCGATATCGGCCTTAAGTAAGTCGTTACTTTCCAGTTCCCGCTTTATATTTTCCAAGTGCAGTTTTGCCTGCGCTTGGGTTTGGCTGACAATTAATACAAACTTTTTTTGCTGAATTCCTACGATTGACCAAATCACATAGGAAAGAGTGACCAGAGTTGACTTTGCCGATCCGCGAAACGCCACAAGAACGGCGAACTCAACATTTTCTTCAGTCAATTTAAATATCTCATGATGGAATGGTGCAAACTCACAGTTTATGTAGTGGGGTAGATAAAGTGAGAAAAACCAATAATGGCTTTTCCTGGCAAGAGCACGCCTGATTTTTCTGTCTCTCCTGATCTTATTCAACTCTTCCTGACCGAGTTGTGGAAAATAAGTCATTTTTGCCCCTCCTTTTCTACTGCCGGAATTAGTGAAGCCAGCTGTAAGGCTTTTGTCACCAACGCTTCCTGTTCAGGGGTTAATGTTTCGTTTTGATTCTTTAAATTCGCTGTAACTTCAACCTTGGTTGCATAAGCTTGATGGTGGTGCTTTAACCAGAAAATAATAGCTGTCATGTTTTGATCCTTTATGGCCGTCAGGAGCTGGCTCTCCGCCATATCATTCACTAGAGCAGACCCTGCTTCCAGGGCCAACTCCGCTTCTTTTGCAAACTTTTCGTCATTTATTTTCCATCTGTAATATGTAGCCCTGGCTATCCCGATTTTTCTGCATGCAACCTCAACTACGGGAGTCTCCTTTAATTTTTCCAGTAAATCTTTCTTCTGAATTGATTGTCTTTTGATAATTGTATTTGTCATTGCATTTTTACGGCTTTTAGCCCGGTCAGGTTCTCCCATCTTTTTTTAATGACCTCAGCGTAAACCGGCGACTTTTCCATCACATAACATCTTCTATGCATCTTTTCGGCCGCAATTAGGGTACTACCGGAACCGCCAAAAGGTTCAATTATTAAATCATTCCTTTTAGTTAGAACTTTTATATAGGGGATAAGTATTTCAATCGGTTTAGTTCCAAAAATTATTCCCTGTCCAGAACTTTTTTCATCTGATGCCTTATATTCAATAAAATCAGTCGGACAGTATTTCTTCCCTTTCTCATAACTTTCCCATGTTGGTTTACCGGATGTAGCGTAAAGTGCGGTCTCATATTCCTCTTGAAGTAGGGGTTCACCCTCAGGATCTTTATTCAGATTTATATTTCCTGAGGTTCCCAGCATAGCGAAATCGTATTTATTAAAAAACTTATATTTTGCCGCAAATCCCTGCATTCTGTTTGGTAGATGCCAGATAATCGTGTTTCGATATTTCCAATGTTTTTCTAACTCATTCCAAATAGTTCTTAAGTTCTTCGGATTTTCATAAACAATAATTGAAAAATTCGGTTTTTGGATTTTGGAAACGTTTTCCATCCATTTTTCCGTAAAATCAGGTGGTAGAACATCGGTCTCCAAATATCTTCGATCCCTTTTGGCCCCGAATCCTGTAATGGCTCCGTTATATTTTTTCTTTCCATGTAGGTAATCCAAGATGTAGGGTGGATCGGTGAAACACATGTCTGCTTTTTCATTACCCACTAGTTTCAACACATCAGCTTCAACTGTGGAGTCACCGCACATCAATCTCGAATCCCCAAGCAAATAGATATCACCTTTTTGAAAATCGATCTTGTTTATATCCAGTTTTTTGAGCTCCTTTTCCAAATCAAATTGTTCAGGTGTTGAATCGATTTCAAATATTTCGTCAAGGTCTTCTGAAGAAAATCCGACCACCGAAAGAAAGTCTTCGTCAAATTTGGCAAGAAGTTCCCAATCCCACTCTCCGACATTTTTATTGAGCCTCAAATTTAACTCCTTTTCCTTCTCAATATCCGGAATGTTTACATAAACTACGGGTATTTCTTTAAATCCCAGGTCTTTAGTAACTTTTAATCTAAAATGCCCACCAATAACAACATTCAACCTATTCGGGGCTTTGTTTACTATTATCGGATCCACCAATCCGAATTTTTTGATGCTTGAGGATAATCCGTTAATTGCCTCAGTTGACCACTTTCTGGGATTATATTCAGCAAATTTAAGCTCTTGTATGTCAACATCTACGATTTTCAGCTTGTCAGATACTGTTTCCATAAGCATCTGAAGCATAAAACACCGAAAATCTTATTAAAACGGGAACGGACGGGGAAAATTAATTCGGAAGCTTTGAAATTCCTAACAATCTGTAGCCTTTTTGCTTCTCTCTGTATAAATCAATCTGTAATCCCGAGTCTCTCAGGGCATCTTTAAGATCCCTTCGTACATATCCTATTCCTTTCATCGGGTTCATAAGATCAAGTTCTCTAATCGCTTCAGCATCAGACACATAATTCTCACCATCCGTTAAAAGTAGCTTCAAAAGCTTTCCGTGCTTGGAATTGGTTGTAACAGTATCAACCGGCTGGCTCTTAAAAAAGAATCTGCCCTCAACCGATACTGAGAGATCGGTAATACCGCCAATACTGATAACTTCCGCCTCCTGCACGTATGTATCGGGTTCAAAATTTATTGCAAGCGGATTTATTGCAAGTATTAGACTTTTGGCCAAGCTTATTTGCATTTCCCTCAAACTTTTTGCAAACTCTGCAAATGACGGGGTGAGTGCGCTTCGGATTGCCTCGGCACATTGCCTGGCTACCGCATTCTGCATCTCCATCAATTGATTACTAAGCCCCAGTGAAAAATTCATCATCGGATTTGGATATGCCGCAAGCGTGTTTGACTCTGATTTCATACTTATATTCTATCAGGCCACGCAAGATAGAATTTCTAATATCACACACTATATGATGCGAGGCTAAAAGTGCTAAAATTGGCCAGAATGGCAAAAGATTATTCTACTTGGTTACCAAGTTTATCTAATTCTCTAAAGAAAACGAAGAATTTTTCAAAAAATATGCCAAAAAACCTTTAATGAAAATTAAATTCGTTAATCCGAGTACTACAAAATGACTTTATATAAAATCGATCCACAATTAACTTCCATTCAATTAATAAAGGAAAACTTGAATTTAGCCAGAAGATTAATTGGAAATTCTCAGAAAAAAATTATTCCATTTGACCCAAACGACACGCTTTCTTTTTACAAGGGAAGGGCAAAACATTTACAAACCATGGCGTTTCTTGGAATAACAACGGAATATCTTTTGAAATTAATTGTATCCAAACGAGGTTATTCAATTCAGGAAGTAGATTATATTAAGGGTGTGGGTAAACATATTGATATTAAATATGCCGAAAAGACTATTTCATATGAGAAATCCGTCTCATTATTTAAGAAGTCAAACCCACATAATTACTACAAAAATACCAAAGTATATGAGTTTAATACCCACAATATAGATTATCAGTATTCATATTTAGGATATAAGCGGATTGATCCGGAAACTTGTGTAACTTTGATACAAAAAATAAGGAACAACTACCTACATAAAGTTGATTCCCATGGAGAATGGAACGGCATAATTTGGTATGTTTATGATTTTATTGTTTGGTTGGCAAAAAAAGAATTCGGCAGTAGTTTTTCAAGATACAGGTTAATTGGAAGTGACGAGATAAAAAAGCTTTTTTGATAAATTAGCTCATTAGCTTATCGGGGAGTAGACTATCCTTTGTCCATTTTCCATCATAAAAAGCAGAATTATTCTCTGAAATTCTTGTAATATCTCTGTCGCCATTTTTGTCTTTAGTTTCTTCAAAACGATTGATACCAAAATCAACAGCAGCCATTTCTGCATTCTTGGCTGTGTTTGAAAAACCCTTTTTTAAAAGTTCGTTTGAATCAATCCAGGCGAAATATTCGTGAAGTTTGTGTTCCGGACCAAATGTATTTGTCAACCAAAGATTATTTTCTTTCGATTTGAACTGAAGAATAACCCTCCAAGCTTGATTCTTTATAGAAACGGGGTGTGTGGCGTAAGCCTCGATTCTTAGACCCGGGGTCAATGTCTTACTATATTTACCATCCCACCAATTCGGATTTTGGACCTCCCGGAATTTGCCATTCTCAAACTCGAAAGTAAATGTGTCACCGTCGTTAACCAAGTTCTTATCGATATATTCTTTGATCTTTTCAATTGGAAGATTGTCCAAATCATCTTTGAGACCGGTTCTGGCAAATAAACTGAGTCCGGAAACTGCAAAGGCAAATCCTACCCATTCATTTTCTTTTTCGGCGGTAACCTTCCCTATGACGCCAAAATTTCCCGTCATACTGGCATACCCTTCGCTGTACCATGCGATGGAGTAACCTTTATATTTAACGACTTGGCTATATTGAATAAGTTTTGGATTTACTTTAACAAACTCGAGAATATCATCCTCCTTATAGCGCCTGTCTCCGCGGTCGTTTACTTTGATAGCTACCAGTTTTCCTTCCCGATCCCAACGTCTTAGGGTTTCTGGGTTTACCTTAATTAGAGCAGCTGCCTCATTAATGTCTATGAGTTTGTCCATACGTATATTATCTTATACTAACTTATACATTTATGCAAGTGGCTTTTCTCTTTTATTGTGTCCCAAATGTCTCATTTAGCCTCGGGTGTGATACACTACTCTCAAGCGGTTATGGGCTCAGAAGGGCCTAGACCGAGATGCTCAGCCAAGCAGTGCACCCCAGTGACCGAGACTTCTAGAATAGCCCAGAAACACCGCCAAAAAAGCTATTTTCAAAAGCGAGGATTATAACCATCGTTTACTCTCGAAAAAGCCCCGTTCGAATCTCTATTCTGTTGAGTTTATGGGATATAATCAAATAACATGAATCACCAAAACTTATGGTTCGTCTTTATATGTACAAAAAAGTTAAATAATTTTTATGGATGAAATTGAAATCAGGGGAAAAATAAATGATGACGAGTTTAAAAAACTTCACGAGTTTTTGTCTAAAAAGGCACAACCGGTAGATGAATATGAAAGATTAACTGTAGACATTTCTCCAGGCTTTGACCCCCAAACCCGTAATTGGGGTCAAGTAAATAAAGCAAATAATAACAATCAGATTGATTTGCGTATTAAAAAATCTGGCAAAAATGAAAAGATCTCTGTCAAACTTGGCCACTACGCTTCAAAAAATCGGCAGGAATTTGAGATTGATCTAAAAGAAGGGGAACTGGTTGATGCTCTACATCTTTTCGAAGCTCTTGGATTTAAAACAGGAATGATTTATTTTTGGAAAAGTAGCCTTTACAAATACAAAAATTTTGAGATAAAAATAAATGAATACCCAAGCGGGAATAGGGATTGGGAAATTGAATCACAAAATTCAGAGAGTGACCCGGATGACTTGGCGAAAGAATTGTCTCTTCATCCGTTTACGGAAGAAGAATTCCGTGAATATATAAACTGGAAAAATATTAATCTCCACGATTTATATTCCTTAGATAGGGTGAAGGAATTACTTGAAAAATATGTTTAACGAAAAAGTATCCTTTGAAGAAATTAATGGTAAGCAGATTTTTTGCGATTTTTCCGAACCCGAAAATCCACAAAAGAAACTTGTGATAATGAGCCATGGCTTCAGGGGTTCTTCAACTGGTCCTGCCAGAACATTTGTTGATTTCCAGAGAATACTAAATAAAGAAGGATTTTCAGTTTTGCGTTTTGATCAGTCAAATGGCGGAAATTCAGAAGGAGACTATTTAGAGACCTCATACAACGAATGGGTGGACACGATTGTTTACTTTGCTAAAAAGTATTTAGATCGGGGCTATAAAGTTGCGCTTTTAGGACAAAGCATGGGAGGAGCAGCAACGGTCGTTGCAACTAATAAGCCAGAATTGAAAGATAAAATTCCTGTAATTCTTCTTTGGGTTCCGGGTGTTAACGAAGGAGACTTTAACGGAAAGCCAGAAGAAATTTTTGAAGAAGCCGGACAGAAATATAAAGGAAAGTTTTGGATGGAAGCAAGAAATGCTGATTTCTTTAAATGTTTAGATGAATATAAGGGAAAGATTCATTTGGTTTACGGAGAATATGACAAATATATTTCACAGGAATTAAGAAATAAAGTTATGGATGTAATCAAAGCAAAAAATCAACCTGTAATGGTTCTGAAGGGTCAAGATCATAGCCCTTGGGAATTCGATGTGGCCCAGGAGGTATATAAAGAGGAATTGGGACTTCTTAAATCTACGCTCTAAGGATAATGCGTTTGAACCACTTCTCCTGACCCAGATAACGGCGAACAAAATGTTGAGCTTTTTATTCTTGGTGATATTAATAAATTTAAAGAGCTAGAACACCACCTTGACCCCCAACATCCGGAAGGCCACATGTGGCTTACCTGGTATGACATGAATAATCTACCTGACAATTTATTCCCCAAGCCGCTAACTAAAAAGTTAGTTGAAGATTACAAAAAAGGGTTTCCAAACGCTGGAGAATATGTAGGGAGAATGGATAGCAAGTAATATATTTATCCTTTTTAGGGTATACCCTTAAGGCTTCTTTTAGTACACCCAGTATTCTTTTTGAAGCTGATTTACATCAAAAGTCTCTTTTTGACACTCAATATCGTGACTTATTAGAAATTGGTTTTATTCAAATACCCGACGTATAGGTGCTTGTTTAGGAATAACAATCTTCTATCCAACGTCTTGGTCGTTATTCATGAGTTCATTACTTTTAAGGCAGGTGGCATCTGTTATCGTTTGTTTTCTTTTATCAATGCCATAAAGTAGTGCAGGTGCAACAACCAAAAACCACGCAACAAACATTGCCAACATACCTGAAAATCTAAGAAAAAATTGTAGCATCAATTCAAATTATATACGATCGGAATTAAATGCGGGATATTGTGTAGGCCCAAGCACTGCGCTGGTTTTTTGACTTAACGACTATTGGGGCCACCCCTTTTAACACAGTCTTGAACCAAACTTTCTGAAGCTGCTTGTAGTTGCAGATCTCCTAATTTACTATCCCCTGTTCCCAACATGGATCCTAAATTTTGAACATACCGTTTGCACCTAGACTCAACTGAATTGTAATTAAATAGGTAAATTACCCCAACAACAATAGCCAAAACTAAGACAATGATAAGGAAATATTTGTTCTTGAAGAGGTCGTCTCTAAGTATGTCCATTTTTGTTTTTTACCGATTTCCAAATAAATCCCAAGATAAAACCACCCACCGGGCTTAAAACCAAACTCCAAATTATCCCTGAGATGAAACTCAACCCCCATTTTTTCCACAAATAGCCCATGGCTATTGCAACTAATATCCAAACTATATAAATCATAAATTTGACATGTTACCTTTTTCTCTCCGTCTTTTTTCTAATTCGACTTCCTGCTGTAAATCATGCTTAACTTGACAAATAGTAAACTTACCTACAGCTATTTTTAACAAGGCTACCTCTCTTAGTATCAATAATTTGATTATATACCAATCCTCTTCCCGTATGTCAATCTCCAATTGGTGTACAATATGAAGATTCATTTAGTTTCTATGAAAATACCGCTACTTAAACGTATTACAACTAAAGGGTTACAGAAAGTCCCTGAAATAACAGTTTTCTTTTGGATCGTTAAACTGTTCACCACTGCAATGGGAGAGTCGACGTCCGACTACCTTGTACACCACATTAATCCCGTTATCGCCGTCATTATTGGAGCGTTCGGGTTTGCCATCGCAATAGCTCTTCAATTTTTGACGAAGAAGTATATTGCATGGGTTTATTGGTTGGCAGTCATGATGGTTGCTGTATTTGGCACAATGGCTGCAGATGTGGTTCATATTGTACTTGGTGTTCCGTATCTTATTTCAACAATTGTTTTTGCGACCCTTTTGATAATTGTCTTTACTTTATGGCATAAAATAGAGCATTCACTTTCTATTCATAGCATTACAACCCCACGCCGGGAGTTTTTTTACTGGTTAACCGTAGGGGTAACGTTCGCTCTCGGAACCGCTGTGGGTGACATGACTGCTATGACTTTCCATCTTGGTTATCTCAACTCAGGTATACTCTTTGCCTTCCTATTTGCGCTACCACTTCTTTTCAACCGAATGTTTCATACAAATGAGGTAACAACATTCTGGGCTTCCTATGTTGTGACACGTCCCATTGGCGCTTCGTTTGCCGATTGGTTTGGACGAACACAGGACTTGGGAGGCATAGGTTTTGGCACAGGCAGGACAAGTATAGTTTTAACAGTGTTTATCATTCTTTTTGTCGTCTATCTAACCATTACAAAAGCAGATACAAAAAACGCTCATCAACTGCATTTATAAAAATGATGAATCTACTCATTGTTCTTATTGCACAATACGCGTTTCTTCTCTCTATCGGAATAGCTGCTATTTCATTTGGAAAAGCTCAGCGTCCGTACGAAAACATATCATAAAATTTTCCTTCGTAGCATTACCCTTTGGACATTTACTGACAAAACTCTCCCGTATGCTCTGGTGCAATCCGCAGCCGTCTGTTTCTGATTAATTCTACCGTACTGATATATCCTACTCTCACATCTCTTTACCACTATATGATCAACATCTCAAAAAGTTTGCCTCTTAGAATAAGAAATATTCTAATGATTAACGCAATCCTAGTTACCAGGCTTTTTACCAATCTCTATATATTCCTTCGGTTCCATCACTTAAGAGGACTGTCCTCTAAAGTAACTTGACAAAAATTCAAAATTACGTAATCATGGATAAAGTGAGTTATGAAAGATAAAGGTATGGGAGGAATTTACGGATTAGCTTTTATTGGAGCAGCTATCTACTTTGTTCAACACTCAACTTCTTTTTGGAATGGAGTCCTTGGATTTCTTAAAGCCCTTGTTTGGCCAGCAGTTCTTATGTACAAAGTGTTAGAGCTCCTGAAGATATAGTCTCCTTAAGAATCAGCGGGTAACCCTATCGGTATTCCCTTTACTTCTTTTGGTTGTATTTTTCTAAACCAAACAAAATAAAGAATTGCGTTCATTCCGGAAAAGAGAGCACTTGCAAAAAATGGCAATTCGAGCTCGTTAAGACTTAGCCAATAACCGGAAATTGCCGGCGAAATTGCGGCAGGAAGCCTTCTCGCTACCCCTCCTATACCAGCCGCTGTCCCGCGAAATTCCTCATCGATAATCCCCATTGTGTAAGACTGGCGGATAGGCATTGCAGACATTGTAGAAACCATTCTGATAACCACAAGAAATGCCGCAACCGGATATGTAGGCGAAAAGGCAAGTAAGACGGTGAATAAAACTCCAAGAAGTCTGGAGACAGAGATAATATTAACCTCACCGAATCTTCTTGCAAAAGGTGCGATCCAAAGTGACGTAAAAGCTGTCAGAAGTGAACTTATGCCAATTACAGGGCCTATTAACATCGGCGAAACTCCAAAACGAAGGTAAAGCCAGTAAGGGAGAAGCCCGCCTATAAATCCAAAACCCACTCCGTTAAGTAACCCGGCAACGGAAAATTTCCAGATGATTTTAAAATTTGCCTTACGTTTAATTTTTTCGCCATCTGTTTTTGGCCTATTACTTCTAGGAATCTCCGTAATAGGCAGAAGAACAAAAAGAGATAAAGCTCCGATTGCGGCGACACTTAAAAAAAGAGGCTTATATGATGCGAGGAAAGATAAATGAAGTGCCCTTTGTAAAAGTTCCGGAATTCCAGCTATAAGTCCACCAACTGCCGTAGCGGAAGTCCCTACCATATTATTAAAACTAAATACCTTCGGGCGCGTCTCAACCGTAGTTTTTTCGGAAAGGAGAGCCGTTTCTGCCGGGGCAAACGGGCCGGCCTGGCCTCCTGCCCCACCACTTCTTCCAATGCCCCCCAAGGCACTTACTGCAATAATAACAAATGGTATTGTAGTAATACTAAAAACGATACCGGAAAAAATTAACAAGATACTGTAAAGAATCAAAAACGGTTTTCTACCGAATTTATCACTCAGAATTCCTGTAAAAAGCGTGATTACTGCACTTACCAGACTTCCGATACCAAGAGTAATGCCAATAAGCCAATTCGAAAATCCAATCTGGCTCAAATAAATGGCAAATATCACAATAATGTATCCTTGTGCAAAACTTCTAAGCCCACGCACGATAACAAGCCTCCTAAGGTCTTTTGTTGGCAACCATTTCTCAATAAAGTTCGTGATCAACATCTTATATCTCAGCACACTATATTATATCTACATCGAAGGTGTTATTAAGGTTTATTTTCTATTCTGATTGCTTTGCCTTTGATAATCCCTTCTGCAACTTTTTTTTGAGCACTACCTAAAATTCTGGCAAAGGTTGGTTGGGAAACTTTCATCTTTCCTGCAGCTTTTATCTGTTCCAATCCGTCAACTTCATAAAGTTTTAAAGCTTCCAGTTCATCCGGTAACAGAATTACTTCCTCAAGCTGCCACATGGGAATCCCCTGGGGTTTGAAATAGGTAACATCAGGGTTAAATCTAAGGCAGCGGTGAATTCTTGGTCTTGGCATGATCCACGCTTGAGAAACAAGTATTTATACTTGTTTCTCAAGCTCTCCCGATTCTTTCTTTACATACTCAAGCTCTTCCTCAAGAGCTTTTTTGTAGTCGGCAAGGGCTTTTATCTTTTTCTCTTTGCTTTGGGGTTCGTTCCAACCAAAATATCTTCCCATTTCACTGCCAGCACCAAATCTACGGCGCCATCCCAGACCTAAACCACAAGGTCCAAAGCCATATCTAGTTCCCGGACCCATTCCTCTTGGGCATGTTCCATCAAAGTTCGGCATATTTATTTTACCTCCTTTCTGATACTAATATTGAATACCTATTCATTATAGAAGAATAAAAAATATTTTGTCAAGAAGCGGGCGGGTTCACAAAACCCAGTTAAATAAGTAGCCTGTGAAAATGATTCCTATCGTCAAAATGGCAATATAAATCGCCAAAAGTTTTGGCTTAAGAACTTTTCTTAAAATTATCATTTCGGGGAATGATAAGGCAGTAACCGACATCATAAACGCTAAAGCGGTACCAATTGGCAAACCTTTTTCGATAAGTGACTTAACAATCGGGATTGTTCCGGCAGCATTTGAATAAAGGGGAACTCCGATTAGAACTGCAAGTGGAACCGCAAAAAGATTCCCTTTGCCGGCAATTTTTGCCAAAAGGTTTTCCGGAGCGTAACCGTGAACTAACGCCCCCGCTGCAACCCCGACCAAAACATAAGGGAAAACCTTTTTAATAAGATCCAAGGTGTATTGGTATGCTTCTCTGAGTCGGTCCGTAAATGTTTTTTTGATATCTACCGTTTGACAATTTGCCTTGATTTTCCAGACATAGTCCTCAACCAGATATTCAAGTTTCAATCTTCCAAGAATGAATCCAACTATAACTGCTATAGCGACTCCAGATACAATGTATAAAAGTGCAATCATTGGTCCAAAAAGTCCCAGAAGCATAACAGCCGCAACTTCATTAACCATCGGGGCAGAAATAAGATAAGAAAAAGTTACCCCCAAAGGAACTCCGGACTCAACCAACCCGATAAAAAGTGGGACCGCAGAGCAGGAGCAAAACGGCGTCACGATACCGATTAGAGCAGCAATAATATTGCCGACTATTTCAAAACGATTTGTTAACCACTTTTTAGTTTTTTCCGGAGGCAAATACGAACGAATGACCGATACCGCAAAAATAATTACTGAAAGTAAAAGAAATATTTTAACGCTATCATTGACGAAAAAATCCACGGCCCCACCCAAAATACTTCCTTTTACAAAATGGAGAATCGAATAGGTAATCCAATCAGCTAGTATCTGGATAGGGTAAAAAATGTCCATTTAGAGATTCTCTTTTATAAGCTTTTTGATTTTCTCCGTGTCTGGGGTAAACCCAACCATTACAGGTTTGCCGTTTACAATGAGAACCGGGCTACTCATAATCCCAAGCTCAATAATTTTTGTAACATCGGTACTATACTCAACTTCGTCTTTTAAGTTTAATTCCTTTGAAATCTCCTGGACCACCTCATATAGTTTTCTGCAGGTGGGGCAACCGGAACCTAGAACCTGAATTTTCATTTTTCCTCCACTCCCTTCGGTCTGCCATAGCTTTTAGCGGTGGCGACCTTTTTTGGAATCCTAAAAAGCAAATCTGTAATTCTTCTGCCTTCCGGAGTCAGAGAATAAAATACATTCAACCCTTGTTTACTACTCTTGACAATTCCTTCAGCCTTCAAGTCCTTCAGATGATGAGAGATTAGGCTCTGCGAGGCTTTAGTGTGGTCGTTTATTTCACAAACACAGTGCTCACCTTGCCTTAAAATGCATAAGATTTGCAAGCGACTACCCTCCCCTACAAGCTGCAATATTGAGGAAATTGAACCAACTTTTTTATATTCATCTTTGTCTGGCGAGCAACAACTATATGAACTCATATTCATATAGTTTATACTTGAAATTTTCTTTTGCAAGAGGCGATTTTAGATTCCTGTTACACTTTTTGAAGTACCCCACAATACTTACACCTTTTTGCTGTTAGAGGAATCTGGCTCAGACACTCCGGACAGACTTTTTCTGTAACGTCAACTTTCTGTCCTTTATTAATACGTGCCGTAATTTTATTCATCGGCATAACTATCAAGAAGTAAACAACGGAGGCAGTAATCAAAAAAGAAACGAGTGAATTGACAAAATCGCCAACCATAAATTTGCTGTTATTGATAGTAAAATACAGCTGCGAAAAATCAGCTTCGCCACCAAAAGCTGCAATAAAAGGCGTTATAACGTCCTTTACAAGTGAGGTAACAATTCCATTGAAGGCTGCTCCAATAACGACAGCTACTGCCAAATCAATAACGTTTCCCCTTAAAATAAAATCTCTGAAACCTTTAAACATCTTCTCACTTCAAATATTATATATTTTCCCTTCATAAATCAAATCTATTTTCGACAATTTAAGTTTTGTTTCAGCTTCCAAACGATAGAATTAGGCTTTACTTAACTTTTTTATGATATCCAAGAAAACCAGACCAATATATAACAAAACCGTTACGATCTTGCCGATAGTTTTTATGGCCGCTATCTCTTTTTACATGATTTCTCATAGAATCTGGTTTTCTCCGGACCAATTTTTTATCTTTGCTTTGGTGGGAGTAATGTTTATAGGAAGGGTAAAGCTTTTCATCTTGGATTGGGGACCGTTTATGCTTTTGTACCTAAGTTATGAATTCTTGAGAGGGTTGGTCCCTTTCATCAGCAAACATGTCAATATCTTTCCAATGGTCAATATGGACGAGAAGATCTTTGGTTTTATTCCAACAGTCAAATTACAAAGTCTTTTTTATAATCCTATAAATCTTCATTGGTATGATTACGTTGCCGTCACCCTTTATATCTGCCATTTTGTCACGCCAATGATTGTGGCTTTTATCTTTTGGATGAAAGACAGGCAGATTTTCAAAAGATACACTCTGGCTTTACTTATTCTTTCCTATGCCGCATTTTTAACATACATAATTTATCCCGCAATGCCTCCCTGGATGGCATCAAGTTACGGATATATTCCGCCGATTAAAGAGGTTACGGGAGTAGTAATGTCTCACTTTTTCACTACCCCGTTTCATCTACCGTCCCTCTATTCAATAATGGATGCCAATCCTGTTGCAGCAATGCCGTCTCTCCATTCTGCTTTCCCAATGTTGATACTACTTTATCTTGTTAGAAAATATAAAGTGTCGGGGCTATTATTTTTGCCCTATGCTATGGGAGTATGATTTGCAGTAATGTACCTAGGCGAACACTACTTTACAGATGTTGTGGCCGGAATAATTTATGCCACAGCCTCATTTATCTTGGTTGAATGGGGTTTAAAGAAAATCTCCTATTTGATCCCTGATAAGGTCTTGCAAAATAGGTATGTCGGGTTGCTATACAGATAAGTACTACAAAAGTTACGGCGTTGGGGTGGGAGTAGGAGTTGCAGTTGGTGTCGGAGTCGGGGTACCAGTAGGAGTAGCTGTCGGTGTCGGAGTAGGAGTACTTGTTGCAGACGGAGTCGGTGTCGCAGTTGCCACAGGAATCGGGGTCTGGCCAACTCTAAGCCCAGTAATAATAACTACTTGCTGTGATTGGTAAGAGCTTGGATCTACTTGTTGGACATTTTGATAAATTTGAGACAATTCCTGAGTAATATCGGCCGAAATGCTCTGGTCAACACTTGATAGGTATGAAACTGTAGTTGAGGTGTGATTGGCAGTAGTATTTCCCAAAGTTATACCTGAATAGCCTAACACACTTAACTTAGTCTGGAGATAGGCAGCTTCTCCCATAATTCCCGTCCCGTTCTCAATTAAAATAGTGATGTTACTTTTACCGGATGCAGGAGTCGCAACTGGTGTAGATAAATTAACATCGGCCGGTGTCGGTGCAACTGTTGCATCTGGCGTAGCGGCGGGTGCACCGGATCCTCTTGCAAGTCTACTGGAAAGTACCGCACCAAAGATAACTCCAGAAGCAATAATGATTGCGCCAACAATAAAAAGAATGCCGTTTGTCTTTTTTCCAGGCGCCTGGAAATTAGGGTTTATGCCATTTCCATCAACCTGTGGGCGAAAACTCCCTGGCTGACGATGACTACGGAAATCCGTAGGGAGTGGTCTTAAAACTCTTGTCGAAGAATTTACAGGTTGGCTCTGGGTCGGTAATGGGTTCACAACTGGAGTATTCCCAAGATTATTGCCAGCTGTAACCGGGGGTTGGAAACTACTATTCGTCTGGTCATTTTGCATGCCTGATGTATCGTATTTAATTTTCCTGAGTTCCATCTTAAATATTTTGAGGCCCATCCAAATGGGTCTAACTATCATAACACTACCCTGTCAATTTACTAAGATGCGGTAACTTGTGAACTAAATAAGCGATAAGTAGAGAGGTTGAGGATGTCAATATAAATATAAGTGGATCGAAGATAAATCTTCCAAAGATGTTCCCACTAATTAGATTAAATAGACCATTTCCGATATATCTCCAGACATATTCCAAGATTGCAACATGGATAAAGAAAACAAAAAAGGATAGTCCTGACAACTTTTCGAAAAATGCAGACTGAAATCGTTTCTGCCCAAAAAGATAAAACAGGAAAGCGCCAAGGCAAACGGTATAAATTAAAATGTCCGGCCTCCATTGCGAATAAAACGCTTTTATATCAAACGTCCTGAAATAAAGATACCTGCCTTGGGCGGTAATAAAGAAACCCAAAATTCCAATCCCAAGCAGTAGATATTTTTTAGTTCTCACAACAAATTCGGTAATCCGGTCTTTGTGGCGGGCAGCAATCATCCCAATGATAAATACAAAATAGGCAAGAATCGCAACGCGAATCGGATCCGGATAGGTAAACTCCTTAACATAATAGTCATACAACAAAAAACCGATTTGGGAAACAAGAAGAAGCCCTAAAATCCATTTGTTAGAAACAAAATTATAAAATTTATGAAGCAAGGGAAATATTAAATAAAAAATGCAAAGCGTGGGAATAAAATAAAGTTGATATGATGCACCACCGGTTAAAAGTGCATAGAAAAATTTTTCATTATTTCCTGTATAAATCAAAAAGAAATAAAAGGTGCTCCAGAAAACATATGGAATAAAAATTCTACTGAAGCGTCTTTTTAAATAATAGAGAAAATTTGGATGGAAATCATAGTTTAATTCCAGAGTAAATCCTGAAATCATAAAAAACATTGGTACTGCAAATCGGACTATTTGATCCAAAAAGAGAGTCCATATGAATCCGTTCAGGTGAAACCCAGCAACCTCAAGGGTACGGGTGGTTGTATGAATCATTACAACTCCCAAGATAGAAATAAGTCTTATATAGTCGATTGGTTTAATATGCTCTTTCATTTACGAAGATTATTTTAGATAGTGATTGAAGAAATTGATAGTCCTTTGCATAGCAATTTCAAAGCTTTGGTTGATATCATGATTTGCCCCGGGATATTCATAAAGGGCGGCAACCTTGCCGGCAGCTTTAAGTTTAGTGTAAAGACTCTCCGAAAAAACCGGCGGAACCTGCGTGTCATTAAGCCCTACCGAAAGCTGCAACGGCGCATTGATATCACTCACAAAATGGGTCGGGTCCACTGAATTCCAAAAATCCGGATTCTGACCCGGTGTTCCATAAAGTCCCAACAAAGTGTTAAGGTTTTTGGTCCTCAGAGCCACATCTTCCGCATTTGGTTCATAGGAAACATCACCCTGCCAATTGAAAATTATGTCATTGCAGTCTCCGACCACCCCGCTCCAGATTGCTGCCGCTTTTATATCTTTTGTATCGACAACCAAATCTCTAATAGTGATGTTGCCTCCCATTGAATGTCCCCAAACACCAATTTTTTCCGGGTTAACTTCTTTAAATTTCTTAATGGAGGAAATGGCATTTAGATCGTCAATCGTGTAATCGGGCATAAAGTATGGGTTTCCCGGACTGCCCTCCGATTTACCATTGCCACGGTAATCAGGTTTAAAAACAACATACCCATTCCTGGCAAAAGCATCCATATAGGGAATGTAGTTTCCCTCAGGGGTATAGAGTTCTGGTATGATATAGCCATGATTCAAAACTATGGCAGGAAATCCCTTAGTAGGCACTCTGCCTTTTGGAACAAGTAGAAGTGCATAGATTTTTAACCCATCGGATTCATAAGAAGCAATGTATCTATTGTAAGTGACGGCTGGATTTAGAGTCTGTTCGATAGTGATGTCACTCCCCGGGTAGCTTCTCTCACGCATAGCCTGAATTGCTAAAGGGTTTAACTGAGAAGGTGTGTTTCGGCTAAAAAAGACTTGAAAAGGAGCAAAAATTCCGGCAAAGAAAGTTGTAAAAGTTAAAAAATAGGAAATCAGTAGATGAATGGCAGTCATTTTTTAATTATATAGTCATCTCGAATCAAAACACCAGCTGTCCAAACCGTGCTTTTGAGATATCGGCCATTGAATTAAAGACCTTTTTCTTTTAGAATTTGATCTTTATGCAAAAATTATTTAATCATAAAAATGACAAGTTGATTTTCATCCTTGTCACAATGTTTTTAAATTTCCTGGGATTTTCAATCATTATTCCAATCTTACCGTTTTTGATCCAGGAATTTGTCCCCAATACAAACAGTTTAGCCATTTACGTAGGAATAGTCTTCTCCACATACGCTCTCTGTCAATTTTTGGCAGCTCCAGGCCTCGGAGCCTTAAGTGATCTTTGGGGCAGGCGACCAATACTTCTTATAAGTTTACTTGGATCAATTGTTGGGTATCTATTTTTGGCTCTTGGGGGAAGCTTCTGGATGATTCTTGTGGGGCGTATTATTGATGGGTTCACGGGTGGAAATATTTCAACGGTCTACGCATATCTGGCGGATATCACAGACCCAAAGGAAAGGAGCAAATATTACGGAATGGTCGGGGCTGCAGGAGGGTTCGGTTTCATGGTAGGCCCTGCCATAGGAGGAATTTTAGGTGCAGCCCATTTAACCCTTCCACTTTTCCTTGCCGCCGGAATAACACTTCTAAACATGATCTGGGGGTATTTTGTGTTACCTGAAAGTCTTAAAGACGAACACAAGCTCAAAAAATTCGAGATCAAGTATCTCAATCCGTTGGGTCACCTTTTTGATCTATTTTCAATTGAAATTCTGGCCAAACTTTTTTCCGTCAGCTTAATATTCTTCTTTGCTTTTAACGCAATTTACGGAATTACATCTGTATTTTCCAAAAATGTCTTGGGTTGGGGAACTACAGGAATCGGAATAATGCTATTTGTCGTTGGGGTAATTGACATATTTTCTCAGGGATTTTTAATAAGAAAAATGATCCCAATTTTCGGAGAAATTAAGCTTTCAATAATGGGTCTTATCTTGGCTGCTTTCGGAGTTGCACTTGTTGCAACAACTTCAATTACTCTCTCGGAAATGGTTTTTTATATTGGTTTTATTATTCTTAATATAGGCGACGGTCTCTTGGAGCCATCCGTCTCCGGGCTTATAGCAAATTCTGTTGGGCCAAAAATGCAAGGAAGGGTTCAGGGTGCAAATCAGAGTGTCCAAGCAGTAGCAAGAATCTTAGGGCCGCTTTTTGCTGCATGGGCTTATGGAATTTGGAAAGGTCTTCCCTTTGCATCAGGATCTATCTTCTTCATAATCTCTGTGGCAATTTTATTCTTAGCCATTCCGGCAATAAAAAATCACAAAGTTAAAGATGCTTTTGCAAAGTCTTAGGAAATATCCTTTTTCATCTGATCAAACTCTTTCTTATTGATTTCTCCTTTTGCGTAACGCTCCTTCAAAATCTTCAAGGCGTTATCTGATTTATCTTCATTAGTTTCACTTTCGCCATGTCCTCCGGATACAAACCATTTGATTAGACCGACAACTAAAAGTATCAGAAGAACCCAAAAAACAATACCAATTATTGAACCGAAGATTGATATTCCGGGGCCAAATCCCCAACCGTAATAACCCATCATTTTATTACCTCCTCCATAAGTAACTATTCTAATCAAATCTTCTGAAAGACAGCTGAGACCTGACTGGCCAGACCAGATCATTTCTTTATCAAATTTTACTTTTTAAGCGTGGATATCTTGAAAAGTTTGTAAATAGCACAAAACCCGCTTATTCCAGTTACAAGAGCGATGGTACCTAAAACATATCCTAAAATCTGAACGGTCCCGGCTAGTGCGGAATAGGAAACATATAAAAAGAAAATACCCACCACAACCCGAATTGCTCTATCTAAAGAGCTTTCATTCTGATATTTTTTCATCATTAATCACCCCCTAAAATAATATATTAGTGTTTACTAATATTATGTCAATTAGCAACTTCCTAATGTGTATTCTTATTATATAATCAAGCAGCAAATGATTTATAAAAAAAGGCTATTTAAAAACGAGGAAATTGATGGAGAAGATTTTGAAAATGTGATTTTTGAAACATGTAAATTCGTCGGATTAGATTTCAAATTTGTCAACTTCAAAAGCTGCATTTTTAAAGATTGCGACTTTTCAGAAAGTTTTTTAACCTCGGTAGACCTTTCAAGTTGCAAGTTTCCCGGATCTAAACTAAGTTTCTTGGATTTTGGAAACGCTTCGATACTAAACTGTGACTTTTCCGATTCTATCGCCGAAAATTGCATTTTCCAAAAATTGAAAGGCGGCAGCAAAAGCGAAAGAAAATTAATGAATCTAACAAGCTGTAAATTTGAAAATACCAACCTTTCCGGTACTATTTTTGCATTTTGTAATCTGGAAAAATTAAGGTTTACAAATTCAGACCTGACAGGAGCGGTATTCGATAAATGTAATTTAGAAGAAACTGATTTTACCGGTGCAAAACTTCCGGGAACAGGTTTTACCGACTGCAAAGTCAAAAAAACCTATCTCGACATGAACGGCTTTATCGACTTGGGGAATTCAAAGGGGTTTGTGATGAGATAACTTCTTAATACTGCGGATATTTCTCTCCTTGAAGAGTCTCTTTCCAAAAACGCTCCGGATTAAATTCCACTCCAAAAACTTCCTTCAAAACAACTTTTGCTATATATGCATTACCTAGTTGGTTTGGATGAGTCGAATCAGGAGCTCCCTTTTCCTTAAATGTAAAAAACTTTTCTAAGGGAAATCTCTTAAAAATTTTCAACATGTTAATCAATCGGAGTCCTTTCTTTTCCTGAATCTCAAGGAGTGCGTCTGCATAAGTACCATAAACTTTGTTCCTCTCCTCATTAATCGAAAGGGTCGATGTGCACCACACAACATTTGTTTTTACTTTATTAATTATTTCTTCGATGTTGGCAACATGCTTTTCAGGACTTATCCCAAATTTCACATCATTACTTCCCATAATGCTTATTAACATATCGGGGTGAACCAGATTTATATCGCTAACTTTATCTAAGATATCTTTTGTAGTTGCCCCATCGTAACCAAAGTTGTAGCACCGAATCCCCCAGGAAGGAATTCTCCAATTTTCTCCATACTCTCTTTCCAGCTCTTCTTTCAATACATATTCAACGATCTCTCTCCAGTTTGGGTGAACCCATTCACAAGAAGTCTTAGAATCCCCAACAAAGGCGATCCAAAATTTTTTCTTGCGTTCAACCAAATCAGATATTTCTTTAAGAGAAACCATACCCCAATTCTAAATCAGACTCACGGGAGACGCAATGCTAGCCGAAGATCACCCTATCAATCAAGTCTTCCTTTTACGATGCATTAATGTATAATAAGAGTATGCCACAAGTCTCAAAACGCAAAATTGAACCACGGATTGAAAAGAATCTTCTGGATTCACTCTCCTATTCAATCAAGGAACTAAAAACAAAAATCGAAGTTGATAAATTTTTACAGTCCACACTCACTAAAACAGAAAGATTAATGATAGCAAAAAGAGTTCTAACTGCTTATTTGCTAGATAATGGGGTAGAAGAAACAAAAATTAGTCATTCCTTAAAATTA
The DNA here is from genome assembly GCA_021790215.1 of bacterium. Classification (GTDB taxonomy): domain Bacteria; phylum Patescibacteriota; class Microgenomatia; order UBA8517; family UBA8517; genus JAJYIG01. Next base: position 36,045 of record JAJYIG010000003.1, read on the forward strand.
ACCAATGCAACAATTACTAGATTTAAAATGTGGATTAAACTTCACAAAGAGGGATTTGATCTGGTTTTCAGAAAATTACGAAAAAAGAGCGCAGAGGACATGGGGAAGCAAATACTTAATAAACTTCTAAGATATGCTTCAAGTGCCGCTTTTGGCAAGACTCCAAATCCATTCAAAATTCCCTAATCCTTTACGATGCATTAATGTATAATAATAAAAGTAATATCATTGAACCTAACCAAGAAAGCTTGCGGCGTAATACGAACCCCAAATTTCGAAAACGTCAAATTTCCCCCGTGATGTAGTGAATCTGAAGATTAAAATTCTTGGCGTTATTGTGCTCACTAATTGAACCTTTCGAAATCTCCCATCTGGGAGTCATAAAGATATCAGTTACATATCCCGATCCCAAAATATCTCTCCAAAATTCTTCCCAGTCGGCCGCAGCAATTTTCTCCATACCGAGTTTTGTAAATAAGTCATCACTAATTACATCCGTTGAAGCAAAAATCGGAAAATTATTTTTTGAACGGATATCATCTGCGTATCTTATTAGTCTCTTGACATTCTTGTCGATATTTTCTGGCCCTTCCGAAGTAATAAGCCCCGCAACATAGCCAATTCTCTCAACTCCATTTTCCCTAGCGGATTTAAGAACATTAAGCAGGATTGTCTTAACCTCTTCTATGTTTTTTGCACTGGTAACAGCTTCTCCAATCTCTTTTTGAATCTCTTTTCCTGCCATTTGTCCAATTATATCATCCCGGATTTCTTAAGCGCTAAATCTTGCAGCTATTCATACTTTAGAGCTTCGATGGGGTTGAGTTTACTCGCGCGGGCGGCGGGGGCAACACCAAAAATAACTCCAATGACAGCTGAAACTCCGAATGAAAGCGCCACACTCCACCAGGTAACTGTTGTTGCAATAAAATGGTTAATACCCCATGCACCAAGCGCACCAATAGCAACTCCGATCATTCCGCCACCGAGAGATAGAACCACCGCCTCAATCAAGAATTGAACCAAAATATCACTGGGCTTTGCGCCAACAGCCTTCCTGAGTCCAATTTCGCGGGTTCTTTCGGTTACCGAAACAAGCATGATATTCATTATTCCCACCCCTCCAACAACCAAAGAGATCGCCGCAATTCCACCAAGAGCCAATGTTACAACTCCCAAAATCTGGTTTATTGTTGAGAGTAGGCTTGAAGAATCAAGTACCGAGAAATCGTCACTTTTTAGCACCTTTCCCAACTCTTTGTTGGCCATTGAAATAACCTGGGGGATACTCGCTTTATCGCGGGCTTTGATGCTAATTGCCTGAACAGTCTTCATTCCGGTAATTCGTTGTGCTGCAGTAATAGGAATTACTGCATAACTATTTATGTCTACCCCAAACCCGCCTGCACCGATTTTACTCAAAATTCCGACAACCTGGAATTTCTGACTGCCAATGGTGACTTCCTTACCAATTGGGTACGATGCCCCAAAAAGAGTGGTAGCAAGCCCCTCACCTATATCAATCACACTCCGGGCCGAAGAATTATCTGAATCACTAATCATTCTGCCCGATGAAGTAACTAAATTACGCATCTTTTGATATTCCGCAGTCACTCCCGCAACGGTTGTATATTTAGATTTACCAAGATAAGAAACTCTTGACTGAGTTTCGATCCCAGCACCAACTGACTCAATTGGGCCTCCAAGAAGAGAAAGTCTGTTCACGTCTTCCAAAGTTAATTTACTCCCAGCAATATTTGGAGCAGAAGAAATTGAAGCGCCGCCGCTACTCGATACCTTTCCTGGCAAAACTACAACCAAGTCGCTTCCCAATGATTGAAATTCTTCAGTTATGTAATTTTGCAAACCTTGTCCTATGGAAACCAATAGAATCACAGCCGAAACTCCGATTATAATTCCCAACATCGTTAAAAGGGAACGGCTTTTGTTCCTGAGTAAACTCTGTATTGCCAGTTTTACAATTTCATTAATTGCAATCATTTATGACCTCCATTATTCTTCTTTCCCGTCCGGCCGGAAACCAGATGATCAGAAATAATCAGACCATCCTTTATTTCTATTATCCTTTTACTTTCCAGGGCAATATCCCTTTCATGAGTAACCAAAACAATAGTATTACCTGACTCATTTAAGGCCTTTAACAAATCAATTATTTCCTGACTGGCTTTGCTATCCAAATTACCAGTCGGCTCATCGGCTAGAATTAGACTCGGTTTCGTTATTAAAGCTCTTGCGATTGCGACCCTCTGTTGTTGTCCGCCGGAAAGTTGCGAGGGAGTATGACCAACTCTGTCCCCCAAACCAACCACTCTCAATACTTCAAGCGCTTGCTTCCTTCTTTCGGATGAAGAAACTCCCGAATAAATTAAAGGGAGCTCTACATTCTCAAGCGCAGAAGTTTTTGGGAGTAGATTAAAAGCCTGAAATACAAAACCGATATGTTTATTCCGTAACTCCGCCAATTTTTCCTCCGGAAGCTCTATAATATCCTTCCCCTCAAGGCTTACCGTACCAGAAGTGGGCTGGTCCAAGATCCCAATAATATGCATCAAGGTAGATTTCCCGGACCCCGACGGCCCGATTATGGAAACAAACTCTCCCTGCCCTATTTCCAAATCAATTCCCTTAAGGGCTTGTACCTCAATATCTTCGCCCAGTTTATATTTTTTTGTGACTTTTGAAAGAGAAATAAGTGAAGCCATATTAAAAATAACTAATTTAAAATTATAAATTTCAAACGAAACCGCTAAGAACCCACTCTTTGTCCTTCTTTAAGCGTTGGTGATGGTTGAGAAATTATTTGCTCACCTTCCGTCAACCCAGACGTGATTTGGATCTCATCAGCATTTGAGGCGCCCACCTCGACATTAACTTTCTTCGCTCTCCCATTTTCGATCATCCAAACATAATTTGTGGAATCGGTAACAAGTGCGGTTGAGGGGATTTTTAGAACATTTTCAATTTTATTGAATACTATATCCGCATCTCCACCCATTCCGACTCTAAACTTCAAACCACTATTATCCGGAAGTGAAATTCTTACATGATAAGCATTGCCACCAGTTGATGAAGTAAACGCAACAACTCCGATACTTGATACTTTACCCTGAAAAGTCTGGTCCGGATAAGCGTCAAGTTTTATGTTGGCTGTTTGCCCAACCGTTACATTTAGTAAATCCATCTCCTCCACCTGTGCATCAAAATATACAGAAGAAGGATCAACTATTGTGTAATTAGCAGCACCTGCCGTAACATTAACTCCGGGAGAAGACGGGGAAACTGTGTCAACTATTCCATCGAATGGTGCATATAAAGAAGCATTTTTCAATGCATCCTCAGCTGCCAAAACATCATTGTATGCGTTATCATTTGCCACCTCTGCTGCAGTGCGGGTTGACTTTTGTGAGAAAGTTTCAGCGCTGCCATAATTTTTATCGTTATCGTGCTCAAGTTGAACCGCAGCCTGGGTTGCCCTATAAGTATTTAGGGCATTTTGATAGGCAGCATTAAGGGAAACAGCGTCTACCTGAGCAATAAACTGCCCCTTTTTAACTGTTTCACCTACTTTTACCCCAACCGCTGTAACTTTTCCGCCAGCAGGAAATGTAAGTTCAGTATCTCTGTCCGCCTCAACATAACCCGAAGTAGAAACCGATTCAGTAAGTTCACCTGACGTAACTTTTGCAGTTTGAACATTAACAGACTTATTAGCTGAAACAATAACCCGCCAAATAATGATTGCAGCGATCACTAAAAATACCCAAAACCATTTCCCCAATCTTTTCCTGAAATTGCTTATTGAATCAAATATTCTTTTCATATTATGGCAAACTCAGATTTTACTCCTTAAGTATGACTTCGCACAATACTTAGCGAAAAATCCTCTTAATAATAAATCTCCAAAAAGATTCGGGGGCATTTTTGTTTTCGGAGGCAGAACTTGACCAAACCGAAAGAATTACCCATTCATGCCTCTCATTTTGTTTTGCAACAACCTCAATCCGGGTTTTTCCATACCTACGATAATAAACCCGCGAACCGGAAGCGGTTCCTTTTCTTGATCTTTCAGGATTTCTCCATGTAGCCCAGGCATCGCTTTGCGATATTCTACGCTGTCTTAACCTTTCAAGCGCATGATTTGTCCAGATAACTTTACCGAAATTTGGATCCATAGATTACCCATTCAATGATTTGATTTCCGACAGCAAATCATCTGAAATCTTTTTTAGTTCTTGCTTTAATATTTCTTCAATATTTTCATCTGTTTTTCCATGCAGGTAGGCAAAAATGATTTGTTCATCATGAGGACTTTTATGAAAAATCTCCAAAAATTCTTCATGGCATTCTCTTGGTAACTTGTCTAATATCTTTTCAATCACTTTATGGTTGATAATCTCATCAACTAACATCCACATCTCGTCCCGTTCCTCCTTGGAGGAAGCGGAATTTTTAATTACAAGTTCTATCTCCTTAAATTCAATTAGATTATCAAAAAAAAGTTTTGACATATGTTACGCCTGCGTCAAAGTTACTCCAGGAACGTTGATTTTATTGTACTCTACCGGCCCCAGAGGAACTTTGTTCTCAGGATCATCAACAAAAAACAAAAGTACAACTCCCTTTTTGTACCTTGGTCCACCCAGGTAATTCATGACCTCGGGGCTTCCTCCAAATTGCTTCCCCGTCCAGTCGGCTGGTCCGGAATCCGCGATATCAGCCACAACCGCATTACCATTAAGAGTATTAACAACCAAAACTTTTCTATATTTGTACCAATTCTGGAGGTATGGTTGACGGCTGTTCCAATCCGGAAGGTACAAAGTCTGAACAGCCACATACCATTCTTCATCGCTTGCCAATTGGGAAGTCAGAGATGACTTGGATAAAGCAAAATATCCCCAAGCTCCAAGCCCCGGGGCCATCCCTTCATCAAGCTGTGGGACTTTGGGATGCACCGCCATGGTATCTCCGGGGTAGCGGGCCAGGTGCTGCTCTGCCCCAATATAACCATATGTGGTATTTAGATGTTCCCCCTCCAAAGAGGCACGTGCAGGAACTCCCGTTAACTCTGTTAGAACTTGTTCCAGAGTTTTTTCCTGATATCTATTGAGTGGGCTTACTTTCTGGGGCAATGTAGACTTTAGATCGTTAATGAGACTTTCCTGAGGAGAAATATCCAAAGAGTTTCCCCCGATATCTGAAACATTTTTTACGATCTCGGTTACGGAAGGAATATTTTTAGCAATGATAGGAGGAGTAAAAAGTAAGGTTCCTGTTAGAGCTCCAGTTGCAATAACTTTAGCTGAGTGTTGCCTGATTTTTCCCAAATCTACTCCTTTTTCCGAAAAGAATTTTGCAACATGGGGATACCTTCCAAAAAGTGAGTTTTTAGTCTCAATACTTTTGAGTTTTAACTTGTTTCGAAGAAATTCACTATCAACCTTTTCCTGTATAAACTTTTGGTATGTTCTTTTGGCAGGCTGCGTCATATTGTCCGACCAGCTTTAAAGGAGACTCCTCTAAAGTAAGGGTTTTAACCTTTCCAAGGTTTTCTCTTTTCCTAAAATAATAATTGAATCGTTAATGGGAGGAGTAAACTTCTTCCCGGTTATTGCAATACGAAGATCCATAAAAAAGTCGCCAGTTTTATAATTTTTCTCTTTTATATTTTGCATCAGCTTTCCATTAAGAGTTTCCAGATTCCATTCTTTAGAATTTCCGATAATTTCAGCCGCATCCGAAATATGACTTTTGTAATTTTTACCAAGGAGGTTTTTGTCTACATCTTTTTTCTCCCAGAAAAATCCTGCAATATTTTCCAAATCAGAAATCTTTGTGATTCTATCCTTTATCAATTTAGTAATTTGAATTTTTGAATTTTTATTCATTGATTCAAATTTAGAATTTAGAATTTCGAATTTGCCGCAAAGCTCAGAGTCACTGAGCTTCCTAATATATTCTCCGTTAAACCAATCAAGCTTGTCAGTAAAAAATCTGGGGTTTGCTTCCTGAAAACCTTTTATGTCAAAGTGTTCAACAAATTCGGAAAGGGTAAAAATCTCCCGGTTATCCTTTGGAGCCCATCCCAGAAGCATTACAAAATTGAGAAGCGCCTCAGGTAGATACCCTTTTTCTAAAAATTGTTCCACAAAAACAGAGTCCCGTCTTTTACTTAACTTTTTTCCTGTAGTTGCAGAAAGAATATCAGTTAAGTGCCCTATTTCAGGGCGTTTTCCGCCAAGATATTCAAAAAGAAGGAGGTGAATCGGAGTTGAAGGCAGCCAGTCGTGACCCCTGAGAACATGACTCACTCCCATATCGAGATCGTCAACTGGCATTGC
>JAJYIG010000037.1 GCA_021790215.1 bacterium
ACTGATTCTGAGAGGCATAATACCTTTGAACAGCAGACACCAACTCGCTTGCATCGCTCTTATACCCGGCGTCCCTTGCTTTATTTGCTTGTTCAATGGGATTAATGGCTGCAATAACTATTGTTGCGATAACTCCAAGAAGTGCAATAACTATAAGAAGTTCTACTAGTGTGAAACCTTGGGCAAGTACTTTTTTCATTTAAGTTATCGAATCTATAGTCATTATTAACTCCCTAAAAATCCTTGTCAAGTGGCGATTTAGCCTTACATGGAACTGGTCAAATTATAAATGGGAAGAATCACCGCAATTACCAAAAATCCAACACCCAGCCCAAGAACTATCATAACAAGAGGCTCAATTGCTGCTGTTAATCCTTTAACTTTTTCATCACTATCAACTTCAAAAATATGACTGACTTTAGTCAATACCTCATCCATTTTTCCTGTTTCTTCTCCAACTGCCACCATTTGGCTCAGAATAAAAGGAAACGCCTCGGGATGACGCGAAAAGGAAAAGGCAATAGGGAAACCTCTTTCAACTTGTTTTGATGCATCTTTAAGGGCAGAGGAGATTATAGAATTATCAACAACCTCCGAAGTAATATTTAAGGCCTCCAAAATTGGGACTCCGGCACCAACCATCAGTGCCAATGTACGGGTCAATTCTGTCAATATCATTTGGCGTCTGAGATCTCCAAATATAGGAATCTTGAAAGCCAACTCATCAATTTTTCTCCTACCATTAATCGTTGCTTTGTACATCTTAAAAACATAATAACCAATTCCAAGTACAGCCAGAACCACAAACCAATAGTGAATAAAGAAACTAGAAATCCCTATCAAAATCAAAGTAGGGAGAGGAAGGGTCGCATTAAAGTCGGCATAAAGGGATAAAAGTTTGGGAATAACAAAAACCATCATAATAATACTTACTAAAACCATACCAACCACAATGATGACGGGGTAAATTAAAGCACCTTTGATCTTACTCCCAAACTCTCCCTGCTTTTCCAAATTATCAGCAAGTCTCGACAAAACAGCATCCATCACACCTCCGACTTCACCGGATTTAACAAGAGCCATGTAAGTCTTACTAAATATCTTCGGATGCTTACCTAGAGAATTGGAAAAAGATTCACCAGCCTCAACATCAGCCAAAATCTGAGCGACAATTTTCTGCATTGCACCTTTTGATTGAGACCGTAAAATAAGAAGTGCCTCAGTAATAGGAAGTCCGGCATTAATCATTGTCGAAAGCTGCCGGGTGAACGTTGCCACATCTGCTGATGTAATTCTATCCTTGAGTCTTCGTATCAGGGAAAAAGGTGAGTCAATTTTACCAACAACGGAAATTACGTAAAAACCCTTACCTCTAATAAGTCTTGCCGCTTCATTTTCGTCTGCAGCCTCCACCTCTCCCACAATAAGCTTCCCTGATTTATCCTTTGCCTTGTAGTTAAATCGTTTCATTAGGCTCCACGTACCAACCTGGTGAGTTCTTCAGGTCTAAGCGACCATCCCTGTGCGGTATCTAAAGTTATAAGTCCTCGTTTGACCAAGTCTGCGAGAGACTTTTCTATAGTACTCATACCAGCCTCTTGCGAAGTTTCCAGTATGCTTTCTATTTGGTGGGTTTTACCGTCACGGACTGCAGTTTTAATTGCAGTTGTGCCAAGCATTATCTCATAAGCTACAACCCTGCCTTTAGTGGTTGTAGGGATGAGTCTTTGAGAAAATACTGCCTCGAGAGTGTTTGAAAGTTGAAGCCTCACCTGTCTCTGCTGTTCATCCGGAAAAACATCAACAATCCTATCTATAGATTGTGCTGCCGAGTTTGTGTGTAAAGTTGCAAATACCAAATGTCCAGTTTCTGCAATGGTTAGGGCTGCGGCAATCGTTTCATAATCACGCATTTCGCCGACAAGAACGACATCAGGGTCTTCCCTAAGAACCGACCTAAGAGCAATCTCCCAGGAATGAGTGTCGCTTCTCATTTCCCTTTGAGAAATGATAGATTTAACTGGTGAAAAGACAAATTCGACAGGGTCCTCGATAGTAACAATATGAACCGGTCTTGACTCATTAATTTCCTGCAAGATTGCCGCTAAAGTGGTGGATTTACCATGCCCTGTAGGCCCGGTCACAAGTACAAATCCTTGCCTGAGAGACGCAAAGGAGTGAAGGATCGGTGGAAGTCCCAACGAATCAATTGAAGAAATTGTTAAGGGGATCAATCTAAAAGCTGCAGCATAAGAACCTTTTTGCGTGTAGGCGTTGACCCTGAACCTGCCTTTTTCCGAAAAAGGAAAAGAAAAATCCAGTTCTTTATTTACAGTGAGCCTTTCCATCTGCTCACTGTTTAAAATTCCTTTCAAAAGCTCTCCAATTTGGTCAGGAGTCAAAACTCCCACACTCGGAATTGGCATAAGTTGTCCGTCAATCCTGAGCATCGGGGGAACACCCGATACCAGATGCAAATCACTTGCTTTTGAGTCAATTACACTTTGTAAAAAACCTTTGATATCTATCATTTTATTTTTTTAATCCTGTGCAACTCTAAGTACTTCTTCTACTGTAGTAATTCCTTCCGTAACCTTCAAGTACCCATCTTGCTTTAGGGTTATCATTCCTTCTGCCACTGCCTCTTTTGCAATATCCGTAGCAGAAGATCTCTCCAAAATTAGTTTACCAATTTTTTCGGTAATGGGCAAAACTTCAAAAACTCCGATTCTGCCAAAATAACCGCTATTCCCGCAATCGACGTCTCCTTTACCCCTGTAGAGTTTGACTTGGCCCTGAGGCTGCCAAAGATTTCCTAATTCACCTTTTATATTCTGAACAACTTCGGAATCAGGAACATAAGCTTCTTTACATTTATCATGGATCACCCTGACAACCCTCTGAGCAACAATGCAGGTCATGGAAGAGGCTAGAAGATATGGTTCCGCACCCATATCCAAAAGTCTTGGCAGTGCTCCCGATGCATCATTTGTGTGCAACGTTGAAAAAACCAAATGGCCTGTGAGAGATGCTTGAATAGCCAAATCGGCAGTTTCCCTATCACGAATTTCTCCTACGAGAATAATATTAGGATCCTGTCTTAGAAAAGCTCTAAGACCCGATGCAAAAGTTAAACCAACTGCCGGGTTAATCTGAACTTGATTAACACCGGGGATTTTATACTCGATAGGATCTTCCAAAGTCATAATATTGACTTTTGATGTGTTAAGTTTGGAAATGACCGAATACAAAGTTGTGGTTTTACCGGAACCGGTAGGTCCACAAATAAGAATTATTCCGTGAGGCCTAAGAATTGCATCCTGAAGGTTTTTCAAACCCCTACCCCTTAGCCCTAACTCGGGCAACTCTGGAACTCCGCCGGATTTTTTAAGAAGCCTCATAACGATTTTCTCACCCCAGGTGGTAGGAAGCGAAGAAATACGCAAATCGACATTCTCTTCCGACCCATTAAAATTAAAACGGCCGTCCTGTGGAATTCTTTTCTCGTCAATTTTCATACCGCTTAGAATTTTTATTCTTGAAATCAGAGAATCATGAAGCTCTTTTGGAATACTAAGTTTTTCCTGCAATATTCCATCAATTCTGTAGCGAACACGGGTAAGCTTTTCCTGAGGCTCAATATGGATATCTGATGCACGGGATTTAATAGCAAAATCCAAAATCTGAGAAACTATCTGTGCAACTTTTTCTTCGCGGATGAACCCGCCCTTACTGGTTTCCACTCCCGCCATCTCGGCCTTCATTGGCTCAACTTCCTTCAAAGCTGCTGTTACTTCCCTGGTCAAAGAGGCGGTATACCTGGTACGAATAAAATCTTCTATTTGCGAGGCCACCGCGGCTCTGGGCTTGATATGATATCCGGTTTTTTGTTCAATAAATTCGATTGCAGAAAGGTCCATGGGGTCTGCCATCGCCAAGATTAAACCTTTATCTTTCCTGTCAATATTTATCGGGAAAACCTTAAAACGCTCTGCAACTTCCGATGGGAGAATGGCCAAGGCTGCAGGCGCAACGGGAACCACCGAAAGATCAACATAGGGAATATTGTAAAGCGTTGCTTTTGCATGGACCAGTTTTTCTTCTGGAACCATATTTCCTTTTTTGATAATATCTTCCTGAGAAGAACCGCTTTGAATCTCGGCAAGTTTAATTTGATTAGCGCGTTCCCTGGTTAATGCTCCGATAGTAACCAAAATATCAGCTAAGGTTTGCTCTCCTTCTACATTTGGAGGTAAATTGGCAGTGGCAATGGGCATAGGCATATATGTTAATTACAAATTACGAGTTACTAATTTGCACAAAATCATTATGTAATAAAAAGGGTGAACTATCAAGAATCCACTTGACCTTTTACCTTTTTCCTCTTACCTTTTACCTAAGAATATGCACGCATACCTTTTCGTCGGAGGCGAAATCTCAAACATCAAATCTCACATTTTAGATTTATCAGAAAAGCTTCACGCGAAGGAAATGAAATATCCTCTGCAAAAGATCGAGGACGTCAGGTCCTTGAATAATTTAATCCGCTTAAGTTTTGATGAACCAACTCTTATTGTGTCCGAAAACATCGACGAGGCAACCGAAGAAGCTTTGAATGCCTTTTTGAAAAGCCTGGAAGAGCCGCAGGAAAATATCTATTTTGCTCTAACCGCCTTAACTACAAGGAAAGTTCTCCCCACAATTGTTTCCCGCTGTGAGATAATCAAGATCCCGGAGGCAAGAAAAGAAAGGTCTTTCGGTGAGATTGAAAATTTTACGGAACTTTCAACCGGCAAGAAACTGGCATTGGTGGATAAAATCAAGGGTAGAGACGAAGCAAAAGAATTTACCGAAAACCTAGTTAATTACTACCATGGTATGATGCACCAAAAAGAAACTAAAAATCTCAAAACTACCGCTGAAAATGCAAAGAACGCACTGCAGACTTTGGGTAAAATAAAAGCAAACGGAAATGTTTCTCTAAGTCTCACAAACCTTGTTATTAATCTTACTTAGAGGTAGGAATTGAGGCTAAAAAGAGGTATAATTAGAGTATAAATATTAGAGATAACTTTAGGCAGATACCACTTGTACTGCTTAAGTAACTTGTGATATTTTTGACTTTCATGGCAGACCAAAACGCATACACAGCAGAACAGATTCAAGTCCTGGAGGGACTCGAACCGGTAAGAAAAAGGCCCGGAATGTACATTGGCTCAACCGATTCGAGAGGACTTCATGAATGTTTAAGGGAAATTGTCGATAATTCCGTTGATGAAAGTTTTGCTGGAGTCTGCAACACGATTTGGGTATTCCTCAACAAAGACGGTTCAGCAACCATAAAAGATAACGGACGCGGGATTCCTGTCGAAATGCATAAAAGCGGTGTTTCGGCGCTTGAGCTGACCATGACCAAACTTCACGCCGGAGGTAAATTCGGCGGTGGGGCATACAAAGTTTCGGGGGGACTTCATGGGGTCGGCGCCTCTGTTGTTAATGCGCTTTCGACCTACTTTAGAGTTGTGGTTCTAAGAGACAATAAAGCCTACTATCAAGAATATCATCAGGGAAAACCTGTTAAAAAAGTAAGCGAGACCAATCAGGAACAACTTGATAAATGGTTCCCCGTGGAGTGGGGAATAAGGATTGGGCAAAAGCAAACCGGCACAATTACTACATTTATTCCTGATAAAGCAATCTTTGGAGACCTGAAACTTGAAAACAACAAAGTCAAAAATCTTCTTAGGGATAGGGCATATCTCGTTGCAGGATTAACTTTCCACTTTACCGACGAGAATGATGAAGATGAAGCGAGCTTCTATTTCGAAGGGGGAATTAAGTCATTGGTCGCACACAGTAACCGCGGCAAAGACGTCCTGACAGATGTGGTATATCTCTCAAAAGATAACGGCACAGTTTCCTGCGAAGCTGCACTTCAATATTCCGATTCCTTTAACGAAAACGTAAAAGGTTTTGTAAATGGAATTTACACAACTGACGGCGGAACTCATGTAACTGGTTTCAGAATCGCTCTTACCCGCGCAATTACCGATTACTACAAGCGCATGCAAAACGGTAATGGCAAAAGCGGAAATGGGGACAAAGAAGCCACATTTACAGGTGATGATATGAAAGAAGGTTTAACGGCAATTGTCTATATAAAAATGCCTTCGGAATCTTTGCAATTTGAAAGCCAAACAAAAGCAAAACTCAATAATCCCGAAATTCAGGGATTTGTAGCGGCAGCGGTAAAAGAAGGACTTGATACATATTTTGAGGAGCACCCGGCCGATGCCAGAAAAATAGTTGAAAAAGTCCTGCTGGCAGCCCGTGCCCGTTTAGCCGCTAGAGCAGCAAAAGACGCGGTTCTTCGAAAAGGCGCACTGGAAGGAGCAACTCTCCCCGGAAAACTGGCAGATTGTCAAAGCTCAGATCCGGAAATATCCGAAATATATTTAGTGGAGGGTGATTCGGCAGGCGGATGTTTTGATGGAAATACAAAGGTTGCCCTCACTGATGGAAGAAATATAACTTTCAAGAACTTGGTCAAAGAATATCAAAGTGGAAAAACAAACTTCTGTTACACAATTAAAGAAGATGGAACAATTGGAATTAGAGAAATCAAAAATCCCAGACTTACCAGAAAAGATTCCAAAGTTATTCAGATTATGCTAGATAATAATAAGAAAATCACATGTACACCTGATCACCAGTTTCTATTAAAAGATGGGACTTATAAAAAAGCAAAAGATCTCACAACTACAGATTCTCTCATGCCCTTAAGGAGAAAGATATCCAAAATTGGTGGCAGAATTACTATTAATGGGTATGAAATGATTTATGATCCGAAACTTTACAAATGGATCTTCACACATCTTTTGTCAGACCAATTCAATCTTGAAGAATCTACATATAAACTTTCCAGTGGAAATTATAAACACCATATAGATTTTAATAAATTAAACAATAATCCAACAAACATAATCAGAATGAGTAAAAAAGAGCACATGAAACTTCACTCTAAGGTTATCGAAAAAACAATAGCAAGGCTAGATGTGGTCGAAAAGGCTAAAAAATCTCACCAGACAGATGCATACAGAGAGCGGGTGAGAAATTTTATGACCTCTCCTAAAATGAGAAAGGTGCTGAGCGAAAGAGCCAAGAAACAATGGGGTAATCCTATATACAAGGAATATATGACACAAAAATTCTTAGCTTTCTACAACTCCAATAAAGAATACAGACTGAAAAACTATAAAAAATTAAATGAGGAGCAAAAGAGATACTGGAGTAACCCCGAAAATGTAAGCAAACAGTCTAAGAAAATTAAGGATTTCTTCGCCAACCACCCGAAAAATAGAAGGGCTCTTAGAGACCTTGCTACCAAAGAATGGCAAGACAAAGATTTGAGAGAATGGAGAAGTAAACAAACAAAAAAACAATGGACAGACAAATTCAGAAAGAAAAGACTGGAAGCTTACAACAAAACTTTCTTGGAAAAAGGACTTAAAACTTTGCATGGAATCTATATCACATCCGGAGACATTGATACAAAAATATACAACAAAATAAGAAAGGAGACACGGGATAAGAGTTTAATTAAATACTCAACAATCTTGAAAAGATTTTTTAGTGAGGATGAAGAAAAACTTAGAGAAGCTATTGTCAATTACAACCATAGAATCAAGAAGATAACCAGATTAAATAGAAAAATGGATGTATATGATCTTGAGGTAGAAGGAACTCATAACTTCGCTCTAGCATCAGGAGTTTTCGTACATAACAGCGCCAAACAGGGGAGAGACAGGAGACATCAAGCGATCCTTCCTTTGAGAGGTAAAATCTTAAATACCGAAAGGACACAACTCGATACTATTGTTAAATCCGAAGAAATCAAAAATCTTATTATCGCCCTAGGGTGCGGAATCGGTGACTCCTTAAATTACGATAAACTGCGCTACCATAGAATAATCTTAATGACTGACGCCGATGTTGACGGAGCTCACATCGATGCCCTTTTCCTGACATTTTTCTACAGGCACATGCCCGAAATTATTAATAAAGGCTTCCTTTATATTGCACTTCCACCTCTTTATAAAGTACAGTCCGGAAAAGAAATTAAATACGCTTATTCGGACGAAGAACTTAGTTCGGCTCTTACCGAAGCTAAAGGACAAAAGATCTCAGTTCAGCGCTACAAAGGTTTGGGTGAAATGAATCCGTCCCAACTTTGGGAAACAACTATGAACCCGGAAACCAGGACCCTTAAACGCGTAATGATTGAGGATGTGGAAGCCGCCAATAACATGTTTGATATGCTTATGGGTTCAGAAGTTCCTCCAAGAAAGAAGTATATCCAAACCCACGCAAAGATGGCCAATCTGGATATCTAAGGGTTTAACTTCTGTATCCTATCATGATACCTTTGCAAGGCTTGTGATACCTCCGAAAAACGATGATCACTTATCCCTCTTATAGAAAAGATTTCAAGGTCGTTTAATCCCTCAAGAGAACTAATCTTGTAAATATCACTTCTCCTGATTTTATTTATCGTGCTTTGTGATAAACCCAAATGATAAAGTGATTCATTCCCTAGATGCTCAATATCAGTTATTACGTCCTGTAAATAATCCAAAACACGTTGAGACCCAATTTTTCCAAGTGGTATTTTCTTTATATCTGAAGGGTCCAAATATGGACTATCCTTTTGGCGTACCTTTTCTAGAAATTGAACTGCCGGATCTTCTCTCGGTGTAATCTCTGCCTTATCCGTGGATGTTCTGACGCTACCTTTTTTGCCAAAACTACCAGGAACCCCTTCTTTTTTAAAATCTTCGACCAGGGATTGTAGTCTCTGGCCCTGAACAAAAAAACCTTTTCTTTTTAACTTCTGAACTTGAAGTTCCAACCATACAGTCATTGCCAACTATATAAATCAGGTTTTCTAAAATGTCAAGCTAAACTCTTGGGATTAGAACTAAGAAGTCCTACTCAGGTGTTGTACCGCTGAAATGTTTCATTAATCTCTCGTGATACTTTTGCAACGATGAAAAAACCTCACGTC
>JAJYIG010000038.1 GCA_021790215.1 bacterium
AATTTTTGAAAAATTGATGTTTGGAATTTGATTTTTGACGCTTGTTTGGAACTTGGTTCTTGTAATTTGGAATTTGAAAAAATATGGTACCAAAGTACGATCACAAAGAAGTTGAGGCCAAGTGGCAGAAGAAATGGGAGGAAGAACATCTTTATACTTCTGATATAGAAAGTGCAATAAATCCTTTCTACGACGATAAGGCGAAAATTTCTTCGAAAGAGAGATTTTACAACCTCTGGATGTTTCCTTATCCTTCGGCTGAAGGACTTCATGCGGGCCACGCCTTTGCTTCAACTGGCAGTGATATTTACGGCCGGTTTATGAGAATGCATGGCAAAGATGTATTTCAGCCTATTGGTTATGATTCTTTTGGAATTCATTCAGAAAACTACGCAATAAAAATAGACGAAAATCCTCACGAGGTTGTCAAAAGGACGACAAAGCATTATGAGGAGCAAATGAGAGCTTTGGGGCATGGCTACGATTGGACACGCACAGTAACAACCTCAAGTCCTGATTATTACAGATGGACGCAGTGGCTTTTTGTCAAAATGTTTGAAGCGGGATTGGCATATAAAAAAATAGCAACTGTGAATTTTTGCCCTTCTTGTAAAACGGTTTTGGCTGACGAGCAAGTCATGAGTCCGCAAACTGCAGGTAAGGAACCCAGGGATGCTAATGGAAAAGTGATAGAGGATAAATCAACCTGGGAAAGACTTAAAGTTTGCGAAAGATGCGGTACAGTAGTTGAGAAAAAAGATCTCTCGCAGTGGTTTTTCAAAATTACAAAATACGCGGACAAACTTTTGTCAGATTTGGACGAGATTGATTGGAGTGAGAGGGTTGTTACTGCCCAAAGGAATTGGATAGGGAAGTCCGAGGGTATGATAATTAACTTCAAGAAGGAAAACGGTGAAGATCTACCGGTTTTTACAACCCGCCCCGATACGTTAAACGCAGTGACTTTTATTGCTCTTGCAGATGAAGGCTTGTATAACGAGGGAAACGAGGAGAAAGTAGGAGAATTCACTGGAGAATACGCAAGTGATCCATTAAGCGGCAGGAAGCTTCCGATTTGGAAAACCAATTATGTGGCTCCCGGGTACGGTACCGGAAACATAATGGGGGTTCCGGCATATGACGAGAGAGATATGGAATTTGCCGAAAAGTATCATTTGGATATAGTTGAAAAAGATCCTGATGAGAACCTTTGGGAGAAGATCGAAAAAGAAGGTTGGGGAAAGCGCCATACAAATTATCATTTAAGGGACTGGCTGGTATCGCGCCAGAGATATTGGGGAGCTCCTATCCCAATGATTTATTGTGAGCATTGTGCCTCAAAAGGAACGACCTTTAAAGACCACGTCTTTAAAGGTATGGCGGGGTGGTTTCCGGTGCCGGAAAAAGATTTGCCGGTACTTCTTCCGGATATCAAAGATTACAAACCGGAAGGAACCGGAAAGGGACCCTTGGCTAATCACCCAGATTTTTATAAAGTTAAGTGCCCCAAGTGCGGCGGGGAAGCTACAAGGGAGACTGACGTAATGGATACATTTGTTGACTCAAGTTGGTATTTTCTAGCGTATCCAAATGTAAACACTAAAGAATGGAAAGTTGGTCCTTCGGCAAGCTCGGGACAAGCATTTTTTGATAAGAAAATAATGGAAGCCTGGCTTCCGGTTGATCTTTATTTTGGTGGGGCGGAGCATTCCGTGCTTCACCTTATGTACTCGCGCTTTGTCACTATGGTTCTTCATGACCTTGGTTACCTTGATTTTGACGAGCCGTTCCCGAGGTTTTTTGCCCACGGCCTTATGATTAAGGATGGAGCTAAGATGAGTAAGAGTAGAGGAAATGTGGTCAACCCTGATGAATATATAGATAAATTTGGAGCAGATGCTTTAAGGCTTTACCTTATGTTTATGGGGCCAATGGATGGATATCCTGACTTCAGGGATAGTGGAATTGAGGGGATGGAGAGGTTTATTAAAAAAGTTTGGCGACTTTTTCAATTACCGATTTCCAATTCCCGATTTTCAAACAAAGAAATTCTTTCCAAGCTTCATCAAACAATACAAGGAGTTACGGGAGACATCGAGCAATTTAAATACAATACTGCCATCGCTAAAATCATGGAGCTTGTAAATGTACTTGAAAATAATAAATCTCAGATCTCTATCTCAACTCTCAGATCTCTGACTCTTCTTTTGGCTCCATTTGCTCCCCATTTGAGTGAAGAAATTTGGGTTGAGATATTAGGGCAACCATTTTCTGTTCACCAACAAAAATGGCCGGAATATGATACAAAATACCTCATAGCGGATCAAAAAGTGGTTGCAGTACAGATAAACGGCAAGTTAAGAGGGACAATAACTCTTGATTTAGAGGTTGCCGGCTCCGAAAAAGAAGTAACTAAAATTGCAAAGAGCGATCCAAAAATCGCCAAATGGTTGGAGGGCAAAAAAGTTATTAAAGTTGTCTTCGTCCCGGGTAAGTTAGTTAACTTTGTAGTAAACTAACTTAATGCAGGGTTTCGATTTTAATGGACTATTCTTGAAATTTCGTTATCCTTTATTGATTCTTCTTGGGGGATTAATTTTGATTGCTGCAGGATTTTTCTACTTCAAAAGCGGTTTAAATGTTTCCCCAACAAAAGTTGAGATATTAAACTCGACTTCCTCCGCGCAATTTTCCGGTGAGATAACCGCAGAAATTGCAGGGGAGGTGATTCATCCGGGTGTTTATAAACTTCCGGGTGGAAGCCGTGTTGATGATTTATTAATTTTAGCCGGGGGATTTTCAGTGAATGCTGATAGGAATTGGACGGACAAATATCTAAATCGCGCGGCAAAACTTACCGACGGCCAGAAGGTTTATATTCCGGCTGTGAATCAGCAGTCAGATGTTTTATCTGCTAACTCAGGAGGAGGGGATCAAAGTGCATCACTTGGTTTTTCATCCGATAGTAGTGGTTTAATAAACATCAATACAGGAAGCACATCGGAGTTGGACTCTTTACCCGGAATTGGCCCTATCTACGCCCAAAGTATCATTGATCACAGACCTTACTCAAACACGTCAGAACTCCTTTCAAAAGGCGCTTTGAAGCAAAGTGTCTATGAAAAAGTGAAAGACAGGGTAACAGTCTATTGATGAAATATCTAATTTGGCCGATTTTGGTTCTACTAATTTTTATCAGGTATTTAATCACCCGCCCGGTTTATAAAAACTGGGATACTGTTCGGATAACCGCATCCGTTTTGTCCGACCCGATTACCTATTCGACTTCACAATATTTGAAAATTGCCGGTTTGAAAGTTTATTTACCACTCGTTCCGGAAATTTCATATGGCGACAAAATTACAATTGAAGGTACAGTTAATAACGGAAAATTGGATAACCCTAAATTAATCGAAGTTGGGAATGGTAGAACTTTTCTTTCGGGATTACGAAACTCTGTGATCTCTTTTTATCAAAAAACTCTTCCGGAACCATTGTCCGGTCTTTTATCCGGAATTGTGATCGGTGCCAAAGGAGCGCTTTCTGCCGATTTTTATAATCAGACAAAACTTGCGGGAGTTGCTCATGTGGTGGTTGCTTCGGGGACTAATGTAACCTTTGTGGTTTCTTTTTTAATGGGGGTTGTGACTCTTTTCCTCCCAAGAAGAAAAGCGATACCGTTTGTTATATCTGGAATCATTATGTATCTATTTATATCGGGTTTTGATGCACCTCTTATCCGCGCCGCAATCATGTCTTCCTTTCTATTTTTGGGTCAGGAGGCGGGTAGGTTGACAACAACCTGGCGAATTTATTTTTTAACTGCTGGAATAATGCTTATATATAGACCTGATTGGATAGGTGACATTGGCTTTATCCTCTCGTTTGTTTCAACAGCCTCCCTGATGCTTTTTGAAAAAAGAATTAGGACTCGTCTTTCAAAAGTACCCGAAATATTTAAAGAAGGTCTTTCTACCTCTTTGGCGGCTCAAATCGGAGTCACTCCGATACTGTTTGTTACATTTGGACAGTTTAATATACTGTCTCCTCTTATTAATGCTCTCGTCCTTTGGACGGTTCCGTATGTCATGATTTTAGGAGCTGTCGGGGGAGTGGTGGGTGTAATCTTCCCGTTTTTTGGGAAAATCATCATTTGGCTTACGTACCCTTTACTTTGGTGGTTTGTAAAAGTTGTTGAGGTATTTTGACATGAGAATTTGGAAACACATTTTTCTTTTTTTGTTATTAGTTCTTGCTGTGATAATTATTGCCATTATTCAGTTGCCGGATAGCAATCTTCATATCATTGCCTGCAATGTCGGGCAAGGGGACGCAATTCTTGTAACTTATAAGACTATGCAAATTCTTACGGATGGCGGACCCGACGCAAAAGTCTTGGATTGTCTAGGAAGGTACATGCCCTTTTATGATAGGGAGATAGAATTGGTAATTTCGACTCATCCGGACTCTGATCATTCAACAGGACTTGTTGAGGTAATGGATCGTTATAAAGTCGACAAACTATTAATCAATTCGATAGATCCTGGCACAGACATCTATCGATTGCTAAGAAAAGAGGTGGGGGGTAAGGGTATTAGTGTTATCAACCCGGTAGAGGGCATGAAGTTGAGGTTGGGTTTGATCTATTTGGATATACTCAGCCCTTCGGAAGATCTTTTCAGTAAGTTAACTATTATAGATAGTGACGATAATCTAAGTAGATATAGCATATCCAAGGAAACCAATTTATATTCCATAGTCTATAAACTTAGCTTCGGTAAGTTCACCGGACTACTACTTGGAGATATTCCTCCGGAAGTATCGGATACTTTGGCAAATAAACTTGCCCTGGATGGAGTCGAATGGATCAAAATACCTCATCATGGAAGTAGGAACGGATTGACGGAGAATCTCCTCAATAAGGTTATGCCTGGAATTGCGGTAATTTCTGTGGGTAAAAATAACTGGGGACTTCCAAGCCAAGAAGTTTTGGACCTGTTGGCAAAATATAACGTTAAGGTTTTTAGGACTGATAAAGTTGGGGATATAGTGGTTGTTTCTGACGGAGAGAGGGTTTGGATGAAGAACTAATTAGGGAATTTATGATCTGACTAGTTGTGCAAGCCTTTGTTGTTGATATTTTATATAACCCCTCTTGTGTTTCTCAAGTTCTCTTTTATTACATATAATGTCAACGAATCCGCCATTCGGTCCTAGTGTTACAGTTCTTGTGACGCCGGGTGAAAATTCAGTTACCCCTAGAGGTTTGGGCGGAGTTGTCTCTAATTTTTCATTATCAATATCCACAATGTTAATGTTTACTTGGTTTGTGATTTCAGCAGACATTATTATTTGTATTTAGGAATAGTATAAACAAAAGACAATGGGTGATTTGAAGTTGTATTTGATACAATAGAATTAAATGAAAGATAAATTGGATAAAATACTTGGTTTTGAAGTTGAAACAACCGAAAACCCTGATTTTGGTGACTATTCTTCAAATGTCGCTTTGGTAGGAGCCAAGGAAAAAGGAGAGAATCCCAGAAAAGTTGCTGAAGACCTAAAAGAAAAATTAGAAAAGGATGTGGAACTTGGCAGGATAGTTGACAAAATCGAAGTTGCCGGACCGGGTTTTATCAATTTCTTTCTCAAAAAAGATGTATTACTTAATAATTTGATACAGATTGGTAGTGAGAAAGAAAAGTATGGCAGCTCAACTCTCGGAAAAGATAAGACTGTCGTAATTGATTATTCCTCGCCTAATATTGCTAAGCCTTTTGGAATTGGGCACCTTCGCTCAACCATAATCGGACAGGCTCTTTATAACCTATACAAGTTCCTGGGTTACGAGGTCGTGGGAGATAATCACCTTGGTGATTGGGGAACGCAGTTTGGAAAGCTTCTTTATATGATTAAGACGGAGAATTCTCCGGAATTGTCAATTGAAATCTTGGAAAAGCTTTATGTAGAGTTTCATAAAGAGGCGGAGACCGACCCTGGTTTGGAGGAAAAAGCCCGGGAGTGGTTCAGGAAGCTTGAGGGGGGGAATGTTGAGGCTAAGGAAATTTGGCAAAAGTGCGTGGACGTTTCTTTGAGTGAATTTGACAGGATTTATAAACGCCTTGGCGTTAATATTGATTTTGCTTTCGGTGAATCCTACTACGAAACAGAAATGAGACAGATGCTGATGGACCCGGGGATTAAAAGGCATCTGACAAAAGGGGAAGGTGGGGCAACAATTATCGATTTAACCAAGTTTGGCATTAAGACACCTTTAATGTTTCTAAAAAAAGATGGCGCAACAACCTATGCAACACGTGATCTTGCCACAATCAAGTTCAGAGCTAGAAAGTGGGATCCTTCAATTATTATTTATGAAGTCGGGGCAGAACAAAGTCTACATTTCCAACAAGTTTTCGCAGCGGCAAGACTTTTGGGCTTGGTCGGAAAAAATGTAGAGCTTATCCATACGGCCCACGGGCTCTATTTGGCGCCTGATGGGAAGAAGTTTTCTACCAGGAAAGGCAAGACCATAAAGTTGGAGGATGTTTTGGACGAGGCAACAGAGAGGGCTCAGAAACTAGGTGAGAAATCAAGTGGGCCAGCCTACGCCAAGGTTACGGCAGTCGCTGTGGGGATTGGTGCCGTAAAATATTTTGATCTGATGCACTCGGTGGGGAGCGATGTTATCTTCGATTGGGACAAAATGATGAATCTGGAAGGCAATTCCGGTCCGTATCTTCAGTATACCGTTGCCCGCTGTAATAGCGTGATACAGAAAGCAGCTACCTTTAAAGAACCTCCACAAGGTTATTGTGATAGTCTGAATAGCTTTAAGGGAGTCTCCTCTAAAGGTGAATATAGTAATTTAAACAATGAAGAAATGTTAATGCTTAGAAGTTTGATCCGATTTCCTGAGGTAATTATCTCCGCAGTCAAAAGTTACTCACCTAATCTATTGTGCAATTATCTTTATGATCTGGCCTCAAAATTCAACGCGTTCTATAACAAACACAAAATAATTGACTCGGATCAGGAGAAATTTAGGCTTACTTTAACTTCCGGGGTAGGTCAGGTACTTAAAAATGGCCTTCATTTACTTGGAATTCAAACTCCGGAGCGGATGTAGTTTTTAGTTTACTTACCGATCTTTTCCATCTTCTCGATCCTTTTAAGGATTTCGAGCATCATTTCATCTTGTTTTTCCAAGTGGAGTAAGATTGCTTCAATTTCTTTCTCTGCCTTGATGTTTGTTTCGTAATCATGCTGAGCTCGTAGCTCCGCGTGTCTTCCTTGCAGATTTTGTCCTACCATAATTAGGGGTAAAAGAATAAGTTGAAGGTATCCCGAGGAAATATAGAAAACTGCTGTCATTGTGCTTTTAAAAATTAAAGGGATTGTGACCAGTACAAAACAAAAATAGAAGAATGTCATGGAACCAACGTGCTTGGTGATAAAAAGTGCAAGCTTGTCGGTTTTTGTTAGCCTGCTTTTATGAATTTCATTTACATTTTGGATTGGCGCAAAGTCTCTTTTGAGATCAGCTAAAGTTTTTATTTTATTCATCTTTTTAGTATACTATATTGCTGCTATAACAGCATTCATGAGTATCAACGAGCCAGCTCGTGGGTGAATTGAACGCTGATATGCCATATAGGGATGTCATAAATTATTCTAATGAATTACAAACTTCACACTCTTGATTCGGGTTTAAGGGCTCTCACGGTCCCGATGACTTCTTTGGAAAGCGTTACGACTACGGTTTGGGTTAAGACCGGCAGCCGTTTCGAGGATAAAAGAATAAATGGCATCTCGCATTTTTTGGAACATATGGTTTTCAAAGGAAGTGGAAAACGGCCTTCGGCAAAAGCCATTAGTGAAGTTATTGATTCTATAGGTGGAGAATTTAATGCAGGAACGTCTAAGGATTGGACAAGCTTCTATATTAAAAGTAGAGTTGGAAATCTTGATACTGCAATGGATGTGTTGTCCGATATGGTTTTTAATCCGCTTTTGAAATCCAATGAAATCGAGAGAGAAAAAGGAACCATTATTCAGGAAATTGCAATGTATGAAGATACTCCGATGATACATATCGGAGATGTTTTTGAAGAGCTGATTTTTAACGGAAACCCACTTGGGTGGGAGGTTGCAGGTACTCCAAAAAGTGTAAAAGAAATTAGGCGGCAGGATTTCTTGGATTATCGTTCTGCTCAGTACTATCCGGGAAACATGATCATTTCTGTTTCCGGAGGGATTGATGAAACTAAAGCTTTAAATATGGTTAAGGAATATTTTGGAGGATTTGATAAAGCAAGTTCTAAGCCACTATCAAGTCCTGAATTTCGTGTAGATCAGGCAATGCCAATGGTTAAAGTAAACAATAAAAAGAGCGATCAGGCTCATTTAATTCTTGGTTTTTTGGGAGACAATCGAGATTACAAAGGTAGGTTTGCTCAAAGTGTTCTTTCTACTATTCTTAGTGGGCCGATGAGTTCGAGACTTTTTATTGAAATTAGAGAGAGAAGGGGATTGGCTTATTCGATAAGACCTGCTTCAGAAAGATTTTCTGATACAGGCTATTTTGGAGTTTATGCTGGAGTTGATATTAAAAAAGCAGATGAAGCAGTAAAGGTAATCTTGGATCAGCTTTATGGTCTTTCCGACGGAAAATATCCGGTTTCTGCCAAGGAATTAACCAAAACAAAGGAATTTCTGAAAGGGCACATGGCGCTCGGACTTGAAGATACTCAAGCGGTTGGAGACTTTTTTGCCACACAAGCTCTGTTTTTGAAGGAAATTTTGACACCGGAGGAGATCTATAAAAAAATTGACGCCGTAACCATTGATGATGTTATTTATGAAGCCAAAAGGCTGTTTAATCCAAATCGGCTTAATTTGGCTGTAATTGGACCTTT
>JAJYIG010000004.1 GCA_021790215.1 bacterium
ACATTGGTATACACAGTGGCTTAAATGAATTAAATCCATCCTCCAATTTTAACACCAACAAAAAGCTGCAGGGATAACTCCATCCCACGACCTTACGGTCGGGGATCTAAGTGAGGATCTTTAGAGAAACTCCGGAAGAAAAAGCTTACATGATTGGATTTCGCTTAGGCGATCTTGGAGTTAGACAGTCGAGTAAAAAAACAAAAATGATTGTGGTTGGATCAAGTACAACTAAAAAGGAACAGGTAACTCTAATCAAAAACCTATTTAATAAATACTCAAAAGTATGGATTAGCAAACCAAATAACGTTGGCGTTATCAACGTTTCTACCATCCTCCACCCTTCGTTTTCCTTTTTGTTACCAAAAAGTATAAATATCGAAAAATGGATTGTATCGAACGATACAAACATGGCGGCTTTTGTTGGTGGGTACATAGATGCTGAAGGAAGCTTTGGAGTTTACAATAAAAGATCCAGATTTCGGTTGGGGTCGTATGATAATAAGATACTCAAACAAATTCATACATGGCTCCGAAAATTCAACATAAAATCAATATACATTCTCGAGAGGCAGAAAAAGGTGGGCCAGAACTGTGATTTCTGGAGAATTACCGTTAATGAAGCTAGGTCTCTAATGAAATTATATAGAATAATCTTCTCATATCTCAAACACTCAAAAAGGAAAGCTGACTTTATAAAAGTTATTAAAAATATAAATTTGAGGGCACAAAATGGTACAATTCAGCTATGAAGAAAAATTTTTATATTACCACAACCTTACCATACGTGAATTCAGACCCGCACGTGGGATTCGCATTGGAAATTGTGCAGGCAGATGCACTGGCACGGTATCACAAGCTTCTGGGTGAAAATGTCGTTTTTAATTTCGGCACAGATGAACATGGCCAAAAGATTTACGAAAAGGCTCTAAAAGAAGGAAAAGATTTGCAAAAATATTGCGACGAATATGCTGTCAAATTCGATGCTCTAAAAAAAGCCCTCAATCTTAGCTATACAAACTTTATCAGAACCACGGATCCCAAACACATCAAGGCGGCTCAGGAATTTTGGAAGCTTTGCGACAAAAACGGAGATATCTATAAGAAACTTTACAAAACCAAGTATTGTGTGGGTTGCGAACTGGAAAAAACTGATTCAGAACTCGTCGATAGCCGCTGTCCGCTCCATCCAAATCAGGAGCTCGAGATAATTGAGGAGGAAAACTACTTCTTTAAATTTAGTAAATACCAAAAGCCTCTTTTGGAATTTTATGAAAAAAATCCGGATTTTGTAGTTCCTGCCGGAAAATTCAATGAAATCAAAACTTTTGTGGAAAACGGTATTTCCGATTTCTCTATCTCAAGACTTAAATCCAAGTTGCCATGGGGAATTCCCGTTCCTGGAGACGACACGCAAGTAATGTATGTTTGGTTTGATGCCTTGATCAACTATATTTCAACGTTAGGTTGGCCGGGAGATAAGAAAAACTTTGAAGATTTTTGGCCCGGAATTCAAGTCGCCGGAAAGGATAATCTAAGGCAGCAGACAGCCATTTGGCAGGCGATGCTTCTTTCCGCCGGAATTCCGAATTCCAAGCAGGTTTTTATCCATGGATTTATTACTATTAACGGACAAAAGATCAGTAAGAGTCTGGGTAATACAATTAACCCGATTGAAGTTGCGGAAAAATACGGGACGGATGCTTTGCGTTATTATCTTCTTGCAAAAATTAATCCATACGAGGATTCAGATTTTGCATTCGAAAAATTTGAGGAAACTTACAACGGAGAACTTGCCAACGGTCTCGGAAACCTAACTTCAAGAGTTGCTAAACTCTGCGAAAAACCAGGCTTTGAATTTCACTATATTGATATATATCAATATAGTGAACAAATCGGGAAGCAATTGGAGCAATATAGATTTGACCAGGCGCTTAAAATAATCTGGGAAGATGTCACTGAAACCGATAAATATATTAATGAAAAGGAACCGTGGAAATTGGAAGGAGAAAACCTAAAAGAGGTTTTGGATAAGTCAGTTAAATCCATACGGCAAATAGCACACAACCTGAAGCCCTTCCTTCCAAAAACAGCCGAAAAAATCGAAGGGCAATTTGCAGGACCTGAGATAAAATCTCAGCCAGCTCTTTTCCCCAGGTTGTAAGCTAATACTACAGTATTTGCGGGCAGGTCCGACTGTAAAATATAAAAATGCGAAAATTTATTGAAAAACATCAAGACGGAATTCAACGGGGGTTAGAAATTTTACCAGGTTTTGTCTCATGGAATTTGATCCTATTCCCTTATTGGGGAATAATAGTTATGCCGGTTGTTGTAGCCTATTTTATATTAATTTTCAATGTCTATTGGTTCTATCAATCACTCCAAATCGCTATCACTTCCATTATTTCCCATATTAAAATCCAGGCCGCAAAAATTTATGATTGGATGGGAGACGTCAGAGGGTTCCCCGACTGGCAAAGGGTGCGACATGTTGTAATCATAACAACCTACAAGGAACCGGAGCATATTTTGGAAAGAACACTTAAATCTCTCGCTGATCAGGAACTTCCAACCAAACAAATAATTCCAGTTCTTGCTATGGAGGAAAAAGAATCCGAGGAAGAAAGGCTCAAAAAGTTTAAATCATTAAATGCAAAATTCGGAAAAGTTTTTGGGCATCTTTACATAACAACTCATCCTTTACTTACCGGTGAGGTTGCGGGAAAAGCTTCTAACGAAAGATATGCCGCCATTTGGATCAAGAAAAATTATATCGACAAAAATAAAATTGACATCAATTATGTAACCGTTACAAGCTGCGACGCTGACCACAAATTTCACCCAAAACACTTTGCAAACCTGACTTATAAATTCCTGGATAATCCTGACAGATATAAAACTTTTTGGCAGCCATCTGTCATGTTCTACAACAATATTTGGGAAATTCCAGCAATTACCCGAGTTCCCAATACCCTAATGACCATTTGGAATCTTTCCCAGTTATCACGGCGCGACAGGCTCATAAATTGCCAAAATTATTCACTTTCTTTTAAACTTTTGGACGAAACCGGCTATTGGGATGCTGATAAAATTCCGGAGGACTGGGGAATATTTTTTAAGGCATTTTATAAAACCAGAGGGGTTGAGGTGGAACCAATTTATTTACCACTCCTTGCTGATGCGGCCCAATCAACTTCATTCTGGAAAACTATCAAAAATCAATACCAGCAAATTCAGAGGTGGGCTTGGGGCGTATCCGACGATCCTTGGATAATCAAAAGTTATTTTCTGACACGCGATGTTCCTTTTTGGGACAAGACTTTGCGTCTGATTCAAGTAACTTGGGCTCACTTCTCCTGGCCGGTAAATTGGTTTATTATTACGGTCGGACTAACCCTTCCGACTCTTCTTAACCCCGCCTTCGGCAGAACAGTTCTTGGTTATACGGTACCCAAACTTTCATCTTTTATTCTCACAATCTCGCTCGTATTTTTGGGTATAACAATCATCATTGATAGTTTACAAAAACCGGCAAGACCAAAAAACGTCCCCTTCTGGCGCCAGCTTCTGATTCCTTTTGAATTTGTCCTGATGCCAATCTCGGGATTTTTCTTTTCAGCTCTTCCCGGAATCGACGCTCATACCAGATTAATGTTGGGTAAGTATATGGAATACAAAGTTACCGAGAAAGTCTAAGAAGATTTGTAAAATTTGATTGTTTTTTGAAGTCCTTCGTCTAAATTTACTTTTGGTTTCCAGTTTAAAACATTTTCAGCTTTACCAATATCCGGTTTTCTTCTCATGGGATCATCCTTCCTAAAAGTTCCGGAAAATTTAATTTCTGACTCGGAATTAGTCAATCTGATAATCTTATCTGCCAACTCGGCAATCGAATGTTCATCAGGGTTCCCCAAATTGAAGACTTCTCCTTTTGTACTGTCAGAAAACATTGCTTTCATTATCCCTTCAATTAAATCACTTACATAACAAAAAGATCTCGTTTGGCTTCCATCCCCATCAATATTTATTTGATCACCGGCAATGGCCGCCGTTATGAAATTGGAGATTACCCTGCCATCGTCCTTCTGCATTTTAGGTCCATAAGTATTAAAAATTCTGACAATTCTTGCATCGATACCGTATTTATGAATAAAGACATAAGTTGACGCTTCGGCAAAGCGTTTGCTTTCGTCATAACAAGACCTCGGACCAAAGGAGTTTACATTCCCCCAATATGTCTCCTTCTGAGGGTGTTCCAAAGGATCACCGTAAACTTCAGAGGTGGAGGCAATTAATACCTTGGAAGAGTCCTTTTTTGCTAATTCAAGTATATTTAAAGTGCCCATTGAATTGGCCAAAAGCGTCTCTTCCGAATAATTTTGGTAGTCAATAGGGGACGCCGGAGAGGCAAGGTGAAAGATATGACTAAACGCACCTTTTTTTACTTCGTCAGATAGTTTAACTACATCGTTATCTATAAATTCAAAATTTTCATTGCCGATTAGATTTTCAATATTTTTTTGGGAACCGGTAATGAAATTGTCCAAACAGACAACTTTATACCCCCCATTGATTAATTTCTCGCATAGATGAGAACCAACAAATCCGGCGCCGCCCGTAACCAATACTCTTTGCATAGCCAAAGTATACCAGCTCTGCTTTGCCATTTCCAAATGAAATGATAAACTAAATTAGTATGAAGTCTGTCTGGCAAAAACTACACAAGATTGGTGCAATACTTCACCTTCCGGACATGCCAAATTGGGTTGTTGGAATTCTTGCTTTAGTTTTAATTCTCAGAATTCCCTCTTTTTTTGAACCTTATTATTACGGTGATGAAATGGTTTATCTAACCCTTGGTCAAGGAATCCACCAGGGATTAACTCTTTATAAAGACATCCACGACAACAAACCCCCGCTTCTCTACTTTACTGCCGCCATCGCAGGAAATCTTTTTTGGTTCAAGGTAATTTTGGCTTTTTGGAGTTTCGCAACAATCTTTATTTTTTATAAGCTTTCGGAACGTCTCTTTGCGGGTAGGGTAAATGCTCAAAAAATCTCTACACTGATTTTTGCACTTCTAACCACGCTCCCTCTTTTGGAAGGAAATATTGCCAACGCTGAACTTTTTATGATCGGGCCGAGTATTTTGGCCATTCTCCTTTTATTAAGTGACAAATTAAATATTAAAAAGGTGTTTATGGCGGGAATCCTTTTCGGATTTGCCACACTTTTCAAAGTTCCCGCCGCATTTGATCTGCCGGTAATAATCATCTTTTGGCTGATTACAAAAAACTTGCGCAGCAACTGGAAGGAAATTATCAAAAACTCTTTTGTGCTGACTGCCGGATTTGCGCTGCCAATAATTCTAACTTTTGTCTGGTATTTTTCAAAAGGAGCTCTTTCTGAATATATAAGGGCGGCTTTCCTGCAAAATATTGGATATCTGAGCAGTTTCAGACCCGGTGACATACAAAAGCCATTCTTAGTCCGAAACGGACCGCTTCTAATACGCGCAGCGGTTGTGGCGGTATCTTTTATCATTCTTTATGTTTTCAGAAGAAAGCTTTCTAGAAATCTTATATTGTTTAGCGTATGGACTTTTCTGGCTCTTTTTGCGATTACACTTTCGGAAAGACCATACCCGCATTACTTCATTCAGGCAGTTGCACCAGTTTCCTTTCTTTTAACGATGCTGTTTTCTGAAAAAAGTATTGAGCAGTCTTTGTCTATTATTCCGCTAACCGTTGCCTTTTTAGTTCCTGTCGTATACAAGTTTTACTACTACCCCACGACAAGTTACTATACAAGGTTTATCGAGTTTGCCACACAAAAAATTGATAAGAAAACATACTTCAGTATGTTTTCGGCAAATACGAATAGAAATTATGAGATTGCCGAGTTTCTTGTAAACTCGAGTCTTCCAAGCGACAAAGTCTTTATGTGGGACTCCGATTCTGCCGCCGTCTATGCCCTTTCAAGACGTCTTCCCCCAATAAAATACGTTGTTCCATATCATGTTTACGATTACTCAAGTACAGCTATTGTGGCAAAGGAAATAGAAAAAGACCTCCCCAAATTTATAATTCTCACTTCCGGAAATCCCTACCCGGAACTTACAGGACTTATTAGAAGTAAGTACTTATTGGTTAGAGAAATCGGAAATGCAAGTATTTATTCAGAAATCAATTTGGCTTCGGGAAGATAACTGGTGTAAAATCTCCCTATGGACGCCAGGTGGAAAAGTCTTCCTTTGAGAAATCTCTATTATCTTGCATTAATTATAGATATAGGTACAGGAGTGGCGATTGTCACTCTGGGAAACTATCTTCCCCCGGTTGTTCCTCTTTTTTATGGGTTGCCTGTCGGACAAGATCAACTGACATCCACATTCGGACTTCTAATTGCCCCCGCCGTCTCAGCCTTAATTGCGGTCATAAATTTTTTAATCAGCTTCTGGGTTAGAGATTCATTCCTGAGAAAAGTTCTGGCAATTTCCTCCATCATTCTCTCCATTCTAACAACCATTACAGTTATAAAAATAATATTCTTGGTTGGTTTTTTCTAAAATCATCTTTTATGGAAACTTTGCGGAATCTTTTTTTACTACCATGGCTAGCTTCCGCTATTATTGCCTTCGCGGCCACACCGATAGTAATTAAATTTGCAGGGAAGTTTGGAATAATAGACGACCCAAAAAAAAATAAACACCCAAAGGTAATTCACACCTATCCAATTCCCCGTGGCGGCGGAATTCCAATTTTTTTAGCAATCCTTTCTTGTATTCTAATTTTCCTACCCCTCGATAAACATGCCGTAGGAATTCTGATTGGAGCAGCTATCTTGGTAGTTATGGGAACGCTCGACGATAAATACAATTTAAATCCTTATTTGAGGCTTGCATTGGGCTTTGTCGCGGCGGCAGCTCCAATTGCTGCCGGAATAGGGATTGCCTTTGTTTCAAATCCTTTCGGAGGAATAATTGACCTGAGTCATCCTCAATTAACATTTTCGCTTTTTGGGAACATTCATAACATTTGGGTTGTTTCAGACATCTTTGCTTTGATTTGGATAACCTTCTTGATGAATATCGTCAATATGGGTGCCAAAGGCGTTGATGGACAATTGAGTGGTGTTACAGTAATTGCCGCTCTCACTATTGCTTTACTTTCATTAAAATATTCTGCTGATATTGCACAATGGCCGGTAATAATCCTGGCAGGTATTACTGCCGGAGCTTATCTCGGTTTTTTACCCTGGCATATCTTTCCGCAAAAAATCATGCCAGGTTACGGAGGAAGCACCTTGGCAGGATACCTTCTGGCAATTCTTTCAATTCTTTCTACAACCAAGGTTGGTGCCTTGATGGTAGTTTTGGGAGTCCCTCTTATCGACACAGGCTACACAATTGTTAGAAGGATCATGAACGGAAAATCCCCCGTCTGGGGAGATAGAGGACATTTGCATCATAGACTTCTAGATGCAGGATTCAGCAAAACTCAGGTAGCTGCCCTCTATTGGGGAATGACGGCAATCCTCGGAGTTCTAGCTCTAAATTTGAATACAAAGACAAAGCTGTATACAATGATTGGCATAGCATTTGGAATCGGGGGACTAATTTTGTGGCTAACTTACCAATCGAAAGACAAAAAAATAATTTAATCGTTGCGTTAGTTAAGTCAGCGCGGCCTGTGCATTGGATCAAAAATCTGGCCGTTTTTGCGGCGCTACTTCTTTCCGGACTTCTTCTAAAAAAAGGCCTTTTCGTTGATACTTTTTGGGCATTTATTGCGTTTGACTTTGCTACATCGGCAACTTATGTAGTGAACGATCTTTTTGACATCGAGCTTGATCGACTACATCCGATTAAAAAATTTCGGCCAATTGCTTCCGGCGACCTTCCGAAAGGATTAGCTGTTATGGAAGCTCTATTACTAGCAATGGTTGCACTTACAATATCAGGAACTTTAAGTTATCTATTCTTTTTAATAATTATCGGGTATTTGGTTTTGCAATTCTTCTACAGCGCTGGCCTAAAAAATATTGCAATTTTGGACATACTGATTATCGCAACAGGGTTTATCTTGAGAGTCTATGCAGGAGCTTTCGTCATTAATGCCCATCTTTCCGTCTGGTTTCTTCTTTGTGTAATCTCGACCGCTCTTTTCCTGGCATCAGGAAAAAGGAGATCTGAGCTTAATTTAATTCAGCAGTCATCTCAAATTACGAGGAAAAGTCTTATCAGCTACAAAAAAGACCTTTTGAACTCATATGTCACAATGTTTGGAAATGCATCATGGCTTAGCTGGTCGCTTTATACATTCTTCGAAAGCCCCAGGACGGATACTGGCTTTTGGCTTACATTAGCAGAGATATCGAGAACAGCCACTATCAGCAAACTTCTTATGGTCACAATCCCTGTGGTCATTTTTGGCATTATGAGATATGAATCCCTCATCTTTGAGGGTAGAAGCGAGGCACCGGAAAAAATACTTCTTAGCGACAAAGCCCTGATTTTTGCAGTAATCATCTGGGTAATAATGGTTCTATTAATCGTATACGCCGGGGTATCATCAAACACCCCCGTTTACTAAAAGTCCATATGTTTCTAAAGTGTTATGGAGTCGGCGTCAGTAAGGTGGCACTCTGGGTAGAAATTTGAGAATACTCATTAGAGACCCAACCGACAATTCCATTCGGAAGCCCAGCCACAGGCTCCTGATACTGAATTTCATACCATCCGGAAGCCACGTCTTGGTCAAGGTATGGATATTCACTTCCCGGTTTTACTTCAGCGATCTCCTCTCCTGCATTCCCAGGCAGAGTCCTAACCCTCAAATACCCGGTTGGCGTTTTTAAAATTTTGACATATTTTTTTGGCTGATTTTGGGAGGAAGGAACCGTCTCGGAAGACGTCTCTGTTTTAATGTCCTTGCCCAACTTGGCAAAAACAGTAAGTCTATAACCGCTAAACGCTTGGACAGTCATTACCCTATCAACATATCCGGGAGCCTTAACTGTAATCCTATGTTGGGCAGGGGAAATGTTCGAAAGTTTAAGAGGAGCAAAGCCCTGGGGTGTTCCGTCAATCGAAACCTGCGCGTTATCCGGGGTCGAAATAACAATAAGTCCAGCCCCTCTTCCTCCTTCTCTATTAAAAGAAAGAACATCTCCCGAGGATTCATCCTCGGATGTAGCAAACTCCCTTCTGATAACCGTTTGTATCCCTGAAACAAGTGTAATTCTAGTCTCATAAGGCACCAAATTTTGATCGGTTACTTTCGGAACCAATTTAAGAGTTATTTCACCAGCAGGGAAAGATCCTGTAAATGGTGTTGAACCGACCAAATTGCTATTAACGTACACGCTTGCAGAAGGAGTTGTATCTATCAAAATTCCACCAGGTTTTTCTTTAAAATAACCAAGTAAAAAATAGAGCGTAGTAATAAAAATGCCAATCGAGATTATTAATATAACTATTGTTCTGAAGACTTTCATTACTGGCGAGTGTAGCATATGATAAGCAAGGCTTACCACTCGGCTTACTGCAAGCCTCGTGGTAGAATACAAGAGACCTCAGCGACCGGATGCTCGAGTGGCTAGAGAGCGGTCTGCAAAACCGCGTACACGGGTTCGAATCCCGTTCCGGTCTCTCACAAAGTTCAATCCCGTCTCGGGACCCGAAAGTGCCAAGTAAAGTGTTTGATATTTTGCACACGAATCCCGTTCCGGTCTCAAACCAAATCTCTCACAACCATATCCATTTAATATACGATACTATGAATATGTGTTGCTAAACTGTTTCAGGTAATAAGAAATTTGACTTTCCGGGTTTTCATGGGTTAAAATTGCGATTCATCCCGCATAAAGCGGGATTTTTATTGACTCACGTAGCTTCAAAACTAGCTGTGAGGTTTTACCCGGAGCTCCCTCCCCGGTATCTATGAGAAAAGTAACTCTCGAACTGCCCAAGTATCGCCTGCAGCTCCATATGAAGCTTACAAAAAGGCGTGAGCCTCTATTGGAAGAGCCCATTATCCCCACAACGTCTCTCATTAGGAAGAAATACAGAAAAGGGACGCTGCCTGGCAGGTTCGCAAGATATATGGCTGACCACAGAAATATCAGAAAGTTCTTTGCGGTCAATTTTGCAGCAGTAGCCATAACAGCCTCGTTAATGCCGTCCAAAAGCACAAACATCTATGCTGCACCAAGCGATGACACAGTAATTCAATCTCAATATACCTTAGAAACACAAAAAACAACCATTTTTCCCCTCAACCAGTTCAGATTGAACCAAGGATTTAGCTTTTTCCATCCGGGAGTTGATCTGGGAGCTGAAATTGGCGATCCTGTTAAACCAATGAGGGCGGGAGAAATTCAATTTGCCGGTTATACAGATGACGGCTACGGCAACCTGATTATCGTCGATCACGGTAATGGGCTTACCACACGCTATGCTCATCTTTCAAAAATTTTTGTTTCCCTGGGACAAGAAGTGAATATTAATACAATTATCGGTCTAGTCGGAGTAACAGGGCACACTACCGGCCCGCATCTTCATTTTGAAGTCAGAATAAATGAAGCTCCTCAAAACCCTCTTGATTACCTTCCGCTAAGATAAAGTCTAACTATTTTGATACAGAGAAGATAAGTGGTTCCAGGAAAGAGGTGGTCATTCCTTTCCACATTTCTGGCACAACAAAAGGTTCAGCACCACAAAGCTCTGCCCTCTTTTTATATTCCTCCTGAACCTCGGACGGCCAAGATTCAGCGATAAAGAGCGTTGTTGGCCTTATAGTAGTCACGATACTACGGTAATACTCATTAGAGTAATTAAGCCCCTCAGTCATGCCTAAAGTATTAACCAGACAAGAATTTATGAACATATTTTTTCTCTGGTCATCAGTTAACTCAAGTCTTCTTCCTTTAAACTTTGTGGTTCTTTCCCCGCTTTCTATTATCAAAATCAAATGATCACAACAACGTCTCACAGCCGCCAATTCAAGAATTTGGACGGGTGTCAGTCTTCGATAATGACCAAATTTCAAACCTACGTCCAGTCCTTTTTCTTTAAGAGATTGAGCCTTCTTCCCAATTTCATCAATAGGTAGAAACTCTCCATAACCACCATCCGGAAGCGTTGTCAAAAGCTCGTAAACCTCCCCTTGAGTAATTTTTCCAGATTTTACTGCTGCCTCGCGGATAATGCTAAAGTTGCGGGAGTCAAATTTCTTGCCGCTTGTAACCCACATTGAA
The DNA here is from genome assembly GCA_021790215.1 of bacterium. Taxonomy (GTDB): domain Bacteria; phylum Patescibacteriota; class Microgenomatia; order UBA8517; family UBA8517; genus JAJYIG01. The sequence continues at coordinate 11,263 of JAJYIG010000004.1, forward strand.
TAAAATCCGGCAATTATTCTTGCTATGTCCAACTTTTTGAGAGTCGGCCCAGAAAATCTCTCCGTAAATATTGTAGCCAAACGGCTTGCAACCCAATCGGAAAGAGCTGCCTCAAATTCAAATTCTCTAGACACTAAGGAAATTTAACACCGAGAGGTCGTGAAGTCAAAATTAATAATCCATTCCGCCCATGCCGGGCGCAGGCATAGTGGGCTCTTTCTTTTCCTCAGGAATATCAGTCACAAGGCCTTCTGTTGTCAAAACCATCATAGCAACAGAAGAGGCGTTTTGAAGGGCCGAACGGGTAACTTTAACTGGATCCAAAACTCCAAACTTAGTCATGGAACCAAACTCGGAAGTTAGAGCATTGTAACCAAAATCCTTATCTTTACTTGCCAAAACCTTCTTAAGAACAATATCGTCATCATCACCTGCATTTTTGACAAGCCATCTAATGGGTTCCTCGAGGGATTCGTAAATAATATCCAACCCCACCTGTTCATCAGAATTTCCGGCCTTAATGGATTTAACAACCTCTCTGGCCCTAAGAAGCGCAGTTTCGCCCCCGGGAACAATTCCTTCTTCAATTGCCGCTTTGGTTGCTCCTACCGCGTCTTTAACTCTTTCCTTCTTGTCATTAAGTTCAATCTCTGTTGCAGCCCCAACATTAATTTGGGCAACTCCTCCCGAAAGCTTTGCCAACCTTTCCTCAAGTTTATCGCGGTCAAAATCAGAATCCGTTGCTTTGATTTGTTTTTTGATAGATTCCACTCTAGCGTCAATTGCCGCCTTTTCCCCTTTGCCACCGATAACTCTTGCATTATCTTTATCCGCCCAAATTTTATCTGCCCTACCCAAGTCTGTTACTTCAATTGATTCAAAAGTTCTCCCAGTATCCTCACTTATAACCGTTCCTCCAGTAAGAATGGCGATATCCTCAAGCATCTCTTTGCGCCTATCACCAAATCCGGGTGATTTAATTGCCAGCACATTGAAAGTGCCGCGAAGTTTATTTACAACCAGTGTGGCAAGCGCCTCTCCTTCAATCTCGTCAGCAATAATTACCAAATTCTTACTTACTTTAACGAACTTCTCCAGAAAAGGAAGAAGGTCTGCAATTGCTGAAATCTTTTTGTCTGTCAAAAGAATGTAGGCGTCTTCCATTTCAGCCTCCATCCTGTCTGCGTTGGTTACAAAATAAGCTGACGCATATCCTCTATCAAATTCCATCCCCTCTTTATATTCGATATCTATTGTCAAACCTTTTCCTTCCTCAACAGTAACAACTCCATCCCGTCCGACTTTATCTAGTGCCTCGGCAATTTTAGCTCCTATTTCAGAGTCTCCCGCCGAAATCGTCGCAACTTGAGATATCTCCGAATGGTTTTTTATGGGTTTGGCCATTCTCTTTAATTCTGCTACAACTGCCTCAGTAGCCTTCTCAATTCCCTTTTTAACAATCATCGGGTTTGCCCCGGCATCAATCTTGACCATCCCTTTTTGGGTAATTACCTGAGCCAAAAGAGTAGATGTTGTTGTACCGTCCCCCGCATTATCATTGGTTTTACTTGCAGCTTCCTTAACAAGCTGTGCCCCCATATTTTCAAACGGGTCGGCAAGATCAATTTCCTTGGCTACACTTACTCCATCGTGAACAATATTGGGCGCTCCCCATTTTTTGTCCAAAGCAATATTCCTCCCTTTGGGTCCAAGGGTGGTCACAACAGCTTTGGCAACAGTATCAATTCCTTTTAATAACGATTCCCTTGCGTCTTTAGAAAACTTTAGTTGTTTTGCCATAAAATGTATATCGGAACAATAAATATTTTATCCCTCAATAGCTAAAATATCTTCGAATTTAACAAAAAGATATTCTTTACCGCTAATTTTAACCTCATTCCCTCCCCATTTTTTATAGATAACAACATCTCCCACTTTTACAGGAGATATTTTTTTGGCACCCGAATCGGTGATCTCATCAGTCCCAGCCGCCAGCACCTTTCCCTTTTGGGGTTTTTCCGAAACATTTTCGGGAAGATAAATACCGGAAGCGGTTTTGGTTTCCGCCTCAAGAGGCTCAATAAGAAGATATCCTGCGGTAGGTTTTAGATTTAATTTAGTCATTTTTTTATTTTAGAAAAAAACAGCATCTGGTTAGCATTCCAGACACCTGAGTGCTATTGTAAAAATACTAAAATCTATTGTCAAGTGCCACTTCTTATTTTTGAACACATTAAGAGAAATTATGTTAGAAGAGAAAGTTGTTTTGATACTAATTTTCCCCAATCGTTCGGATGAAAAAGAGCCCTCGTGGGGGTAATTGTCTCATGTGTAATTTTTTTCTTCATGTAAGAATATTGAAAATTAAACGCCAACTTTTCAAAAAGAACTGTGAGATAAGATCTTGATAACTGACGTAATTTTTTTATCTGCCCACTTTTTTCCTTTATCCTTACCGAACCGGGCCAATAAGAAAGAATCCATTTGTTTTCCCAGAGAAATTTTTCGTAGGTCTTGCCCTTATTTACAAGCGGTACTATTTGGGCAATCTCGTGCGCCGTATAGAAGTTTCTCTTTCCCTTATTCCAAACCAAGTCGCTTTCGTCAAGCCACACATTTAAACAGAGTTTGTCCTTTTGTTCCTGAACGCTCGGCCTACGTAACGAAAATCGCGTGGGTAAAAGCATTAGATAAACAAATAGACGTGTCATCCAGAGGGTTCCTTTTTTCGTCACCAACATCAAATCAATATCGCTTTCCTCACTCGAATTTCCCATTGCCAAAGACCCTGTTACAGCCACCATTTTGATTGAGGGAACAAGAGTCAAAAGTTTTGAGACTCTCTCCGCAATTCTCATCTTTCTTTCAGAAATCCTGCCTCTTAGTATTCTTTTATAAACCAGTCCTTCTCTGCCGTTCAGAAACCAGTAACCGTTTCTGTCGACAACCTCTATTGAGCGATCATGTCCCAAAATTTTATTTTCTCCCGCGCGCCAGCGGACAATCTCGTAAAAACTAAGAGGGTAATCAAAAATATTATGATAAAGAACTGAAAATCTCTCACCCGGGGTTAATGCGTCATGGCTGGAACTATTTATTGTAGAAATTGTATAAAGATTCTGCATTACAACTATTATTTGGTAGAAAGCCCATACTGGGAAAGAACCTGTTTAACCCCTTGGGCACATGTAGCCAAAGCGGCAGACGCACTTTCTTTGCCATCAGCTACAGCGTTAACTGCGTCCCCAAAGTAATTAATAAGCTGTGTGTTAATTCCTGTCGGCCCGTCAAAAGTACGGCTATCAAGATACCAACTGCGGGCTCCTACCGCCTGGCTAACTATTGACCCGAGAATGGGTTGACCGCTCAAAAGAGATGCCATATCCGTTCTTGGATATGGCTCGCCAAAACTTCTTATCGCTGATTCGTTTTTATAAAGCTTCTGTAAAGAATCCTGGGTACTTAAAAACTTTAAGAAATCCCAAGCAATGGTCTTGTTGGAGCTTTTAGACCAGACCCCTTGAGCCCAATATGTTGCGTAGGTAATATCGGGATCGTTTGGGTTGTCTTTTGGAAGTTGTGGGACAGGAACTGTTTCAAACTTTAAATTAGGATTTTGTTGTTCGATTTCAAAAGCTCTCCAGCTAGGTCCAAAATACATCGCCAAATTGCCTGAAGCAAAAGCTTGAGTTGAAGAAGGAAGTGTGGTGTCCCATTCATCATAAACTGTGGAAAAATTAGTAAAGAAAGTCAAAGCACCCTCAGCCGCTGGTCCAGTGGGGTTACTCAAGTCTACCCCATTTTGAATCATCATTAAGGCCAAAATTTCCGGCCACTGATCTACATTTTCTGTTCTTCCAAGTGCTATTTCCGACTGGGTAATAACTCCCTGATCATTCTTTTTAGTAAGAGCCAAATACTGCGGACTCGTAAGCTGATTCCAATCGGTGGGTGGTTTTAGCCCAGCTGAATTTAAAATGTCCGTATTAACAAAAAGTGTTAAAGCATCATATTCCAAAGGAATCCCTACAATGGAATTTCCTAAGGTTAAATCGGATGAGGCAATGGGATAAAACGTTTTTGCGTAATCCGCCGGATTCATGACAGATGCAGGAAGACTATCCAAGTCATTTTTAAACATCGGTACCCAGCTATTGTGGAATGCAAAAATATCCGGGCCATCTCCTTTAGCCAAAGCGCTTGTCAACCTCTCCCTGTAATCTTGCTGGGATTGGGCAACATAGGTAATCTTAACTCCCGGGTGGGAAGATTCGTACGCAGAAATAAGTGGAATAACTACAGATTTATCTTCCCAAAGTCCCCACCAGGTAATTTCACCGGAATTGGCACTCTTTTGTCCTAGAAATTTATATGCAAGCCCTATGAATAGCACAAGAACGAAAAATCCCACCACCCCAAGAAGTATCGCTTTAGGAAACTTCCTTTTTATCGGAGGTTGAACATTTGATGGTGATGAAGAAGCAGAAGCGGTTGGTACAACAGGTTGTTGTACCGGAATTTGTGGGGCCGGGGGAACTGGCAGCGGGTTGGTACTTTCAAAGATGTTTTTGGGCGGCATTTTTGGCTTTTGATCCTATCTAAATGGTATCATATACGTTGTCCGACTTAAATATGTTACCAGAAAAAGTAGTTAAACCCGGCAAAAATGGTGTTTTAAAGGCAGTCGATGTCTTTAATAAAGGAGGCTTGGTAATTTATCCTACAGAGACCCTTTATGGGATAGGGGCTGACGCAACTAACCCCGAAGCCATCAAGAAGCTAACAGAATATAAAAATCGCTCTTTTGGCAAGCCATATTCCATTGCAGTAATTAATCAAGAAATGGCAGAAGAATATGTGCAGTTGAATAATACTGCCAAGAATCTGTATAGACAGTTTCTTCCCGGACCTCTCACTATAATTTCCAAAGGGAAACATCGGGTGGCTCCTGGTGTAGAAAGTGAAGAGGGAACGTTGGGAATAAGAATTCCTGATTACAAACTGGTTATTGATATTGTAAAAACACTTGGGAGACCAATCACAGCGACCTCAGCAAACGCTAGCTATAAGAAGCGTCCTTACAAAATTTCAGATATTCTAAACAGTCTAAGCCGAAAGCAAATAGGGTTAATAGATTTAATCATTGACGCCGGAGAGTTACCAAAAAATGATCCGTCAACTGTCATTGACACATCCCTTGACTACAAGGTTACTCTACGACAAGGCAAAATCAAATTTTCCGATAAAAATGAAATTCTCAGTAGAAGTGAGGAAAATACACAAAATCTTGCAAAAGAAATCTGGCAAAAATACGAACACAATTACAAACACCGGGCTATTATATTCGCACTTCAGGGGGAAATGGGTGCTGGTAAAACTATTTTTACTAAGGGTCTGGGTAAAGCAATGGAGATAACGGAATTAATCACCTCCCCCACCTTTGCCCTGGAAAACGAATATAGTAAAGGTGGCAAAAAGCTTTATCACTTTGATGCATGGAGAATGAAAAATTCGGAAGAACTTAAAGTCCTGGGGTTCGATAAATTGATAAAGAATAAATCTGTAATTTCTATTGAGTGGGCCGAAAGAGTTGGTGATATTATCCACAAGTTTGATGATGAAGCAATAATTATTTGGATAAAAATAGAAAATCCACAAGCCGGCGGAGAAAACGAAAGAATTATCTCATGGGGAATCACAAAATGAAAATATTAGCCATCGATACGAGTTGTGATGAGACAGCCGCTGCGATAACTGAAAATACTCGGATTTTATCGAATGTGATTTGGTCACAAGCTTCTGCTCACGCAAAATTTGGCGGTGTTATGCCATCTCTCGCCCAGAGAATGCATGAGGAAAGAATTGATTGGGTAATTGAACAGGCAATCAAAAGGTCAAAATTAAAAATTCAGAATTTAGACTATCTCGCAGTAACCATTGGTCCAGGCCTTTCAATTGCTTTGGGAGTAGGAATAGACAGGGCCAGAAAACTTGCTGAAAAATACGGAAAGCCATTGATTGCTGTAAATCATCTCGAGGGACATCTTTTAAGTCCTTTGGCAAACTCAGATATCTTGAATCTAAAATTCCCAAATTTGGGTTTAGTAATTTCCGGTGGAAACACTATCTTTATAAAAATGAACCAGCTTGGCTCATATGAAATTTTAGCTCAAACAACAGACGATGCATTGGGGGAAGCACTGGATAAAGCTGCCAGGATGCTTGGGCTTGGTTATCCCGGCGGAGCCATTTTGGAAAAATTGGCCCGGCTCGGCAATCCAAAAAAGTTCTCTCTACCAATTCCTCTGATAGGCCAAGAAAACAGGCAAATTTTTAGCTATTCCGGTTTAAAAACTTCTTTCTATAGATTGATAGAAGCAAACAAATTAAAGGATTTACATTTCCCTTCAAAACACGATGTGTATGACTTGGCAGCAACTTTTCAAAATGTAGCTTTTACACACTTAATTCGTATCATTTCCTACATATTAAAAAATGATGACACCACGTACCGCGACTTTTTTGTGGGGGGCGGAGTCTCAGCAAACATCGAAATCCGAAAACGTCTTCGTAATCTTGCAAAAGAGAATGGTCTCCAAACACACTTTCCTTATACACAAAGGTTGTGTGGCGATAATGCCGCAATGATCGGTATAGCCGGCTATTTCTATGTTACTACGGGAAATTTAACCAAGAACCCTAAAGAAATCGACAGAGACCCCAACCTAAAATTATCGTAATATCATGCTAAAATAAACTCATGGACAAAATTTACGATCATAAGAAAGAGAGAGAAATCTACAACCTCTGGGAAAAATCCGGCGCGTTTAAAGAAAAACCAGGGGCCAAACCCTACACAATTTTAATGCCACCCCCAAATGCAAATGCCTCTCTTCATGCCGGGCATGCCATGTACACAGTCGATGATATTATGATCCGCTATAAAAGGATGCAGGGCTACTCTGCCCTTTGGATTCCCGGAATGGATCATGCCGGTTTTGAAACACAGTATGTTTACGAAAAACAACTCGCTAAAGAAGGTAAATCGCGAATGGATTTTGACCGCGAAACTTTATACAAAAATATTTTCGATTTTGTAAAGGGTAACTCAGGACTAATCTTTGAACAATTTAAAAGGTTGGCATTTTCCGCCGATTGGGATAGAGCGGTTTTTACTTTGGATAAAAATGTTACTGATAGTGTTTTTGAAACATTTAAGAGAATGGAATCCGAAGGGTTGGTCTACAGGGACGACTACATTGTTAATTATTGTGTCCATGATGGCACTTCCCTGGCAGAACTCGAGGTAAAACACGTAGAAAGAACCGACCCGCTTTACTATATCAAATATCCTACCCTCAACGACAAAGATTACATTATTGTTGCCACAACTAGACCCGAGCCGATTTTTGTCGACACTCATTTAGCGGTAAATCCTGCGGACAAAAAGAATAGTCACTTAATTGGAACGAGAGTGAAAAACCCTCTAACCGAGACTGAAATGGAGATAATAGGAGATGAATTTGTAGATCCTGACTTTGGAACCGGAATTGTGAAATTAACACCAGCGCACGATGCTAATGACTATCTGGTAGCTAAAAAACACAACCTTCCCATCATTTCGGCAATTGATTGGAATGGAAGGGTTCGGGAGATCGGCGGTAAATATGCGGGGATGAAAGTTAAAGAAGCGCGAGAGGCAATTTTGAAAGATCTTAAAGAAAAAGGGTTGGTTGACCATATTGACGAAAGCTACGTCCACTCAGTACTTACCTGCTACAAATGCGGACACGACCTGGAACCCATGACTACACCAAATTGGTTTATTAAAGTAAAAGATCTAAAAGAGAAGGTAAGACAAGTTGTTGAAGATGACAAGGTTAGATTTTATCCACCGAAATTTAAGCGGCACATACTTGCCTGGCTCGACATAATGCATGATTGGCCTATCTCACGACAGATTGTTTGGGGTATTAAAATCCCCGTTTGGTATAAAGTTGATAAAAATTCGGATCTGCAGGTTTCCTTCATTGACAAAAATAGAGTGAAAAAGTTTGGAAATATAAATGATTTTGATTTTAAGGAGGTGGAAAGAGGTCTTCAATCTGTCAGGGCATCAGCTAACGCTCAATATGTTGTCAGTAATCAAAAACCTGATGGCAAGTATCTTCCAGAGACAGATACTTTTGATACATGGTTCTCGTCCGGACAATGGCCCATGGTTACTTTGAAGGAAGAGGAATTTACAACACGCTTCCCGACAAACTTCATGGCCACTCTTTCCGATATTTTGAAGTTTTGGATAAGCAGGATGATTCTTTTTTCGCTTTATCTTAAAAATGAGATTCCTTTTAAAGACGTATATCTTTGGAGCATGGTGGCTGATGCTAAGGGAGTAAAAATGAGTAAATCAAAAGGAAACGTGGTTAATCCGATTGAACTAGTCGATAAATACGGGGCGGATGCCCTAAGAATCTCCCTTCTTTACGGGACACCGGCTGGAAGTAAAGTAATTCTTTCAGATAATAAAGTCCGAGGAATGAGAAATTTCTGTAATAAAATTTGGAATTTGGGAAGATATCTACAAATATCATTCCAAGAAACAAACATCTCACTCGATAAACCAAAATCCTTTAGTAAAGAGGATGAGGAAATTTTGTCAGAACTTAGCAATCTGATAAAAACAGTTACCCAATCTTTAGATAAATATCAATTTAATTTTGCGATCGAGGCCCTCTATGAATTTGTGTGGCATCGTTTAGCTGATGTATATGTAGAAAAAACTAAACAAAGAATCTCAGAAAAAGATCCTGCAGCTCTTTACACCCTAAGACATACATTCTTTACATCTCTTATTCTTCTGCACCCTTTTGCCCCGTTTGTTACAGAAGCGATTTGGAAGGAGCTTAAAGATCTGAGAAATCACCCTGATGAGAACCTTATTACATCAAGCTGGCCCATTGTATAATAACCTACATGCCCAAAACTGCCCAAAATAGAAAAGAAAACTATACCGAGTTGCTACTTTATTTCTTTCTACTCCTAATACTTTTTCTGACAGCACTAAATATAGACAGTTATCTAAAAGAAAATAAAGTCTTGGGAGCATCTACACAAAATACACAAAACATCCAACAACAATATCGTCACAAATTCTGGAATGATTTTCTTTCTAAAAATCCTGACTACATCCCCGGTTGGGTTGAAATAGGAAGAGAAGATCAGGTAAAACAAATAGATCCAAATTATTGAAGGTAAATCAAAAAATTATTTGGAAGATTCTTCGCTGGGTTTTCCCTCTGACTGTTGACCAGTGGTGGTTGGTGTTTCTCCGGTTGGGGCTACTCCTTCGACTGGAACCTCACCCTCAGCAACAGGGGACGGGATAACAACTTCTTCTTTTTGAGGAGGCTCAACTTTAGCAATGATCGCGTCCGGGTCTGCCTTAAGTTCAACTTTTGTTTTGTCTACTTTCAAATCTTTAACAAAGATAGCTTGATCGACTTCCATTAAACCTTCAACACTAACCTGAAATTTTTCAGGAAGATCTGTAGGCAAGGCTTCCACTTCTATCTCATTAAGCTGCTGAACAACAGTTCCGATTGCCTGTTTTTCGGCCGGAGACTCCCCCGTAAGTTCTACGGGAACCTCAGCTGAAACCTTTTCTTTAAGATCAACTTGGAGAAAATCCACATGAATCAATGAGCCTGTGACAGGATTCAATTGAAGATTGTGAATCAAGACTGGGCGCTCACCACTCCCTACCTGTAGCATTAAAAGTCCTGTCTCCCCAACTTCCTTATAAACTTTCTCAAAATCCTTCAAAGAAACCTGCACAGCTTCGGACTTAATTTTCTTACCAGAAACATTGGCCGGTAGGATCCCCTCCTTACGGAGATTTTTTACCTTCCTCCCTGAAACTTTCCTCACTTCAGCTTTTAGTACTTGTTTATCCATAGTTTTGCAAACAAATCTTGTATTAGATTTGTATTATAACTGTAACCCCCCGACCTGGTCAAGGTAAATCTGGAATCCGTACTAGCAGAAAGGCCTTCTGTATTTACCAACACGCTCAATGGGTCACTATCTATTCCAGCTTGCTTACGAACATAAAGACCGTACGAGGAATAAGAACCTAGTGAAATGATATTCTTCCAGTCAAAAATAAAACTTCTTGTATCCCCATTCAAAACCTGTACCCAAACACCTACCTCTTGCCGACCTTCCGTGACACTTATTTCAGGAGAAAGATTCACTTGGTTTTGCCCATTAATTGCAGAGATTCTGGTAAGTTCCGAGTCCGCTGGAATCAAAAGTCTTATATAAACCTTATAAACTCCACTCGGACCAAGTGCCTGATTCGCGGAGTCTTTTAAAGTAAGTATTAGTTTTCTGTCTATTTCGCCAGGTTTTAGATCAACCTGCAAACTCGTCTGTCTCTGAATAAAATAATTTGCTTTATTATCTCCCAGGTTTGCCTCAACAACACCAATTAAATCAGGGTAGCACCCCTGCCCACAATCAGGGTAAGACACCGAACCATTCCAACCAAGCGCTGCAATTGCCGCCTGAGAGGCATCGTCATGAAGAAAGATTTGAAAGTGACGTTGGACTAATGCAAGGTATAAAGATTTTAATACACCAATTTTTTGCTGAGTATTCAATTTACCTATATCAGATATTAAATTTCTAGACAGCGCAGTAAGGAAACTCGCCTTAGCACGGGAACCCGGAAAGAAATTGTCTTGAGCTTCAGCTTGAGTATTCGTATAAAGATTGTCAGAGGTAATGTTCATGTTAAAGTCTGATAAAAATATCGGACCTGTATATTTGAGAATGTCTTTGACAGGAGAAAGGTCTATTGCCACAACACCATCCACTTCTTTGCTAATTTCCTTATCCAAGAACCATTCTGCTCTTTTTGCAGAAGTTGGAAAATCAGGGTCCCAGTTAGAATCTCTTAACCACCAATTCGCTTCGTTTAGATATTTCTTTATTGGTGCAGGAGGTTCAACATGACCGTTCAGCTGCCCGTCTGCTGAATAAACATCACTTACCACCATATCACTCAACCTGCCATCATCAAAAGTCAGAAGGCCATAAGAGCCGATAAAACCCCCCGTGGGTCGGAGTTCCATATTGTTTTGGAAAAGAACTAAATAGGTCTTACTTTGGCCGACACCCAAAATTTTCGGCAAATTAGAAAATAGGACAATAACTTGCCTCGTATCATTTTTAATTTTTTCAAAATCAACCTTTTGCGATACTATGTCTGCAAGGTAAATATTTTGAGAAGACGCATTAAATGTCTCCTGTTCTATATTAGAAATCTGTTGATAGAAAACAGATAAAGAAGATGCGATTGCTGATGAATCTCCTGTTATATCATAACCATCATGTCCTAATATTCCCTGGGCAATATTAATAGAATCCCTAGAGGCAGGAATAAGATTTAAAAACACATCAGACACTTTCTCTCCCACCTGAGCGACAAAGGATAACTCGCTGTATACCCTACCAATAACAGGAATATATGTTAGACCCAAACTTTCCTTATCAGAAATCACAGCAAACGTTTTTGCCACCAACACCATACTACCCGCAGAAGAGGTTTTCCCCAGAAGAAATTGCTTATATGAAATATAACTAAAACCAAAAAATATTGATATCGTTATAAACGGAAAAATTAAAATCAAAAACAAAAGGATTAAAAATGGTCTAAGTTTTCTGGATAACGTGGAGGTTTTTTTCTTATTCGTCTTAGAAAACGAGCTTGAATGCAAGTCTGGGGTGGAATGCGAAACGCTTTTTATTTCTACATTGTGTTTCTCACTAAAAAATAGCGAAAGAGGATTCGCGAATAGCGGGTTTGCAGGTGACTCGATTTTTACATCAGGTTTTTCTATAACCAACCTCTGGTTTTTGGATCCAACGGTGTTATTCCTTAACCAACCATAAGTTTCAGATAAGACAAATTGCAAATTGCAACTCAAATTCTCCACGTCATATCCCTTAGGAACTGTCCTTACCTCTAGAGTTTTGTCGTATTTAATTTTCAGCTCACCCAGTAGCTTTTGATTGATTTTCCAAAAATCACTACCCGAAACTTGTGTACCAAGAACGAAAGTTTCTTTACCATATGGTCCAAAAGAAAAAAGCCATTTTAAAATTAAATTGGAAGTATCAGCAACAAACACCGGATAGAAAATTTCACCGATCCCTAATGTCAATTGTTTCTTAAAAATCATTTCGGAAAGAAAATTTGGCAGTGAAAGGTCGCTGTCCATATCAATCCGCGGACCAATCAAATCTCCAATATATATAACGGCGGTGTTATCTCCAATATTGCCAATAGAAAATTTTTTTCTGTTAAAAATTTCAAAAGGAAAAATTACTAAATTTTTAGATCCTGAAAAATCTCCCTTAGAAGAAAATTCCTGATATTCTTTAAGTGCGTTATGCTTATTCAAAAAGCCGCAGCAGAAAATAGAATAGTCACTTACTAGAGGTTCATGTATTTCTTTTTTACTAATTATAGAAAACCTAGACTTATCTGATAAATTTACGGTTCTTGCCTTCCAATGGTCCATATGTGATGTAACAACATTGACTACACAGTTTTTGGAAAGAAGATTTTCAAGAATATTTACGGAAAGAAAATTTGGCTCTGAAAAAAGGCATATACTTAATTTTTTGTCGGAGTTCATGTTGAATATGTTTTTCCCGCAATATACTTTTACTTAAAATGCTGGAAATGTTTTTCGGATAAAATTTCTATAACATTCTATAGCGTAAACAGGCCGGAAAAACGTGAAATTTTCATAATAAATTTTCCCGAATTATTTTTTCAGACTATTGTCTAATTCCTTATTAACCAAAAGGTCTGCTTCTTTATTTCTCTCCCTCGGCACGTTCCTAAAATAAATCTTTTGTTTTGTCTTACTAATTAAGTCAACTGTTTCTAAATACAAACTTCTTAGAGATTCACTTTTAACTTTGTATCTTCCTGTTAGTTGCATAGCTATGAGTTCTGAGTCTAAGTAAAAGATAGCGTCATTCCCTAATTTGTTATCTGGTTTTTTATCTAAAAGATATTTAAGAGCTAAAATAACACCCTGGTATTCTGCAAAATTGTTTGTTTGTCTACCTAAATATTTCGACTGCTTAAAAACCTCTTTCCCATTGATATTAATTACAAAAGCACACGCGGCGGGACCAGGATTTCCTCTTGAACCCCCATCTGTATAAATAACAATTTGGCTATCTTTCATGCTAACAGTTTAACACATTTTTGTATGAAGTTAGGAAGGGTATATACCTAAATACAACTACCTACAATAAAACTAAAGAGTAAAATATTTTGTTGCAAAGTCAACCAATAATGGTCGAAAAGCCCAGTGATTAAAATAAATGAAATTACCATTAAAAGTATTGGTCTGTTTTTTAAAAGTACATTATTAAAACATAAATAAAATAGTATGAAGAGAAATACTAATCCAAAAATACCTGTTTCCGAAAAAGCCAAAAGATATATGTTATGTACCGGCTGTAAAATCCATTCAAAAGAACCAGTACCTATAAATTTCGTCTCCATAATTGTAAAGGTGTTGAGTCCCTCCCCTATTAAAAACTTTTGGGAAATCATTTTGCCAGAAACAGAAGAGAGTCCAAGTCTTTGTGACACACTTTGTGAAAAATTAACTTTATAAGAAAGTAGTTTGTTGGAAAAGACAGACAAAAATAAACTTAGAGCAAAGGCGGTAATTGGTAGAAATAAAACATTTTTGCTCAAAAGAAATTTGTTCTTATACAAAAGATAAATTATTAAACAGCCAATGAGCGCAACAAGGGACGCTAATGAAAAAGCGAGGACAATTCCTGTTGATATAATTAGAAATCCAAACAGACGAATGTTCTTTCTTTTCTTGAAAATATAAGGAATCAATAAAAGTAATCCAACAGACATATACCCTGCTAGTGAATTGGGGTGGGAAAATGTTGAATATGCTCTCAAAAAATTTTGTCCAAATAATGTAAAAAGAGCAATCCCGGGTGTAGAAGTTCCAAAACTTCTTTCTCCAAGAAAGTAGAGAACCCCACCAATTGTGTGTCCCAATATTACCTGGAAAATACCTATTAGGGAAAATGCGACAAGAGATGTAAAAAGCGTCCTATTTATCTTCCAAGCCTTTAAGAGATTTTTTCTTAAAAACACGTAAACTCCAAAAAAAGATACTTCAATAATTTTGATCCATCTGTAAATAGTAGGAAAGGTTGATGTAGAAAATATTGTGTTAATAAAAATAAAAGTTACAAACAATAATATTATGTATCTATATTTTCTAAGTATTTTGTAAAAATCCGAACGGTCGTTTATAAGATAGACAATAAAAAGAACAAAAAACAAAACATCTGTAAAATAGATTGTGGGTGATAAATAATCAACTCTTATTCCGAAAACCAAAGACCAGGATGGCCAAATATGAAGAGCTAACTGCGTCGGAAGCAAGAAAATAAGAAGGTTAAATAATATTCTTTCAAATTTCTTAAAATCTAAGGTCACTTCTTAATTTTAACTATCAAGTATCTTTCCTCCCCTTCCCCTTGAGATTCGGTAACTATTTCTGAATCCTCGGAAAGTGCCAAATGAACAACCCTCCTTTGCCAGGGTTTAAGATTATAAAGACTTTGCGGTTCACCTGTTTCCTTAACTCTTTGCGCTGTAGAGATAGCAAGGTTTTTTAAATAATCCTCTTCCTTTTGTCTGTAATCCCCTACATTAACAACGACCCTTCCCCACTCACCCGTCTCCTTTTTCAGAAGAAATCCCAAAATAGTTTGGATACTTGTTAGCGTCTCCCCTTTTTTACCAATAAGAAGTCCCGTCTCGTCTCCTGCGTCTATGTTTACACTAAAGACTTGGTTTTCCTCATCAAAAGAAACTTCAACCGAACCTTTGGTAGACATTAAAGCTAAAAGCTCTTCAGAAAGTCTCTGTAATACCTTCGTATCTTTTTTCATTTATTTTTGTTGTTACCTGCGGATTTTACCAAACCCAGACGCCGAATTAAAGGGGTAAGGCTTCCCCACCCGTTTATTGAGGCCTGCATCCAAACATTGCCCAACGAAAATATTAACCAATAAAGAACCAACCCTGACGGGAATTTGTATCCAAAATAAAGTGTCATTAAAGGAACAAAATACATTGTTGATTGTTGCATAGCAAGCTGAATATCATCGGTCTCGGATTTTGTTTTTTTGGCTATTTTTTCTTCAGCAGTAACATAAGGAACCATAATTTTTGCCGACAAAAATTGCGCCACAATGGCTAAAACCAAAAATACTCCAGGAACAGCAAGTGGGACTCCCGGGATATTAAAAAGGTCAGGTTTGCTTACATCAAGATATAAAAATCCTGTATTAAGACTTACACCTTGTGTGATCTTAAGGGGCTCGTATAAAAGTGCATTAAGCTTTGCAATTGATGCTGCGTTGTTAGACAAAGATGATGCAAAAACTTGATAGAATGTGATCAATATTACAAGCTGTAAGATCTGAAAAATACATCCAGTACTGGGATTAATTTTATTTTGTTTATAAAGTTCTGCTTGTGCTTGCGAAAATTTAAGTTTGTCATTTTTATATTTCTTTTTAAGTTTATCCACCTGTGGTTGAATTGCTCGAATTTTCTTCATCGACTCAATTTGGGGTTTACTTAGCGGGCGGGTTATAAGAAACAAAAAAGAGCTGAAAAGAAGGATCGCAATACCTAGATTGTGACCAAAGAAATTATAAAAAAGGATCAAACCGTTTGCTAAAGGTTGTGTAAGAATTATTGCAAAAATATTCATATTTTTTCAGGAACCGGATCATACCCGGATCCTCCCCAAGGATTACATTTGGAAAGACGCTTTGCCCCCATTGTCAACCCTTTAATAACACCGTATTTTTCCAAAGCGTCAATTGTATATTGAGAACATGTGGGAGTAAATCTGCAACCACCCCCAAAAGATCCCTGTAAAATTGGTGAAACAAACTTTTTGTAAAACTTAATTAAACCGATAAATATTGATTTCATTTATATAATCCGCTTTCTTTAAGAGCAACCCTGACTTCCTTCATCACCTCAGCCGTGGAAACTCTGATTATTGAAGTTTTGGCAAGGAAAATCACATCAAACCCCCTATTAAGATCTACTGACGACGTTCTTACGGCTTCGCTTAAAGCTCTTCTATATCTATTTCTGTCTGCAGCGTCCTTTGAAATCTTGGTAGAAACCACAAACGCGAACCTACTAGGATTAGTGTCTTCCCTTTTTAAGTAGGCAATACCAAAATTTACCGATTGGTACATCATCCCTTTTTCCTGAACACGTTCAAAGTCTTTTTTCTCTGTCAGTCTGGACTCTTTTGCAAGCATTTTTGAAGAAGCTAAACAGTAAGGCTCTTTCTGCCTTTTAACCTCCTTCTCGCTAAAACCTTTTTACCATTCTTACTCTCCATTCTCCTACGGAATCCATGATTCCTCACTCTTTTAATCTTGCTCGGTTGATATGTTCGCTTTGTAGACATGGCGTAATTATACTACAAAAAATAGACAATGTGGAAATAGATCTTGAATTTCCTAATAGAATTATAGAAAACACTCATAACATCCAAGTTTCGAGCCTCAAAAAATTTTGACCCTTGACGAATTGTGGATAACTCATTAAAAAATACGGTACGGATAGATTTATTCTTTTATAATAAAATGGATACAAAACAAGCCTGGAAAGATTCTTTGGAAATTATTAAGATTTCGGTCTCCCCCGCTATATTTTCCACTTGGTTTCTACAAACACATCTTTCTTCTTTAAAAGATCTGGGTGAAAGGGTAACAGCTGAGGTCGGATGCCCCACATCTTTTGCCAAAAATACAATTGAATCCAGATATTTTGGTTTGGTGCAGGATTCTCTTATCAAAGTTCTTGGTAAAAACTGCGACCTTATATTTGCTGTTAAGGAAAACCCTGACAAAATAAAACATACCGATGGTGTCGTAAGCCCGCTTTTCACAGAAGAAAAAGAAGATGAAGGCTTTTTAGAAAGACTGCAAAGAGCAAGGATACGACCAAGTTTCACCTTTGAAAATTTCGCAGTCTCGTCAAGTAACCAGATGGCTCACGCCGCAGCCCAGGCTGTATCACAAAGTCTAGGTTCTGCTTATAATCCGCTTTTTATTTGGGGTGGTGTGGGAGTAGGTAAGACTCATCTTATGGTTTCCGTAGGGAACCACACTTTAAAAATTAATCCTAATAAAAAAGTTCTTTTTTGCACGGGTGAGGATTTTACAAACGACATTGTCGAAGGGATTAGAAACAAAACAACTCAAGCTTTCAGAAATAAATACAGAAGGCTGGACTTACTACTAATTGACGATATTCAATTCATTGCAGGTAAAGACACTGTGCAAGAAGAGTTCTTTCATACCTTCAATGCAGTAACTTCGGCCGGTGGCCAAATAATATTAACCTCAGACAGACCTCCGTCAGAGATATCAAAACTTGAAGAAAGACTTAGAAGTAGGTTCGAAGCAGGACTTATTGTAGATGTTGCTCCTCCAGATTTTGAGCTTAGATGTGCCATCACACAAATCAAAGCCAAAGAAAAGGGACTGGATATCACCAGCGATCAGGCACAAATGATAGCAGCCAACATTGAATCGGCCAGAAAAATCGAAGGTATATTAACAAGACTTTTAACTGAAGTTCATATTAAAAAATCCCCAATTACAAACGATTCTATAGAATCCGCGCTTGGCAAAGATTCTGATGCCGGAGCCCAAATTGTCAGAAAATCTCCCCAAGAAGTCACAGATGCTGTTTCAAAATATTACCAAGTCGGGAAAAGGTTAATTTTAGGGGAGAGTAGGGCACGCCCAATAGCAAGACCAAGACAAATTTTAATGTATCTCCTAAGAACACAACTTGGAATTCCTCTTGAAGAGGTTGGAAGACTGGTTGGAGGAAGGGATCACACAACAGTTATGCACGCTGTGGAGAAAGTTACACAACTAGCCACAAACGATGTGCAAATCAGGGAGGATATTTTGAAGATAAAACAGACAATTTGAGGATAATAATGAAGGGTATTGCACTTATCAACACTGAAGCTAGAATTATCCACAATTTTATTAACAATTGGGTAAGCACAATATCAACACGAATATGTCCCGAATCTCAGAATCAAAACGATAAAATTTTCAACTTATAAACACTGCCTACTACTAGAACTACTAGTTAATATATGATAATAAGAGAGAAGACAAAAAGAACCTTTTTAAATTATTAATAAAATGAAATTTCAGATTCTTCAGGAAAATTTATCAAAAGCGGTTGGGGTTGCTTCAAGGTTTGCTAGCACAAAAGCGCAACTCCCAATTTTAGGAAACATTCTTTTATCAACCAAAAAAAGTAAAGTTTATGTTTCATCTACAAACTTGGAAATTTCAGCTTCGGTACAGGTCGGAGCAAAAATAGAAGAAGAGGGGGAGATAAGTATTCCTGCAAAGGTTATCTCTGAGTTAGTTTCTAATTTACCCAAAGAAACTATTTTTCTTTCTGCTGAAAAGGAACAATTAAAAATTTCCACCACAGGTTTTTCTTCCAAGATTTTGGGTATAAACTCATCCGATTTTCCAAAAATTCCTACAAGTATTAATCAAGAAAAAGCTGTGAAACTTTCACAAGAAGCTTTGTCTGCCGCCTTGTCTCAGGTTCTTTTTGCTACATCTGTAGATGAGACAAGGCCGATTCTAACCGGAGTTTTGTTTTTATTTTCTAGTAATTCACTTTCGCTGATAGCGACGGATGGGTTTAGACTTTCTAGAAAAATTATTACATTTGATATAAAGAAAGAAGATGTTGGAAAGGTGATTATTCCTAAAGGAGTTCTGGGAGAAATAGTGAGAGTAGATTCTTCTGTAGGGGAGATTTTGATGCTCAGAGAAGATAGGGAAAAACAGGTTATTTTTGGAATGGGGAATACAATTTTAACTTCGAGATTATTGGAGGGTGAATATCCGGACTTTGAGAAAATAATTCCTAAAAGCTCAATAGTAAAGGTATTACTCGATAAAGAAGAGTTTTTAAGGGCAATAAAGCTGGCGTCGATTTTTGCAAGAGAATCGGCTAATATTGTCAAAATTAAAGTTTTAGAGGATTCTGTTAGAGTTTCGGCGGAAAGTGGTTCTGCCGGAAGTCAGGAGGCAAAAGTGGATGCAAAAGTGGATTTGGGTGGGGGCGAATATACTGAACCATTTGAAATCGCCTTCAACTATAAATTTTTGGAAGATTTCCTTCACTCAGTTACCGGAGAGGAAGTAGAAATGAGATTTTCCGGAGTTTCTTCCGCTGGAGTTTTTCTTGATCCTAAAGATTCATCTTATCTTCACTTGATAATGCCGGTTAAGATTCAGGATTAATATCCACTCGGGGAAGGGGGGGTGAGGGAATATCCATCCGCCCAGGTTTTGACAAAGTCGTCAATTGTAGTTGGTTGAAAATACCAAATTTCAAGTAATGTTCCATCTGTGTGTCCCAAATAGGCTATGCCGTTTTGAGGATAAACATACAGGTTAAAGTGATTGTTACTAAGAGTGTTATAAAACATATACGGTGCTACTCCGTAGACATTTGTCACGTAATCTGCATTGATATTGTCATTTGAATTTACAATTTCTTTAATTAATTGAGCGGAACCGTTTGTATAAATCACCTCGTTAAATCTATATTGATTTGTGGATTTATATTGAGAGATAGTTTCTCCGTTTACTGTTTTGGTGCTGACCGGTTTTCCAAGTTGCTCAGCAACCTGATCCGGAGTGCTTATTCCTGGTACTAATGATTTAAAAGTGGCAGATGGTGGGGTATTTGTGTGTGTTTTATTTGTTTGTGTGGGACTTTTAATAAACAAATTAGCAACATAGAGAATAAATGCGATAACAACTAAAAGTAGTATCCAATACTTTCTGATAAACATAAATATTTTTCTCATTATTTAATTATATCAATTTTAAACTAAACCTATGGCGCAAACATCACACTTTTAGCAAACAAATAATGTTTGGGGTACTGATTAATGTAATTGGTAATACAATTATTCCATGACGGTCTTCCAACATATAAAGCATCACCCTCAGCCATACTTTCAGCATCATTTCCGGCTGTGGCATTGTATGTACACAAAGACCACTCAGATTGAGGTACTTGCTCATTAAATAATTGCTGATAACTACCGTTTATGGCTTGTATATGATGTGTGGTTTCGTGGGTGAGAATATAAAGAGCATCACTTGTTGAACGTATACCACATTGATTAAAGTTGATATTACAATTTGATTGCTCAATATCTCTTGCATAGAATGTACCATTACAAGTTCCTCCTGTTCCCACAGGTGAAGGGTCACTTGTTGTGTAGCAGAGTTTAACAACACCTTTAGCGCAAACTTTGGATGCAAAATTTGGATACTGAGCGGCCAGTTGTGCTGCTGCTTGAGTTAGATTTGATTTTAGGCTGGGAACGGCACTCCACGAAGTGTCATTCAGATCAAAACAGTTTAGAGGACAGTCTCCGAAACACACTGAAGCAGAGCCTGTCTCAGAAACTTTTCCTCCGCTTTCCGATGTGGCGGAAACGTTAATATTATCCGTTATAAGTGAATTTTGATAATTTGAACCATAATTGGATGTAAAGGTAAATACAAATGGGTTAGATGGTGTGATTGTTAAGGGTGTTGAAGGAATGTTTTCCAGGCCTTTGCAATCGATTTTTGTATTATCTTTTTTAATTGCCTGACAATCATTTTTGAAGGTGATATTGGTTAGGGTGTCTTTTTTGGCAGTTATCGTAATTGTATAGGTAATTGTGGTGGGAGAGGCAACTTGTCCGGAGGGGTTAGCTGATTTTTGGACATCAATGTATGGATTGGAACTGCTAAGCAAACTTCCTGTTGGGGGAACAACATAAGCTCCAGAGTTAATAATAAAAAGCATTAGGGCAACAACAACAGGGAAGGAAACGAGAATTATCATAATGGGAAGTCCGACAGCTCCCAAAAAAGCTGACCCTAAAACTTTAAATAACGAACCAATACTCCCAAATAGCGATGTGGTTGCTGATCTCAAACCTCCACCCGCACCGATAAAAGATGAGGCTCCTGCTATGGTTATTGGTGTTCCTACTAAAACCAACGGGACTGAACCGGTTAGAAGTCCAGCAAGTAGTGTACCGATACCACCAAAGAGGAGAAGATCTTTATGGTCTTCTATAAACTTTTTAATTTTTGGCAAAGTAGAGACTACTAGTCCTACGATTGCCCCTATAATTAATCCCGGAACGTTTCCAATTAAGGCACCCAACCCTGTAGCAGTTGCTGCTTCCCCGGCACCTATTCCTGTGCCGACAGCAGCTATTCCAGTTTCTGCTCCGATAGCGGCACCACCTACTGTTGCACCAGCCTCAGTTCCAATTGCGCTGCCGGCCGTTGCTAAAACCCCAGTTTCAACACCTGTGGTAACCGTGGCGGCTTCAACTGCTGTGACTCCTTCTGTCGCTGCAATTGTTGTACTAGCCATCTCTGTAACAGGTGCAGCAGCTGTGAAGCCAAAGTCTATTTCAAGAGTATTTCCTAAACCTTCAAAAAATCCTGTTGCGCCGGGAATTTGCTGTATAAATCCTCCAAGAAAACTTTCACCAAGAGGGACTGTCTCTTCAAGTCCGACAAAAGAGAGTATTTGTTGACCAAAAGCACTATTGTAAACCCCTGAAATTACACTATCGGCAGGCAGTTTTGCGATTTGGGAATTTAGGAATGTGCGTGCTTGACCAAGTAGAATTTTTTTTGCTCCGTCAGTGGCAAGAGAATTTATACTGTCAAAAACTCCTGATTGGTTTTGAAGGAGGTTTATGTAGCCATGATTTAATTGATCCAGGTGCACCTCGTTTGTGTAACCCTCCATTGGTTGAGAAGAAAGACTAACTTTAATATCACTTGGGTCGGGGCCAAATACTGTGAGAGCTAAATCATTATCTACAGATGATAGTACTCTACGGCTCAACTCCATAGAGTCTTTGAAAAAGACAAGTTCTTTAGATGCGTCTCGAATAAGATTTAGAGTGTCTTTGTTTGGAATAGCAGCAGGAACGACGGAAGCATCTTTTGATATAGAACTCAAAATTGCTGCTTGTGTGTTTGATGAAACAGTAGCCCGGGGATTATTTATTGTATAGACTGTGTCGAAGGCAACTTTATCTGCCAAGAAGTCTATTTCCTCATTTGTTAGTGTTTTTGCATATATAGGAGAAATCTTTTCTCTGATGTTTTTAGCAAGATCCTGTCTGAACGATTGAGGATGATTTTTGGCTTCGTTAATAAATACTTTAACGTTAGAACTTGGCTCCGGACTGGGAGGTGCTTCCACTTTTGCATACACCTTCTTATCTTTTAGAGATTCTTGAATTTGCTCTTGTTTCCTGATTTTGTCAGCAATCTCTTTTTTTGCTTTTTGTGCCGCTTGGATTTCCTGCTGTTTTGCAATTGCAGCCTTGACTGCAGCGTCAGATTCCACCTTGGCTTTAGCTTTGGCAGATTCCCTTTGTTCTCTTTCTTTTTCTTGAGCCTCACGAGTTTCTTTCCCTGGAATGTTTGCTTCGGGATTTTGAGTTTCAACCCCCGCCAGTTTTATGACAGCTTGTTCGGCATTTTTAATATTTTTGAAATCTTTATCTGATGTGATTTTTATGCCGGTTAGACGGAAAACAAATTCAATAAAACCTTTACGATTGTTCCAATTAAATTCTCCGGAAACGTATGGTTTGTCTACGGAATAAATTATTCCTTCCGGAAAAAAGTGGGAGAAAGCATCAATTATAAATTTGATATTTTCTTTGGTGAGACTTACTTTATCTGTCATTTTATTTTACTTCGTAAGGGCTTGGACTTGCTTTAGTAATCATCTCTTGCGGTTTGGTTGTTATTAATCTATTTTCGGCCTCAGAGGCGACGATTCTTATCGGAGCGTGGTGCGGCCCTGCAAAAAATATTCCCTCTCCGACATTTGCAGCGAGAAGTAGTTGTTTTTCCCCCTGAGAGAGGTAAAAAATTTCACCGATTTTATCAATTGCTGCGGGGGATTGTTTCAAAAGAACCTGCATGGCACTATTTGTCACAATTGCCTTACCAATGTCCTGAGCCAGGAAGTCTTCTACGTCTTGTGTAATGGTTGTTAGGCCCAGGAAGTACTTGCGGGCCCTTTTAACAACACTCCATAAAAATTGCGCCGTATCTGGATATCTCATCATGTGCCAGGCCTCATCAACTATAAGAATCCTTCTTTTGAGATCTTTTTTAACTCTAGTCCAGATATAGTCAAGAATAATAAACATAGCGATGGGGCGGAGGGTGTCCTGTAAATCTTTAACTGAAAAAACCGTAAAGGGATTGGTGATGTTTATATTTGTTTGCTTATCAAAAATTCCCACGAAGCTTCCTCTGACAAATTTTTCTATTCTGGCTGCAAGGTCGAGTGCTTCCGGAACTTCCATTCCCACAAGAGTTTTATAAAGATCTTCCATGAGTGGTGGTTCTTTTCCTTGAGTTTCTGGGTCCATAGTGATTCCCTTGGCTCTATAAGTTGCTACAAGAGCCCTATCAAGAAGTGCCTCTTGGATTGGGGTGATGGCCCCCATTATTATTTTCATCAAAGAATGGAGCGACAAAATTTTAAGTCCGAGTTGGTTTTCCCCCTTCTCCCTGATTTGGGAAAGGTCAAAAGGATTAATCTTGGCAGGAGAATTAAAAGAAAAGGAAATAAATTCTCCTCCGACCGCTTCGGCAAGGGGTTTATACTCGCTTTCAGGATCAATTATTATCGATTCCGTTCCAAGCATCAAGGAACGAAGCGCTTCAAGTTTAACAAAATAACTTTTTCCGGCACCTGAGGTGGCAAAAATTGTCATATTGCCGTTTTCCAGACTAAACCTGTCAAAAATTATGAATGATTCGTTTTGGGAGTTAATTCCGTATAAAACTCCGCGGTCACTGGAAAGCTCTGTTGAGGTCAAGGGAAAAGTTGTGGCCACGGAGGTAGTGTCCATATTCCTGGTGATATTTAGTCTGTCTATTCCAAGTGGAGCTGTTGAAATAAAACCACTTTCCATATCAAGCGATGAATGTTTACTGACAATCATCAAAGATCCGAGTTGAGATTCTATCTGTTTTGTGATGTGATTAAGTTCTTCCGGTGAATTGGCTGGTATAGTTATATAGAAACTAAATTCGTAGAATCTCTCGATACCCTTTACAAGTTGCTCTTGGAGCGCCCTAGCGTCTTCCAGCTTGGCTTGAGTTGATGGGTCGACTATCTTACCTCTTTCAAGGTCGGTTGAAATCTCAGCCTCCATTTCAGCGATCTTTCTCCTAAGATCATCAAGTACGCTTTTCCCATCAACTGGATAAATATAAAAAGAAATATCCAGAGATGTATCAAAGTTAACAATCGGTTCGAGCCATCCCGGAGCTACAAATCTCGGATATGCGGAAACAAAGATAGTGCGGAAGTAAATATCATTAATTTTTATATAATCAAAGTCTTCCTCGATCGATTGTGGCGCAATTGTATCCAGTAAATTTTCACCCCGACCCACAGAAAAACTTGCAGAAGCGACTCCTGGTTTAATCTCTGGAGTAGGGGGCGGATTGGGTACTGTTAGGGCAGGTTGATTACTTGCAGGTACTTTTGTCTGGGTTGGCAGATTTTGCGGTGGGCTTTCTACACTGACGGCTTTACCGTCCATCTTTTTTGATTTCAGAATATTAAATATCATTGGCTTTTTTTTCTAATATTACCTCCGGCTCTTTTTTAACGGCCGGTTTTTCTGAGTTATATACAGAATAATAAAGGTCTATTAGTTCATCTGTAGAAAGTTGTCTGAATTTAATTCCTAATCTTCCTGCCTGGCGAATTAAGTGGTCGCGTCTTGGGTAGAGGGCAATCTTGGCCTTTTTAATGACATAGGATTTGGAAAAAGGCAGGGGACCTTCTCTCTTTTTGGTTATTATTGCGACAGACTTTCCTACTCCCAGTTCCAGGGGGCTTAGGTATAAAACCACAAAAAACCTTTTCCCTAAAACGTTTTTCTTTTTGACAGATTCTGTAATAAAACCTCGGTAATCTTGCATTAATTGGGAAAGAAGAGGTTGAGTAATTATTTTGGCTTGTTTGTCAAGATAACTTAAATAAGAGCTGATATCTTTCCTTTGAGTAAGAACAACTATCTGAATGGAAAAGGTTAAGGAATTAATTAAAGCTGCGTAAGCGGCAATCACCGCCTCTTGTTCCTTTTCGGACAAAAGCCCAAAGTTAAGAGAGGTGGATTCCATAACAAGAGTTGCACCACCGTCTTTATAAAGAACAATATCGTTTGTAATGTCGGCAATTGGTAGGTGATTCTGGGTTGTTGATACGATTGGTTTATCGGGAATTGATAAAAATGGAATTACAGGAATTTTCATAAATTTATAAACCGCCAGCTACAGCTTGTTGAGGGTTGTAGGCAGTAGGTTGTTGGATTTGGGACATTTCATCTTGAGACACCCTTCTTCCTTGGACGAGAATTGGTGGAATAATATCTCCGACTGCTTCGAATGTGATTGGGGTAAATTCATAACCGTCCTTTTCCGTTACGATATCGTATCTTCCGCTATCAAGGGGGGTAACAATTATAAAATGCCCCACCTTATTGCTTCTTAAGGCTCTAATTGGA
The DNA here is from genome assembly GCA_021790215.1 of bacterium. Classification (GTDB taxonomy): domain Bacteria; phylum Patescibacteriota; class Microgenomatia; order UBA8517; family UBA8517; genus JAJYIG01. The sequence goes on from JAJYIG010000004.1 coordinate 37,065, forward strand.
CGTCCCGAGGAATCTCTTATTTCCATTATTGCTCCCTCTATAATTTTTCTGTCTTGATTTACTACCTGACCAACAATAACATTAGGAATAGTCGGGGGGTTGGGTGGGGCTGCGTCAATGGAAAAAAGTGCCTGCTTGGTTGAAATAATTTCTTCTCCGGCAATAATTGGATTTATGTGATGAGTAGTAACCTTGGTAGAAGGAACTACCACTGAGGGCTTTTCTTCTACTACTAAGTGTGGCGAATTTGGCTGACCAATTTTGATGGGATTATTGGTGGGGACCTCCAATTTGTGTGCCGACGGGGTCGTGGTTTGTAAAGGTTGGGAGGCAGGGACAGGGGACGTAGGGGCTTTGGTAATATTTGAGAAAAGACCTGTGAGTTTTCTCAAAAAACCAGCTTCTGCTTGATCGAGAGTGTTCAGTTCTCCTGGTTTTTTGATAGAGGAGGATAGGTATTGATTTAGTGCTGCTTCCTGCTGCGGAGATGCAGATGTTGGGGTAGGCATGGCTGCTTCATCCTGAAAAAACCTTGGAGGATTAACGGTTTTTTTCCAAAAAAACTCGGTTGGGGTATAAATTGCTCTGAAAAAGGCGAAAATCCACCTTTCCAAAGGACGACCCTCAAGGGGCATAAAAGCCATACCAACTCCAAGAAGTGCCGAAATAGCAGCTAAGGGTATCTTAATAATTCCCATAATAGGAAGAGAATAGAAGGTTAGAGCAACCAAAAATCCCCCTGCAAGTTGAAAAAACTGCTTGAGGGTCATGTCTCCTACCAATCTAAATTGATATGAAGAAATCTGTTGCGGTATTGGATGTTGTTCCATGTTAGGGTAGGTAAAAAGACATCAAAACATAGCTTTTTGATCTCTTTCCTACATTCATGTTACAGCGTGAACAAGCTGTTTCAACTAGCGGAGTTTTTCACAAGTTGTGGATTGACTACACAGTAGTTTACCTTTTTCCCAACTCCGTGATAAAATCTGAGTATGGCTGAACTTTTAACAGGTGGCCGCGACCGGATGGTTAATTATGCTGCAAGTAATGATAATCCTGAAGGCTCTTCTGGTTCTGAGGACTCAAAGGATAAAGAAGAGGATTACAGGAAACACCACCAGTATCGTGAGGGACAAACCCAGCTCGAAATCATATCCACAGGTACAGAGAGATATCAGTTAATAGACGCTGGAAGAACTTTCATGAACGGTTTTGAAGATATGTCGCTTCATCCGGACGGCTCCGTTAGTGAATATAGGTTAGAAGACGCAATTGCCCTTGTGGGAAACAGGAAGGCAGACATGTCCTACTCCCGCCAGGATTTACTAGATCTTGGTTATCTTCTGCTGAGAAAAGAATTGAAACGGAACGAGGACACAAGAGAGATTGAAGAAACAGGTAAAATAGTGGAAACACTAACCTACCCTGGTTTTGCATATACTTCTAAGATTGAGACGCTTGAACACGAAAAAAAGATATTAACGCCTCAAAGAACCCTACATCACATTGAAGTTGAGGAAGAGCCAATACAAGTCTTTGTTGCTGGGACGGATTCACAGAGAAAAGAATTATATAGAAACCTTGACAAGATTCAGTCTGAGATGACATCTAGAGAAGATTTGGTAAAAAAGCTTCGTTGGGTATGGAATCAGACAGAAAATCTTGAGGGTTTAGTGCAGTTTTATTTCATGGGTAGTTTAACTCAGGAAGCGATGGATGCTCTTTGCAACTCCGAAGGTAGGACTGTACCGGATAGGATGATCGAAGGCAAGAGAACCCCAGCACTAATGAAAACTGAGGGTGGTGCTGAATATAGAGAAGGATGCGAGCTTGGAGACGCAATTGGTGTTGCTCTACAGTGTTTTGAAATAGCAGCACTTTCTGAAAAGCCCGGCGAATTTGAAGCCCTGCTTAAAAGACCTGGCATAAAGTTTTTGTTTAAAGTGAAAGATCAAGAGATTGATGATTTGTTTATTCCACCAGATAAACGTCCTGACAGGGTACTTAACCCATCGCTGGTAAAATGGATAGGAGAACCGTGGACCTGGAATAAGGGGGTGGGTGTTGATAGGAATGACAATTTAGCTAAAGGTGGAAAGCCTGCAGAGCTGAATATAAGAGGCCGCTTAACTGAGAGGGGTAATGTTCTAGTCGAGCCCAAACCGGGCGACTTGGAATATATCTATCAGCAAATTGAGAGGTTTTTGGGTGGTGGGGACGCTGCCCCGAATCTTGCTGCCAAGGATGCTAGGGATGCACGCTTTATAGCCTGGGGTCTTTTGAGAGTGACTGGGGAGGCATCAGATATCGGGAATCAGTGGTATCGAGCAAGAAAAGACAATTATTATTTAGGGGTTAAAAAGGATACTATTTACCCACACCACGACATGGGAGGGATGACCTCTTGTGATAGAGTAAAGGTGATTGCCCCAAATATTTTTAGAAAAATATACAGATATGTGAAGACGGAAATAAGAGGTTTCGGGCCGGACGGTTCACTTGACAAGTACCCGGATAGATTTACGGTTCCATATCTTAAAAACTGGTCTGTAGATGTCGAAACCGATAAGTTTGGTGGAAAAGATGTGATTCACCACTTGTATGACACTAAGTGGCTTAAAACTAATTCTAATGGGGAAAAGATTTTGAGTAAAAGAACTTTTGACGAGATGCGTTGGGGTTATAGAGCAGGTGTGGTAAAAGACAGATTGGCAATAGAAGATGGAGTTACAAAGAAACTGCCTGAGGAGCCAGCATACCGTCTGGGCGAGTTGCCATGGAAACTGTTGTCTCCCAAAACTTTCAACTCTGCTGCTTTGGGACCATTTATCGCTGGAAGGGAAAAGGTTGGACTTTTTCAGTTGATGATGAGAACTGATTGGGATATTCACGAGTTAAAAGAGAAGTCTTTTTTTGAGAGGCTTGGTCAATATATGGGTATAGCTATGAACAAACAAACTGTTTTCGATGGTAGGTTTAGGGGAGTCAATGATATTGTTATGCATCCGGATGGTGTAATTGAAAAGATCCAAAATGATGGGACAATAAACGAAGATGAGGTTGTTAGAAATTATAAGAAAAAGTATCTCTTGGCTTTTTGGGATGGTATAAGATCCCTTCCCCAATATAGAGAGTGGATTGCGGCGCCCCTTGATAGTGTTAAGGATAAGCCTGGTTTCGGTAATCCTCAATCCAGGGAAGCTATTAAAAGAATGAAGTATAGAATTGGACGAACTGGAATAATATCACCAGAAGAAGCTAGAAATCTTCCCGAAGAGTCATTGGTTAAAGATGACTTTGCTTAATGACCACCTCTTCTACGGGCTAATGATAGCCAACTGAGGTAATCTGCAATCTTTTGAGTGGTGGGATTAGAAGGAAACCTGCCTTTCGCCACCCCTTCTTTATAAGTTCCGGCAAGCTCGCCAGTTGCAGCTATTGGTCCAACCGCCTCGCCAACCGCACTTCCATATGCAAATGGTTTACCAGATAGGAATGACTGGACAAGGTCGTTTGCCTTTGGAATCATCGTAAATATTACAAAGCTGACAATGGCAAAAAGTAAACCCATTACAGCCCCGCCGTTTCCAACACCACCCCCCAGGAGCGGGGGCCACGCAGCATTTCCTCCCCCAAGAAGAGTGCCAGCCGCGCTGCTACCAAGTAGAGTTTTCACTGTAACTTGTAAGAATGACATAACAGAAACTGAAGACATTGCATAAGTAGTTTTAAGGCCAATCTCTAGTCCTCCCACAAGAAAAACAAAAGAGAATAAAAGTAAGGTTCCTGTTACTACAAAAACTGCTAGGTTTGATATGAAACTTTTGACCCAAGATCCAAAACCCAGACTAGGGATAAAAATGCCGAGAGTTAACTGGATAGGTGCAAATATTGTTAGGAGAATAATGTTTACAAAAGCCTTTAAAAGGTTCCAGATTGTTCTAACAAACATCCATATTAATATGATAATAACAATCACATAGAGTATTGCAAAAATTATGACGATAAAAGGAAGGATTGTGCCCCCGGTTAATACTATAGGGGCAACGACAGCGGTTACGGTCAGGGCCATCGCAATAGACCCGAGGTTTATCACTGCCAATACCAATAATGAGATGGCAAAAAGGACAATATATAGCGCACCGCCCACCAAGATGCCAAATTGTATATTAATTCCCCAAGGTTGGCCCACTGTCATGATGTTGAACCAGTTTGTTGAGTTTAGTCCTAATATATTCATCTGACCTCCGGCAATGCTTATAATTCCAATAACAACATACATTAAGTCAATTAGAAATCCGGCAATGGCGTAAGAAAATGTGACCAATATCAAAGAAATGATAATTTTAGGGAGGGCGGATTGAACGGATACAACTGTTTGGGGTGAAAGTTTTACCCTAAACATTATTAGAAACGCAAATACGATGGCGACTAT
>JAJYIG010000039.1 GCA_021790215.1 bacterium
AATCGGGGTGTTCCTTGCCGAATGGAAGAAAGGACACTATAGGAATCTTCACGAGTAATAGCTCCCGACAAGCACCTAAGTAAGACTATATATCAGGTTCAATCCATCCATGAATTTCCTATTCACGGTTTTCTTGAAATCTGCTATAATTGCGTCTTATGAAAGCACAAATTCACCCAAAGTGGTATCCGGAAGCTAAAGTTGTTTGTGCCTGTGGAAACACATTCACTACAGGGGCCAGCGTACCTGAAATCCATGTTGAAGTTTGCTACAGTTGCCATCCTTTTTATACCGGGCAAATGAAGTTTGTTGATACTGCTGGTAGAGTTGACGCCTTTAAGGCCAAACAGGCAGCTGCAAACAAGAAGTTAGTCAGTAAAACTGAGAAAAGAAGGCTTAAAAAGCAAAAGAAACTTCAAGAAGAGGCTTCAAGACCCGAAACCCTTGAACAACTTAGAAAAAGTGCAGCTTAAGAAATGAATCCTCAAAATCAGACGGCATTTATTGAAATCCGTGGCGCCACGGGAGGAGACGAGGCCAAACTCTGGGGACAAGATCTTCTTAGAATGTATATCCGTTATGCCATAAAAAAGGGTTGGAAAGTTGTTCCTCTATCCGACACAAGCGTAAAAATAAGCGGATTTGGTGCTTTTGATGCGCTCAAAAACGAATCCGGAGTCCACAGGGTTCAGCGTGTACCGGTTACCGAAAAACGAGGCAGAATCCATACTTCAACCGCGACTGTTGTAGCTCTTCCGGAAATCAAAGAAAATGAAGTTCAAATTAACCCGAACGACTTGGAGTGGAGTTTTACTCGCGCAGGGGGGCATGGCGGCCAAAATGTTAACAAAGTCTCTACCGCCGTCAGACTTGTACATAAACCCACTGGAATCATCGTAGAGGCCCGTGAAGAGCGTTTCCAGGAGCAGAATAGGCAAATCGCTCTTTCCCTGCTTAGAAGTAAGCTTTGGGAGAAGCAGGAAGAAGAAAAACTCAGAACCATTGCAGGCTACAGATCGCTTATTGGCCGAGGAATGAGAGCTGAGAAAATAAGAACTTACAACTTTCCCCAGGATCGGGTCACAGATCACAGGCTCGGAAAATCATTCGGCAAGCTGGAAGCTATTGTAGATGGAGATTTGGACAAAATTACGGAGTTAACGAAAAGCCTTCAATAAACATTCCAGCAAGGATAACATGGAAATTTCAGAATACATTGGCCCAAGACGCGCGATAAAAATTAGAAATTCGGCTGCCTGGCTTATTAATGGAAACAAGCTTACAATTCGTAGTCCAGAGTTAACGCTAAATAAAACTGAAAATCTCCGGCAAAACGCCATGAACGACCTCGTTAACAAAATCACAACCCAAAAAATTCCTTGTTTTTTTATATCCCCCCACCTTGATGATGCAGTATTATCCGCTGGTGCACTGATAAATTACCTTGCAACACGAACTGATACTACCGTCATAACCATATTTACCCAAGGTAGTAGTAATATTCCTCAACCAAGCTGGCTTAAAAAATGCGGGTACGAAGACGCATCACTTCTTTTTTCAGATAGGCAAAGGGAGGATCAAGAGGCACTTAACAAACTGGGAATAAATCGAGTTGTACACCTTGGATTCGTAGATGCAGCTTGGAGAACGGGAAACAAACACAATTTAGGCACATCACTTTCCGAGCACGAGGAATTGCTTGATTTAATAAACACATCACTTTCAAAATTCATTGATACAAGTTCCCCATATTTAACATTTTTTCCGATCGCTAACGGGAGAAAACATTTAGATCACCGTCTAACAAATCACCTTTCTAATTTCTTCCCGGAAAGTAGCGTCTTCTGGAAAGAATTCTCGTTAAAGAAAGATTCTAATGGAAAGCCGGCAGAAATGTCAGAGGGCGACAACATGATATCAGGACAATGGCTTGGTAATTATAATGAAAAAGCAAACGCAATCCTTGCATACAAAAGTCAACTTCATGCATTGTTTCCATTACCTCACCTTCAACTACCAACCGAGGAGTACTATTTCCCCAAAAGAATTCTTAACAACGAATTCATAGATAATTTTCAGACAAGATCGAAGTGAGATTATTGGCTCGAAGCAGTCAGAGTTGCATTAATATTCATATCTTGTCCATTTCTCCAGATCTCAAGAGAGATAGGATCCCCAGGCTTTTTGGCATTGATAAGCGTGGCAGGACTACTACCAGTAGAGGTCAAAGAAGTTCCGTCAAGCTTTGTAATAATGTCTCCTGTTTGAATTCCAGCCTTTTCTGCAGGAGATCCGGACATAACCTGGACAACATAAGCGCCTTGAGGAACATTATTCAAAATCGCAGTTTGCTGAGGAATCATTTGATATTCAACACCAAGATATGCCTTCGCCGGAAAACTTCCCGTTTCCCGGTACTGAGTAAGAGAACTCTTAACAGTATTTATAGGAATTGCAAAAGCAATATTCTGAGCACTTTCGGCTACAGCAACATTAATTCCAATTACCTGCCCCGCTGAATTAAGAAGAGGTCCTCCGGAATTCCCCGGATTAATAGCAGCGTCTGTTTGGATCACATTATCCAGCTGCTCAACATATCCTTCATAGACACTCCCCGCGCTAATTCCTCTTCCAAGACCTGAAACCACGCCCGTCGTAACCGTATTCCTAAATTGTCCCAAGGCAGTCCCAATTGCAATCACAGATTCCCCTACTTGTAAATTCGAAGAGTCCCCCAAAGTAACTGTCTTGAGTCCTGTTGCATTTACTTTAAGAAAAGCAATGTCATTATTCGGATCCCTGCTGATTTGCGTAACGTTGTAAGTCTTTCCATCAGATGTGGTAATCGTATAGGTTAAAGAGGGATCTGAAACTACATGCTTATTGGTAACGATAAGCCCGTTGCTGCTTACCACGAAGCCGCTGCCAATATCTTGCGGTGTCCCGCCTGTAGTCCCCTGACTAAAACCCCCAAAAGGAGAAAGCTGAATGACATTTTGCTTAGGAGCTGTACCGGAAACAGTAACTACAGAAGGTCCGACTTCCTTAACGACATTCACTACATTATTGTCTCCAGAAACCACGTTTTCGGTAACTGCGGGCTCTTCGAGTCTGGGAATAAGAGCATTAAGAGGCGAAAGAGCAAAAAGTCTATCTGCAACCGCACCCAAAATCACGGCACCCACAAGAACAATTACCAGAACAACTACTACGATACTATATCTGTAATTCAGTTTTTTCATTGTAGGTTAAAAATATTCCTTAATTAAGAAATATTGTGCTACATTAAACTGAAAATCTACTGAAATAGTTTCAGAGCGGCATCAAACTGTGTATCTGTGGTATCAGTATTTTTAGGAGTAACCGTGACGTCCGGAGTGAGCCCAACTCCGTTAACCCAAGTGCCTTTGGGGGTCAGCCATTTGGCCGTTGTGACGTGGAGTCCACTTCCTCCAGGGATATCAATCGGATCCTGAACTGTCCCTTTACCAAAGCTCTTTTCTCCCACAAGTTCCACCCCTTTGTCGTCTCTTAGGGCTCCGGACAAAATTTCCGAGGCTGAAGCACTTCCGCCATTAATTAAAACCACAACTTTATAATTTTGAAGCCTGGGAAGCTCTTGTGATTTATAATCCTGCTCAGACCCATCTCCGTTTTGCTGAATAACAACAGTTGTTCCTTCCGGCACAAAATCCGAGGCAACATGTACCGCCGACTCCAGATACCCACCCGGGTTATTTCTCAAATCAATTATTATTCCTCCCGCACCCTGTTTTTGTTGAACCTGGGTAACCACTTTATCCCATTCTCCGTCGGTTTCCGAATCAAATTTACTGATCTGTATATCAGCGATGTTTGAATTTTTCCCGACCCAATTCAAGGTAACCGATGGGACATTAAGCGTTGCCCTCGTTAAATTCACTGTAATGGGGTTAGAATCTCCCTGCCGGACAAGCGTTAGGGTTACAGTTGTTCCCGCATCTCCCCTAATGTCCGCCACCGCTTCCTCCAAAGACATCCCTTGTGTAGAAACATCCAAATTCTTTTTTGTATCCTTTATATGAATAATATAATCTCCGACTTTAACCCCTGCTTTTTGTGCGGGAGAATCCGGCAAAGGAGCAATAACCACCAAATTATTATTTTTGAAACCAAGCTCTATCCCTACTCCGTCAAAGCTGCCGCTTAAATCCTGATTAACAATTTTGTTTTGGCTCGGGGGCAAAAACATTGTGTAAGGATCTCCGAGAGATGAAACCATCCCCTCGATTGCACCATAAACCATTTTGGAAGGAACAATCTTCGATTTATCGTAATATTTGGCCTCCAAAGTGTCCCAAACCTGCCAGAAAAGTGAGAAGTCGACATTTTTATTGGGAGGAACGGAGCGGTCAAGCTGAACCTGCAAAGCACTATTTACCCTGGCTTTATATCCGTTAACACCAAGGTAGTAACCGCCGGAGAAAGCCACCAAAACAAAAATGATGCTTACGATTATTCCCCGGGCTTTACCAAAATTAAGTCTGAAAGACATAACTAAAGATAATAACTGTTTTAATTGGTCAACTCAAGAAGTATTTAAATTACTTAAGAGAGGGAACGTAAGGTAAAAGTGCCAAATGCCTGGCACGTTTAATTGCAGTAGAAAGCCTCCTTTGATGCTTCGAGCAAATCCCGGTACGGTCTTTACCCAAAATCCTGGCGCGATCACTGACATACTTTGAAAGAGATTCGAAATCCTTATAATCAGGATTCTTATTTGTTTTACAAAATATACAATTACGCGGAACGGGTTCTTCCTTAATTATTCTCCTTCTTCTTTTATTCAATTTTTTTGCCATATTTTATTTAAAATGGAATGTCCTCGTCTTCAGGTTCCTCAACCTTTTTCTCTTCAACCTTCTTCCCCTTTTTGGGCGACTTTTCGGCTACATTCTCCGATATCGGCTGTGATTCAACTATTGGTTCCGGAATGTCCACATCTACCGGCTCGTCGCTTCTTTTATCAAGAATGATCATGTCATTTATAACTATCTCCGTCCTTTGTTTTTGCGTTCCATCTTGCCCCTGCCAACTTCGAGTAGAAAGACGCCCCTCAACATAAACTTTTCTACCCTTTTTAAGAAGCTGCGCACAAATTTCCGCCAGTTTATTCCATGCAACTATATTATGAAAATCAGCCTCTTCCTTTTTTTCACCACTATCGGTTGTCCAACTTCTATTGGTTGCAATTCCAAAAGTGCAAACTGCAGTTCCTTGCGGAGTGTAACGCATCTCAGGATCGCGGGTCAGATTTCCGATTAGTTGAACTTTATTTAGACTCTTCGCCATATTATTTCTCCTTATTAACCACCAGGTATCTCAAAAGATCCGGGTCGTTCTTCAGTTTATCATTAAGGGTCTTAACCGCTTTTGAATCCAACTCAATCTCATAAAAAAGATAAAGTCCTGTTTCGGACTTACCGATTTTATAGGCCATTTCCTTTATTCCCCATTCTTTGGACTCTTTAATCGCTCCGTTAAGGATTTTGAGAGTCTTTTCCAAAGTTTCGGCAACTTTCTTTTTCTTGGCAGCTCCTCCTTTGCCGTCTACTACCAAAGTCAATTCATACTTGTTCATTGTCAAATTATATCAGCTCCCGATCTTGAACTCAACCACATCTCCATCCTGCATAGGATAGTCTTTACCCTCGCTCCTGACCTTACCAGCATCGTGTGATCCTTTCCACCCACCAAGTGTAATAAAATCGTCAAAACTGACAACATCGGCCTTAATAAACTTCTTCATAAAATCGGTGTGGATCTCCCCAGAGGCCGATAGCGCCGTTGATCCTACCGGAATAGTCCAGGCTCTGACCTCTTTCTCCCCAGCTGTAAGAAAAGTCATTAGTCCAAGTGTGGCGAAAGCATTTTGAATAAGTCTCTCTAGGCCCGACTTTTCTATACCGAGGTCTTTTAGGTATGCCTTCTGGTCTTCATCCGAAAGTTCAGCCAGTTCCGCCTCGGTTTTGGCACAAATTGCCACAACCTGATCAGGCTGAAGTTTGAGTTTTTCTGTATACTCTTTCTCTATCTCCTTACTCTTTGTCAGGTCCCCTTCATCAACATTTAAAACAACCAAGATAGGCTTTGAGGTGAGTAAACTCAAACTTTTGGCAATTTTTTCCTCCTCTTCGGTTAGTTCCACTTCCCTGGCAGTAATTCCCTTGGAAAGAGCCTCTCTAAGTTTATCTGTCACTTTTGCCCTTTGTAGATCCGGATGATTAGGATCTTTCTTGCCCTTCGAAGCTTCAGAGAAGGAGGGTTGTTTCTCTAATGTTTGCAAATCAGCCAATGCTAATTCTGTCTCAACTACTTCAAAATCTTTAACCGGATCCGTTACTCCCTGTTTGATAATATCAGGGTCTGTAAAGGCTCGTACTACATGGCAAATGGCTGAAGTTTCTCTGATGTGACTCAAGAATTTATTTCCCAAGCCCTCGCCTTTGCTGGCTCCTGCGATAAGGCCTGCAATATCGACGAATTCAACAGTAGCCGGAACTTCCGGCGGAAGGATTGACATACTTTCGGCTTTTTTTGTTACCTCAGCCAGCTTGCCAAGTCGCTCATCCGGAACGGGAACTACCCCAATATTTGGCTCAATTGTAGCAAAAGGAAAGTTGGCAACATAAGCCTGCTGCTTTTTTAGAAGCGCATTAAAAAGCGTGGACTTCCCCACATTCGGCAGTCCGACAATCCCAACAGAAAGTGACATGAAGCTATTTTAACACCTTTCAATTGTAATATTCTCGACTTGATAAATTTTGACGAGATAATATACTGAAAATATGAAGACTACTATAAGGAGAAAAAGAGCTGATACCAAGATGCAAACTATCGAAAAAACCTATGGCAAAGATTTCGGAGTACGCTCGGACATGAAATTGGGAAGTTATCTCAAAAAAGCAGGATATCCGTCCCTTAGCAAGCTTTTACAGAATGGATAGTGATATTCCAATCCCCGATCAAACCAAATTAGAAAAACGTTTTGCTTTTATAGAGGACGAAACCCAAAGAACTAACACCGTAATTATTTTTCGCTACATAATTTTTCTTATAAATCTCGCTGGACATCACAAACTTCCCGGACCAATGCTCTACTCTCTTTACAAAGACATCATTATACAAACCGCGATTGTAACTGAAAGCTGCACTCATTACGCTTTGAAGCATTTAATTGATTTAGACAAAATAAAAAGTGAGGATGTTATGGAACCGGAATGGAAAGAAGAAAAGTGTGTGATTTTGGAAGAGTTTGACGACGGAAATCGACAAGTTTGTGGCGTTGTTAGGCATAGAACAACAGAAAGATTAACACGAAATACTCAACTAATAGCATTAAACCGGGCATGTCTAAGGACGGGTATTTTTACCGACAAAGTATTTGGAGAAGCTGAAAAACTGAGAGAGTCACGAAATAAAATTCACTTAGCGGGTTTATCGAATGTTGATGAATTATATGAACAGAAAGATGTCGATGATCATTTTGAACGGGCTCGAATCGTAATAGAAAGAATTGAAAAAGTTTTGAACGACTTCAAAAAAATATAGCAGGCGTGGAGAAAAATAGCGTTATAGCTATAATGATTCAGTCTAATTCCAGTTCTTTTTGATTATCAATCCCAACTAGTCCCCCAACCTCCGCATTATCTGAACCTTCTGGTTTAGCAAAGATGATTGAACCTTCTCCATGGTGAATTTCAAGTTCCCTACTCAATTTTGATGCAAGGAGCATTGACCCAGAACCATTCGCTTGGTCTTCTGGAATTCCCCAATCTGGAGCAAATGTTCTGGCTCTAACCAGCCCTTTTGTTTCATCCATCCAGGCCCAAGCAAAAGTGTGTTCCATTTTGGAAAATATATCTTGCGATAAGTTTTCGACTTCATGGGAGGAAGTTAACTCCTTAAAATTCCAGTTAGGCATGATTGCCAACGGAGCAACGACATATGTAAGTTCTCTTTCAAACCTGACCAAAACATTCTTGTCCCAGCATTTTATTGAGCTTACTGTTTTACCGAAAATGCGATTTATAAAATATGCAGTTCCCAAAACTGCGTGGCCAGCAAATTTAACTTTATCTTGTGGGTTGAAAATACTGATTTCTGGTGTTGTCCCTAAACTATCAACAAACACCGTTTCGCTGAAGTTTAATTTAGTGGCTATTTTTTGCCTCTTTTCCTCATTAAGTTTGCGTTCTTCATCAATCACGATTCCGACTGGGTTTCCAAATTTTCCATTTTCATCTACAAAGACTTTGGCTATATTTAATAAGCTCATTTTTTACTCTACAACTCGGTCTTGTGTTTCAATAAAATCGAGAATCTTCTTATTAACCCTATCTAACATTTCTTGTGATTGGTATTGATATTTATGCTCCATACCTGGAATCTGAAACCACTCCTTGGGCTCTTTTGCCGCATTATATAATTTTCTTGAGGCATTACTTGAAACCTTTGAGTCTTTTTCGGCAACAATAAACAATTTTGGACAATCAACTTTAGGAATTAAATCAATTGCATTATATTTTTGAGCATCTTCAATAAGTGATTCTCTACGGGTGTCGTTCGCTTTGCTCACTTACCCGTAGCATCATTATCCCATACAGCTTTCAGCTGTCCTGAATCTTGTTCTCTTTGATACTTTACGTAATCTTTAATCATTTGTTCGT
>JAJYIG010000040.1 GCA_021790215.1 bacterium
ACCTGATTTGCCGATTCCTCACCACAAACATAAAGAACTGCTTTTGGGCTGGAATTAGTTGAAATTGGTCCAAGTTGGTTATTTTTGCTGTCAGAACTAACTTTGACTAACTCCTGACCAACTCCGATTGACAACTTTGCTGCCAGCTGTGTCAACAAAGTTGATTTGCCTATCCCGGGCTCCCCTGCAATAAGCACAACCTGCCCAGGAACCAGGCCCCCGCCCAAAACTCTGTCCAACTCTGAAATCTTAGTGGAAATTCTTTTTGTTTCTGATTGTTTGATTTCTGATAGTTTAATGGGTTTGGAGCTTGAAATTTGTTTGGATCTTGTGTTTTGTGATTTGGAACTTGTCTCAACCACAGTCTCAACCATGGAGTTCCATTCCCCACAATTAGGGCATTTTCCAAGCCAACCTGTAGACTCGTAGCCACATTGCTGACAAATGTATTTAGAATGTAAAGCCATCTAGCCAAGAATATCACAAATTCCTAGTACTTGAAATTTTCTAACACTTCTTTTTACCGCTTCCTACTCAGTGTACCAATGTAGTCAGATAAATCTGTTACAATCAGTGCCGGCCTTACAAATAACCCGTCATTAACTCGGACATTCCAATCTGATATTCCAATTCCTTCTACACACAACTTTTTATTCAACCAGACACTTAATTGGTCAATTCCATCCTGGTTGCCACCTACGTCATAAAGACTTCTACCCAAAACTCTTCTACTTATTGCACATAAGATATTCGATCGCTCAAAAGCATGGATAGATGAAATTGGGTTAACAAAAACGCGATGAACCTTATTATGAAATCTAATGAAATAATCACTTGCCAAACACAGGTCACTTGCTCTATTTATCACTTCCTGATAAAGCTCAAGATTGGATCGGAATGACAATCCTTTCCTGTAAACCTTAACAACTTCACTTTTCCCTAGAGGAAAAACAAATGAATCACTACCGAAACCGATTACGCGGGATTCCGACCTAATGTTTAGGTCATTCCAATCTTCATCGGGATGATATTTGAAAGAAAGAAGCAACTGTTCCAGTGCGACAGGGTTAAATCGCTCTGCCATAATGTTTGTTACTTATATCCGACAGGAATTGAGGTTAAAACAAGGCCCAAAGCAATCCTTTTGTCTTTAACATTAACTTCCTCAACAACACATTTGACTTCCTGCCCGACTGTAAGTTTTTGTGTAGGAGGAATTTTGGTTATGTGAATGAGTCCCTCAACTCCGGGGGTCAGTTCTATAAATGCTCCAAAGTCAGAGATCCTAACCACTTTACCTGTCACTTTATCTTCCGGTTTAAATTTCTTTTCAACCTCACTCCAAGGATCAACTTTAGCTTGCTTAATGGAAAGGGCCAATTTACCGTCGCGGGATGCCAGAACTTTAACTTTAACTTCGTCGCCTTCTTTAATAACATCCGAGGGAAGATTAACTCTACTATAAGAAAGTTCCGAAACATGCACGAGTCCTTCAACTGAGGCCTTACCGACTTTGATTTTTACAAAAGCTCCGAAAGGTGCAACGGTAGTTGCAACTCCTTCATAGATTTCACCCTCTTTAATGCCGGCAAGGGCTTTTTTACTGGCTGCTATATCCCCTGCTTCTGAGATTTCTTTCTCCGAAAGAACAACTTTATTATTCGATTTATCTACCTCCATTACTTTTGCTTTGAAGTATTTTCCGATAAGACTTTGGGGATTTGCCGCTACCTCACGCCCAAGTTGTGAGGTGGGAATAAATCCTTCAATCCCTAAAACGTCAACTACAAACCCGGGAGCTCCAACTCCTTTTCCAAGGACCGGAACTGCTTCACCCGACTTCTTATCTTCCTCAAGTACCTTCCAAGAAATGTCTTTCATCGCGTCTTTAAGAGCCACAATTGTTGTGCCTTCTCTGGTTTCGGGAACAAGGACCGTAACCAACACTTCATCTCCCACTTTGAGTGTTCCTATAAACTCTTTTGCATCCGTGTAGCCTTTTTCCTTAACAATTCCCTCACTCTTTCCGCCAATGTCAAAAATGACAGAGGTGTCGGATTTAGAAATGACAGTTGCCGGAACTCTTTGGCCTTTAATGAAGGTTTGAGCTTTGCTTTTGGCACGGCTCAGCAGATCTGCCATTGTAGGTTCACCCGAAGATTTTGTTGTTGTCACTATTCATCTATCCTTTCTTTTATATTTTATTTATGTTGAGGTATTATACCTCTCACCTTACCATCTGAAAAGTCTTTTTTTTGTTTCAAAGCATTGTTCTGGCGATGAGCTATTTTCGCGTTCCGTTGCCGGAAAACTATCGTCACCGCTGATCCGTTTCACTTCTGAGTTCGGAATGGTATCAGGTGGGACCAGATCGCACTAATCACCAGAGCAATACCTTGAAAATTCATAAAGAAAAGAAAGGCCGCGTCCCGGCTCCGCCTTTCGGCGGATGTGTGGGATCGCAAAAAATCAACCTATTCGCACAGGTAGCCTTAATCCCTTACGGGACTTCCAGCGCCTGCCGATTAACCGGATATTCTTTCCGGGGTTTAATATGGAATCCTAATCTCGAAGTTGGCTTCCCACTTAGATGCTTTCAGCGGTTATCACAAAGGAATGTAGCTACCCGGCGTTACTACTGACGTAATAACCGGCACACCAGGGATTCCCCCAGGGAGGTCCTCTCGTCAATCACTCTTCTATTACTAGAAGGATTAGACTATACCTTCATCCGCCCAAATTATAAAATTATTGGCGGAGCTAGCGTTATTATGGATACTGATCCATCCAGCACTGATAAATAATCAGGGCTAAGTCGTTACGGGGGTATGTCTTTCAATGAATTTCTTTACAAATTTAGCAGTATACCGCTTCTTCGTTGTGACATAATTTACTCCAGAAATCTCGTCTGATATTTTAGCAATTCTAAGAATATCATTCGGATTTTCTTTCAAAATTTTTAAGGCTTTCAATATAAGATCAACCTGTTTTTTCTTAAAATGAACATAAGGCTTGAGTTCGGATAATATTTTACCTACAGATTCAAATCCCTCGATTTTAAGCTCGGTCATTGAATCGTTTCGGTTATAAATATAACCAATCCCCAACTTTTCCTTTATCCAGAAAAGACCATTCTCGTGCCCAGTTTTCTGAGCAAACGATACTATTGTCCTTATACGAAATCCTAATTTGGAATTTTGTCTGGGCTGCAACTGCAACCTAGCACTTCCGTCACCATCGAAGAAACCGGCGATATAACTTGCTACTAGTTTATTCATCAAAAGAAACCTTCCCTCGGTATTGTCCTGTACTTAGATAGGACCATCATTATGATGATACAGGATTCCACCGATTTTAGCTAGTGTGACCATGCATATTACTATACATGGCAGCAATATTTACTGTCCCCAGCTCTCCTCAAGATTCCAACGCTTCTACAGGATAGAGTCCGATATTATATGTTAACTCATGGTCACCCATGAGATCCGACTATATCTTCACTTCGACTTCTTTTTAATCGTTTAAGTGTCTGACGTATAGTCTGTGAGGATTCTAGATTTTGAGACCCTCCTCTTTTGAGTATTCATCAAATATGCTAAATCAAGAATTTTCTTTATACCTGACTTAGTTAAATGCTCTTTTTTATAAACAAGGTCAACAACCTCTTTAAATTTATTAAAAGCATCCCTTTTGATCACAAGTCTAGCCTCAAAAAAAGGAATAATTCTAGTCCTTATACTTTCAAGGTCTCTAACTACAAAAGCTAAAGACTTATCAGTTTCATCAGTTTTACTATTTGATTTTATATAGCCGCAGTTAAATCTTGCTTTTAAGGCTTTTAAAACCTCCAATCCTTGTGGATTTTGAGATACCTTAAAGAAATAAATCACCTGCCAACCCGATTTTGTCTCTTTGGACGGAACAATTCCTATATAAAACATTCCCTCCCCTTCAACAAAACCTATCAAATAATCATCACTAATTGGACTTCTCATCTAAATCTAGTCTTTCCTGCTGATTGACTCAGGGTTGAAATTGTCACTAGTATATTAATTATATACTAGTATTCAACTATTTAACGAGTGTTTCCAGCATTTAGTCAGATTTATTACCAAACTGAGGTTTGGTATCTTATAACTAACAGAGATTTACCTTCGCTTAAAAACTTGCGAGTTCAAAAATCGTATAAGAACGACAGCTCAAACAAACTACATATATCTTATAGTTTTACTGTCTCACGACGTTCTGAACCCAGCTCGCGTATCACTTTAACGGGCGAACAGACCGACCCTTGGCACCTTCTTCAGCGCCAGGATGTGATGAGCCGACATCGAGGTAGCGAACCGCGCCGTCGCTATGGACGCTCGGGCGCGACTACTCTGTTATCCCCGGGGTAGCTTTTATCCATTAAGCTCCGCGCACACCCATTGTGCGTCGGAGGATCACTAAGACCTACTTTCGTACCTGCTCGGGGTGTCCCCCTTGCAGTCAAGCTGGCTTAAACCTTTGCGCTTAAATCCGCCATTTCCATCGGCGGAAAGCCAACCTTTGTGTCCCTGCGTTACAATTTAGCAGGGTACCGCCCCAGTAAAACTGCCCAGCAAACACGTTCCTTTCCCGAGTATTCATCGGGATTAAGTTAGCCTCACATTTCTCAACGAGTGGTATTACATTTTTGTACTTCGATTTCTCTCAGTACTCCCACCTATGCTAGACAATCAAAAAATATGAAAGCAATATCTACCTGCAGTAAAGCTCCACGGGGTCTTTTTGTCCATGTAGAAGTAGGCCGCGTCTTCACAGCCATCGCTATTTCGCCGAGTAAATCCTCAAGACAGTTATTAGCTCGTTACGCTATTCATGCGGGCCAGAACTCACCTGGCAAGGAACTTCGCTCTTCCAATCAATTAATAAATTGATCTGTTGTGTTACCCCAAAGGGTCCTGACCAAATTTTCAGGATCTCCATGTCTCCATGGAGTTCGGACTATATCTTCTCCTTACAGCCTATTAAGGCTATATTGAGTCTAGCGTATAGTCTCTGAGGATTCCTATTACTGTCGTCTTCGACCTGCAATTTCTAGAATTTTAGAAAAACCTATATTTGTTAAATGTTCCCTATTATTCATAAGAAACACAACCTTTTTAAATTTTTCAAAATCTTTGATTTTTGCAGTCTTCAAGGAATTGGATTCAAAAAATGGAATTATTTTATCTTTCAGATCATGTATATTACGAACACAATAGCGGTATAAATTTTCTTTATGGTTGTCATAACGATGGTTTATATAAATCTCCCCGCAATTAAAATAACTTTTGATTAATTTAAGTGCTTCAAGACTTTTTTCACCTTGTGTTACAACAAATTCAGGAAAAATTTGATAACCTCTTTTGGTCGTTTTATTCTTAAAAACTGATACTGAAAAACAACCTTCTCCATCAGTAAACCCAACAATCCATCCGACTGTAATAAGCCTTTCCTGCTGATTGACTCTACTTGAAACATTTTTACTTGGCATAATCTAAGGATAGACTATACCATAGTAGCTTCAATTTAACGAGTTGTTCCAGCATTTAGCTAGATTTTACTAAGGCAGCTTTTGTCCACCTTAGAACAGTTATAGTTACTGCTGCCGTTCACCGGAGCTTAAATTCAAAGCGGTAACCTTGCGGCTACTACCTCTCCTCTTAACTTACCGGCACTGGACAAGCGTCAGCCCGTATACATCAGCTTTCGCTTTCGCACGGACCTGTGTTTTTGATAAACAGTCGACTAATAAACTTTAGGTGCCACCCCTGCTTGCGCAAGGGCAATCCATCTCCCTAAGTTACGGATAGTTTTTTTGCCGAGTTCCTTGAGGATTTGTCTCTCGATCACTTTAGGGTACTCCCCCAGTCCACCTGTGTCGGTTTACGGTACGGCTTATGCTAAATCTCGCTACGAATATTTTCTTGCAAGCTGAAACGTTCGGAATCGCCCCCCTCGCGGAGAACTTTGCACCACCTTAATTTTTTGCGCCTTGCGGCGAAAACGCTGCAACGGATTTTCCAGCTACAGCTACTTAAGCTTCTGCACTTTACTTCAACAAAAAGCTCCGAAATTCCTGCTCAGTCTATCCCTAGCTCATCCCTTGCGGGATCTTGCGATTTAACACAAATATTGGAATTTTGACCAATTCCCCATCGACTACGCCATTATGGCCTCGCCTTAGGCACCGACTAACCCACTGTGAACGAATCTTGCAGTGGAAACCTTGGACATTCAGTGTGCTAGATTCTCACTAGCATTGTACGCTACTCAAGCCGACATTCTCACTCCCAACCGCTCCACCCGACCTTACAGTCAGAGCTTCACCGCTGTTGGAACGCTCCCCTACCACGCCCGTTCGCAGAACGGGAAAATCACAAACAACAAATCACAAATAACAAACAAGTAACAATACACAAATCACAAAATTTTAAAAATTGTAATTTGGAATTTGGAAATTGTTTGGAACTTGGTTCTTGTACGTTGTAATTTCCTTGTTCTACGAACGAACATCTCTAGCTTCGGCATACATCTTATCCTCGATAAATCTTGGGCGCTCCCTCCCATCGACCAGTGAGCTGTTACGCTATCTTTAAAGGGTGGCTGCTTCTGAGCCAACCTCCTGGCTGTCTGAGAAAAGAAACTTCCTTTCAAACTTAGATGTAATTTAGAGGCCTTAACTGAGAGTCATGGGTTGTTTCCCTTTCGTCGCATCAGCTTAGCCCGATGCGGCTTTCTATCATGATAATTCACGCTAGCATTCGGAGTTTGATTGAGTTGAATTGCTTGCGCTCTCCAGCCCATCCAGTGCTCTACAACCAGCAGAACTTTACATGACACGGTCCCCATAGACCTTTCGGGGAGAACCAGCTATCTCCAGGTTCGTTAGGTATATTGCCACTAACCACAAGTCGTCCCATGTCATTGCAACGACAACGGGTTCGGGCCTCTTGTCGCATTTCTGCGACATTCACCCTGCTCATGGTTAGCTCACCTGGTTTCGGGTCTTCCTGGATCAATTATATTCGCGCTATTCACGCTCGCTTTCACTATGCCTCCCCCCAAAATGGGGTTAAACAATTGATACAGAAAACTCGCCGGCTCATTCTTCAATAGGCACGACATCACCGCCTTACGACGGCTCTGTCGGTTTGTCCGCAAACAGTTTCAGGTTCTATTTCATTGGGTGTCTCACCCAGCTTTTCACCTTTCCCTCACGGTACTTGTTCACTATCGCTCTCTTATATTATTTAGTCTTGGAGGATGGTTCCCCCGGATTCCCACAGGGTGTGTGCCCCGTGGTACTTGGGAATTCCCTAGGGTAACATTTGATTTGGCATACGAGATTTTCACTCTCTTTGATTGGACATTCCAGACCATTCTGCTATCAAACATTAATCCCACATTGGGCTCCCGCAACCCCCCATCCATGTAAACACGGTTGAGGTTTAGACTGTTGCCGTTTCGCTCACCGCTACTAAGGCAATCTCACATGCCAAAGGCATGCAAATTTTGATTTATATTCCTCGCCCTACTGAGATGTTTCAGTTCGGGCGGTTCCCAAACTCAAAGTTATACTCTAACTTACGTTAGAATTTTGGCTTCGAGATGTCCCGCAAAGCGGGACGGGTTTCCCCATTCGGACACCGTCGGATCAAAGCTTCGTAGCAGCTCCCCGGCGACTATCGTGACTATGTACGTCCTTCTTCGGATATAAGAAGCAAGGCATTCACTGTCTGCGTTAACTAAATTGCGATCCCGCACATCCCGATTGAATCAGGATTACAGGACGCGACCTTCCTCTTCTTTAAAAAACATGTATATCAAAATAAATTTGATATATAAAAAGACTTTTCAAATGTTAAAGTGCGTGGTGGACCCAGGCGGGATCGAACCGCCTACCTCCTCATTGCAAATGAGGTGTTCAGCCATTTAAACTTTGGGCCCCGGTGAACCTAATTTGGTCTTTAGAGCTTCAATTTCCTTTTTAAGACTATCAACATAGTCTTCCAATACTTTAAGCTCACTATAAGCCAGTTCTCCCGAGGCTGATTCGTGAGGAACTCCTCGGAAATGGCCTAATCTAAATTTTAGCTTTTCCTCAGCCTCACTCAGTTTTTTCAAAAGTGCCGCCAGTTTTTCTTCATCTGTTTGAGCAGTTACTTTTTTCATTTTTATACCCCACTTCGCCAAGGCTTCGCGGGGCAAAGAAAAACCGGCCTTTTGAGTGCCGGTTAACGAAGGCTCTTCTACCTAAAAGTCAATTACACACGTATCCGTGCGCTTCTTTAATAAAGGTAAAATATTTTTTCATTAAGTTTCCGAACTCAAAAGTATGCTAATTGTAGTACTTGAGAAGATTGCCGTCAAGAGCCTGTACGGGACCAGGACTTTTTAGACATTCCTCCTTTCTGATAAAGGTAGTTAATGGGTGTCATGTAGTTTAAAGATTGGTGTGGCCTTTTGTAATTGTAGAGGGTCTTGACTAGATAATCGGAAACTATAAGTCTCTTGTAATTAAGTTTCTTCTAATCAGTTTTCTCATTGTTTTTAATATATCATTTCTGTGGTTAAAA
>JAJYIG010000041.1 GCA_021790215.1 bacterium
TGCTTGCTTCCAAGTTTCTTTAATTTGATCGGGGAAAAGTTCCAATGCCTTTCCGACACCCATTGGATCAAGCTTTTTAATTTCTTCGAGGTTAGTTAAATCCATTTAGTTAAAAGCATCGGTATTTACGCCTTGAGACCAATCAATTTCTTTATGGCTTTTCAAGATATCACCAAGTTGCTTCTTCAGAACGTCATACTCTTCTTGAGTTTTTCCCTCATACTTAATCGTTATATATGGCCCATTTTGGCTAGCTCTAACCACCGCCATTGTTGTTGAAGTATCCATTCTTACACCGTCAATCTCAACGTATTTAGCATTTGGATATAAACCTTTAAGCTCCTTACCGACTACATTTTTTACAAAATCAAATTTAATGTTATCAGCCAAACCCAACTTGATCTCAGGGCTGGATACATATTTCGGTAGTTCTGAAACAACTTGCTTCAGACTTTTACCCACCCTCTTTAGATAATTCAAGATTCTTAAAGTTGAATATGCACAATCATCATAACCATAAAAATTATCCATAAAGAAAAAGTGTCCTGACAGTTCTCCGCCGAACAGTGCCCTTTCTTCCTTAACCTTAGCCTTAATAAATGAGTGACCAACTAACCACATGATTGGAATGCCACCGCGCTCATTTATAACATCCGTAACTTGTTTGGAACATAATACGTTATAAATGATTTTTGAGTGCGGAACAAAATCTAACAGGTCCATCGCAAAAATTGAAAGAAGTACGTCATTCCAAACAAAGTTGCCCTCCTCATCCACAATACCGATTCGATCACCGTCTGGGTCATAACAAAAGCCGATATCAGCCTTATTTTTCTTAACACCCTCAGCAAGTCTTGTTAAAAATTCTTTTTCAGTCGGATCTGGAGTACCCAAGGGAAAGTTTCCATCTAAAGATGTGTTTTGTTCGATTACCTCACATCCAATTCCCCTGAGAATATCTGGCATAAATTTACCAGCTGTATCGTTTCCTGTATCTATAACTACTTTAAAATTCAGTTTCTCGGGCATCTTCTCGTAAAGGTCTTTCTTGTATGCCTCTAAGATATCCTGTTTTACATACCCACCTTTTTTAGAGGATTCAACAAATTTCTGAGATTTCACAATTTCGCGAAGCTCTATTATCTCCTCCGTAACCATCGTGTCAGAAAAACCAACTGCGAGCTTGAAACCATTGTAATCTTTGGGGTTGTGGGAAGCGCTCACATTAACTCCACCTTTCGACTGATTGTAATACTGAGAAAAGTACATAAAGAAGACTAACCCTAAACCATTATCTATTACATTAATTCCCGAATCTATTAGACCTTGAATAAAAGCTTTTTTAAGAGATTCTGTAGTTAAGCGATTATCGCCGGTGATAACGGCCTTATTGATTCTTCTCTGACTCAAGAAAGTCCCATACGCTCGCGCTATTGCATAAGCACCCTCCTCATTTAACTGCTTTGGAACTTCTGCTCTAATATCGTAACCTCTAAAAATATCCGGATCTACGATAGCCCTAGAAAGATCGTACATAATGTGCACTCATTCTAAATACTTTAGTATTAAAAGGTCAAGTGAGGAAAGCAAGTCGGTTTTAGACGATTTAACCAAGCTATCAATATCTGACAGGCTTACCAGAATTCTCTTCAAAAGTTCGGGTGAATATTTGGAAGTTTGAGAACGTAGTTTACCGACCTTCCATGACGGAAAACCGGTTGAGGTTGCATCCACTTTAACCCAAAAAAGATCCCGGATGTGTCTTGAAACCAGGAAAAAAACCAATTCGGGAGGTTCTGTTTTGACTAAATCGTGCAAAAACTTAATTGATTGTGATGAATTTCCTGGATAAAGTGAATCCAGGAAAGTAAAAATAATTTTTGGCAGATCATACTTTTCCATTTTGAAATCCTGCGGCATCATCTTTAAAAACGCGGCGGGGAGATCCCCCTCATGATAAATTACAAAATTACCATCAAATCGTTGCAAAACTTTCAAGTCATTTTTATTTAAAAGTTTGTAATCTCTTAAAATAAAAAGACGTTCTGAACCAAAAAGAGACGGTGTAGAAACTATTTCTGTTGCTTTAAGAGGAGAGTCCGGCAATATTTCAGTTACTTCCCAGTTCCTATTTCTAGCCTCCGTGGTGAACTTCTCAAGCCTTTTATAGCTTTTTTCTGTATCCTCACCCTGCAATACTATTATTTTCATATATTCATAAAATTAATTGTGCGACTATCTTACGAGGAGTCTCCTTTAAAGGTTGTCGTTATTATCAAAATACTTTTCGATCAACGTGTCCAATTTATCCTTAAAACTGCCTTTTCTCCGGTGTGTATGAGGTACTAATGCCCCAGAAAAGTTTTTGGGGATATGCGAAAGTTCATGCAAAATCACTTTATCCTGTTCCTCTGGGGATAATTTATCAAAATAGCGGGATAGAACCTCAATAATATAAGCAGGCTCAACTCCCAATGCATGCTGCCAAAGACGTGGAAGCCCCCAAGTTCTTGCATAAGCCCTTGCTTTACTGCCGTACGATCTGAAGAAAAAAACCCGCTCAAATAAAACACTATCCATTTCAAGTTGTGTCACAAGTTTAAGAGTCCTGGCTTTGATATCCTCCGCCGGCTCCCATTCAAAATTAGCTCTCTTTGTAGACCTCCGCACCTTCTTTAACCGCTTCATTAGTTTTTAATCCTACCACATCACCTTTACCAGCAGTATCCCTTTTCGAGTGTTCTACCTGAATCGATTCCACAACCTGAGAAAATAAATCCTCACCACCCCGCACAAATTTTATTTTATCTCCAACAGATAATGTGGCATCAAGCTCAACTATAGCCACACCAATCTTGTCGTAATAGTGTGTTACTTTACCAATCTTAAACATTTCTGCTCACCCCCTCACCAATCTTGAATGCATGAGTTAAAGCAATAGCTAGCGCATCCGCTGCGTTGTCAAAATGGGTTTTCTTATGAGCCTCACTTTTTACACGATTTCCGAGAATTTTTCTGATTGCTTCCTGGACTTGTTTTTTATTTGCCTTGCCGCTTCCCGTAATCATTTTTTTAATTGTTCCGGGTGCATATTCCTCAACTCGTACTTTAGCCTTACCGGCAGCCAAAAGCATTACCCCCTGAGCTTGCCCAACAGCAATGGCGGTCTTTGCATTTGTTGCAAAGAAAACTTTCTCGATTACGAAGACATCGGGTTTATGCTTTTTTAATAAATTGAGAGTTTCTTCAAAAATAAAATCCAGTCTACGTTCTTTAGCAAGACTTTTATCGGTTTCTATTAAACCCCAGGTAACTACTTCGTTCCCTCTTTCACTGAGATTAACAACTCCGAATCCTGTATCAGCAGTACCAGGATCAATACCTAAAATTAACATTAATGACAATTATACTCGGTTATTTGTTCTTTTTCCGTGAAGATTGAGGCCTCTTCGAGAATATAAAAATATAAAGGATATCAAGAATCCCAACTGTATTTAATATAAGGATAACAACAAACCAAATTTTTGAGTCATTTTTAGCTGCACGCCAAAGAGCCCAACCCTTCCAAAAAATTCCCCAGATGACTAGGGGAAGAACAAGAAAACTAAGCCCGTAAAAAAGAGGATAAAGACTAAAATAATTATTGAATGGCATCATTAAACAACCTTTCTACTTCTCTCCAATTTACAACACTCCACCAAGCCTTAATATAATCAGCTCTGACATTCTTATATTTAAGATAATATGCATGCTCCCAAACATCAAGAGTCAATATTGGAATCAGATTCTTTGTTACAGGACTATCTTGATTCATCGTATCAATTATTTCAAGCTTTCCATCGTTTACTACAAGCCATGCCCAACCACTTCCAAAATGTCCCATAGATATAGTGGTAAATTTCTCTTTAAATAAATCAAACGAATCGAAGGTAGAATTCATTAAATCAAAGAATTTGCCTTCTTGGGGGATCGTTGACTCCGCAGCAGGAGTCATTATTTGCCAAAAAAGGCTGTGATTTGCAACCCCGCCTGCGTTATTTATAACCTTTTGTATTATATCTTCCGGAACCTTATCAAAACTTTTAAGAAGTTCCTGAATATTAAAGTTCATCAAATCATCATACCCAGTTAAAAGATCGTTTAGATTTTTAACATAAGCTGCGTGATGTTTATCATAATGGAAATGCATAGTTTCTGTATCTATATAGGGTTCAAGTGCGGAGTAATCGTAAGGAAGTTGCGGCAGAGCAAACATGATTATTTACGATAGCTTATTTGAGATTGAAAGTCAATAAATTTTTCTAATCTACCGCAATTATTCTCGAGGAAACAATTTTATCTTCTGCCATCTCCAGCGCAACAACTTCAATCCGTTGCCTTGCAGGAAGGGACGAGTGAAGAAGTGAAAAATATTCTACAGTCTTTCTTATTTTATACAATTTCTGCGAAGTTACAGCTTCCTCCGGGCTCCCAAAATTTCTATTCCACCTGGCTTTAACTTCAACAAAAACCACGGATTCTCCATCAAGAGCAATTATGTCTATTTCTCCGAATTTACTTCTGAAGTTTCTCTCAAGGATTTTATAACCTTTAGATGAAAGAAGATTTGCAACAAAATTTTCCGCTACTTTTCCCCTATCACTAGCCAGTTTGCTTAGAGCCACTCTTTATTCTACAACGAAGTTGATAAACTCACGAAAATGCTCAAGGCCCAACTTTGTGCGAGACTTTGAATTTGCCTCTAGCAGCAGCTTTCTTATAAATCATATCTACCTCAGTTGGAGCTTTGGTTCTAGTATAGTAAAGCTTGGCCCTTCGCACACCCTCAATTCCACGCTTTACAACAACAATCTTCTCAATTGTAGGAAGACTCAATGGAAAGATTCTTTCAATTCCAACTCCCCCCTCACCAATTCTTCTCACAACAAAGGTCTTCCCTGGTTCACGGCCTTTAACGGAAATTACCATGCCCTCAAAAGCGGACTCACGGACCTTTCCGTCCGCTTCTTTAACTTTTTGGATTACACGGATTCTATCTCCTACCCCAAACTCAACCTCCTTAAAGGAAATCTTTAGTGCCATAATGTAGTATTCTACAGAAAATAGGGGAAAGCTTCAAGATGGCAAAATTACGAGGCAACTCGTTCCAGAATTTCAGAAATTTGCCTCGCCAGGGTTTCATTCCAGGCAATGTTAAAAGGCAATCTGATCTTTTTTCCTCCCTCAAAAACTAAATAGCCAACCTGATCGCCCAAATTCCCAGATAAAAGCTCTTTTAGCCTTCTTAAAGAATTTGCGTCCGTATTTTTGGAAATCTTAATAAATACCTCTCTTTCCTTTTTATTTTTCAACCCAGAAAGAGTTTCTATAGATTCCACCAATACAGATGGAGTTTCATCCCTTACATCAACCTTTCCTATAATCAAGAGTGGCTGACCTTCCACCCAAAAATCCCGCGTTTCTTTAAAAATCTTGGGGAACACTACCAATTCCAATATCCCCGTTCCGTCATCGATCTTAGCAAAAACCATCTCAGCCCCAGTCTTTTTGGTTACAATCACCCTGACTTCTATAACAACCCCCGCAACTCTTACCAAATCGGGATAGTTTTCAGCTACGTTTATCTCAAAAATTTTATGCGTCGATTGAAATTCCAAAGGGCCTATCACTTCATTTATAGGTTTTGCAGAAAGTGAAAAGCCAAGAAGCTGCCGTTCCAAAGACTGTAGCTCCTCATCAGAAAATTCCTGAACATCATTTACAGTAATTACCATCGCAGCCTCAGTTTTCTTGAGCTCACCTGTTGCAAAAAGCCCCGGTTGTGTATTGCCATTTTTAGGCTTAACTTTATCCCTGATTGCATCCATCGAAGAAAGTAGTGCTGCCCGGCTACCAAACGCGCTCATCGCTCCAACTTTGATAAGGCTCTCCAAAACTTTCTTGTTCACTTTTCTACCATCGACCCTACTCAAAAAGTCCGAAAATGAGGAGAATTTATCCTCCAACCTTGCAGAGAGGATTGCTTCAATGGCAGCGTTTCCAACATTTTTAATTGCAGATAATCCGAAACGGATACCCTTTTTATCCAGAGAATCTTCCGTATCAACTACAGTAAAACCAATTTCAGATTCATTGATATCCGGTGGCAGTACTTTGATCATCATACGGCGGCATTCATTAACTGCAGCCGAAACTTTGTCCTTATCATTTGATTCTGCCGTTAAAAGTGCAGTCATATATTCGACAGGATAGTTAGCTTTCATATAAGCCGTATAATAAGCTACTATTCCATACGAAGCCGCGTGAGCTTTGTTAAAACCGTATGATTGAAAGGGTTCAAAAAGTTTCCATAAAGACTCAGCAAACTCCTGAGTTTGACCATTCTTGACAATTCCTGTCGTAAATTTTTCCTTTTGGGCTGCCATTTCTTCCGGGATTTTCTTACCGACTGCTTTTCTAAATTTATCCGCCTCCTCCCAAGTATAGCCAGCCAGATCCAGTGCACAGAATAGAAGATCATCCTGATACACGATTAGGCCAAAGCTTGAACCCAAAAACTTTTCCATCCTGGGATCAAGATACTTAACCAACTTGGGATTATTTTTTCTTTTAATATATTCAGGAATTTGAGAAATAGGCCCGGGTCTATAAAGTGCCACCATTGCCATAAGATCTTCCACGCGGTTTGGTTTAAGCTCTTTAAGATACTTTGTCATTCCTCCTCCGCCAAACTGAAAAACTCCCATCGTATCTCCCTTGGAAAGCATCTCAAATGTTTTTTTGTCATCAAGAGGAATTTGTCTCAAATTAATTTTTATTCCATGCAGCTTTTGAACAATGTCTACAGCCGCACCCAAAATCGACAAATTTCGGATACCTAAAATGTCAAATTTGATTAACCCAACATCTTCACTCGCGTGCATTTCATACTGAGTAATTACCTTTTCACCCGAAGGCTCTTTTTGAACCGGAGAGAAATCTGTTATTTCGGTTGGGGCTACAACTACTCCCGCTGCGTGAACAGAAATATGACGCGCACTTCCTTCAACCTGCATTGCCAAGTCCAAAACCTTCTTGGTGTCCGCATCGGAGTCGTAAAGAGACTTCAGTTCAGCAACCTCATTTAAAGCTTTTTGGATCGTTATAGGAAAACCCTGTTTGGGCGGAGGAATTAATTTTGCAATTCTATCTCCAACCGAGTATGGATAACCCAATACTCTTGCAATATCCCTTACAGCTGCTCTTGAAAGCATCCTCCCGAATGTGCAAATCTGAGCCACGTTTTCTTTACCATAAGTTTCCGTAATATGACCAATAATTTCATCCCTTCTATCATCAGCGACATCAAAATCAATATCAGGCGGTGAAGGTCTATATGGATTTAGAAACCTCTCAAAAGGCAAATAATACTCCAGGGGATTAACCGTAGTAATTCCTAAAACATATGAAACTAAGCTTCCCGCCGCAGAACCCCTTGTATTAGTTACAATTCCTTGAGAAAGCGTCCAGTTGGCAAGGTCCATAACGATCAGGAAATATGGGGAATACCCTTTGGTTGAAATAATTTCAAGCTCATGCTCTAATCTTTCTTCCTCAACCCTCCCGGCCTTTGGAATTTTCTCTTTTAACATCTTATAGGCGAGTTTTCTTAGTTGCTCATCAGCAGTCACCCCTTCCGGGAGCGGATACTTAGGGAAAAACCATTTGCCAAGAGTCAGCTCAAGATTGCACTTTTCCGCCAATTTGACTGTATTTTCAATTGCGTCGGGTAGATCTTTAAAAAGAGAGGCCATTTCCTCTGGCGGACGAATATAAAATGTTTGGGCATCAATATACCTTAAACGTTTTGTTTCGCTCATGTTTTTCCCTGTTGCCACACACACCAAAGCATCTTGAGCCATTGCATCCTCTTCCTTTACATAGTGAGCGTCGTTTGTAGCAATTAAAGGAATTCCAAATTCTCTACTGAGTCTAGTAATTCCACTAACCCATTTGTTTTCATCATCCTGAAGCTGTCTCAAAGAACTTTTGATTTCCTGATTGGCAGCTTTTTCTATCCATTTGTTATACTCATGTCTTTGAATCTCTAAATAGTAGTCATCCTTAAAAGTATCTGCATACCATTCCACAATCTCTTTGGCTTTTTTAGTCTCATCATGAAGAATTGCCTGTCCAAGTTCTCCTGCCGGGCAAGTGGAAGTACAAATTAAACCCTTTGAATATTTTTTTAAAGTTTCCCTGTCAAACCTGGGACGATAGTAATATCCTTCCAAGTGTGCAATTGATGACAATTTCATTAAGTTTTTATATCCTTCATTGTTTTTCGACAAAAGAAGTAAATGAAAGTTTTGAAATTCACCCCTGGCAGGCCTTTCTGTTAATTTGCTAGAGGTAATATACCCTTCCATTCCCAAAATTGGTTTGACTCCTTGCTTAACCGCCTCCTTATAAAACTCTACCTCTCCATACATTACCCCATGATCAGTAATTGCAACAGAGTCCATTCCATTTTCTTTGACATGGGTCAGGAGCTTTGGGATGTTACTTAGCCCATCCAAAAGCGAATACTCTGTA
>JAJYIG010000042.1 GCA_021790215.1 bacterium
CTTTAACAACAAATACAATAATCTCAGATACCACCAGTCTTTGGGTTACAAAACACCCATGCAGTACTTACAAAACTTACAGGAAAAGAAAGGAGACAAACTGTACGTTATGTAGGTGGCCAGGACAGCAGCTTGACACAACCTGAAATTGAGTTATACTATATTTGTCTTACAGTAAAAGTTACTTTAGCTTCGAGTTACCCGAAAATGATATTTATTTAAGTTCTTTTCAGATTTGCCCGTAATTTGTGTCTTGTTGAATTTTACCTAGATTTTAAGTTATGCCAAGAAAGTCAGTTACTACAAAAATTGAGCCCACAGATAAGCCAAAGGAGGATGTTATTTCTTTAATTGGAGCCCCGGAAGAAGCCGGAGAATTAACTCCCGCGCCTGCTGCTATTGAGGAAACGCCCAAAAGTTCCCTGATGGTTGATGACAGGATGATTCCTGATGCCGGGCTTCCCACTGAGAGAGTTTCGGGAGTTTTGGATATTGCCAATGAGGGTTCAGGACTTCTTCGCCCCAAGATGTTTGCTCCAAGCGATCATGACATTTATATTTCTGCGTCTCAAATCAGAAGATTTAATTTAAGGGTGGGAGACGTTGTCGGGGGACAAGCCAGGCGTCCAAAAGAAAACGAGAGATATTGGGGTCTTCTGAAAGTTGAAGAAGTAAATGGAAATCCCGTTGAGAAATTAGGGGAAAGACCAAACTTTGATGACATGGTGGCAATTTATCCCGATGAACAGATTCATCTTTCCATAGATAAAGATACGATGACAACCAGAATGATTGATCTCGTTGCCCCGATCGGATTCGGGCAAAGAGCTTTGATAGTTTCTCCTCCCAAAGCCGGTAAAACCTGGCTCGTTAAAGACATTATTGCCGGAATAGCCAAAAATTATCCCGAAGATGGTAAAGGAAAATCCCGCAAAGTTCATATGATGGCTGTTCTTATTGGGGAAAGACCTGAGGAAGTTACTGACATTGTTAGGAAGATGAAAGAGGTAACGGATGGGCTTGGGGAAGTTGCAGCCAGTAATTTTGATGAAGCACCGCAGGACCAGACCAGAGTGGGGGAATTGGCTTTGGAGCGAGCCAGAAGGCTTGTTGAGGGCGGACGGGATGTTGTTATAGTTCTTGATTCGATAACAAGAATGGCCAGGGCTTATAATTTGGCATTGCCAACTTCAGGGAGAACCTTGTCGGGAGGATTTGATCCGATGGCACTTTTCCCAGCCAAGAAATTCTTTGGGGCAGCCCGTAAAATTGAAAACGGCGGAAGCTTGACTATCATCGGAACGTGTTTGGTGGATACCGGATCCCGTATGGATGATCTTATTTATGAAGAGTTCAAGGGTACCGGAAATATGGAACTCCATCTTGATAGAAAGCTTTCGGATAGAAGAATATTCCCGGCGATTGACATTACCCACTCCGGAACCCGACAGGATGAACTTCTTTTCGGAATGGAAAAATTAAAGAAAGTTAACACATTACGCCGCATGATCGATCTTATGAATGATGATGAAAAGACATTGACTCTTATTGACCGGCTGGAAAAGACGGAAACAAACGATGAATTCCTCGACTCATTAAAAACAGCATAAGCTTCAGATAATCAGTGAACCCAGTTGAGTACTTTTTGTCTCCTCTAACTAAGTTTGACCGAATTCGTTTCATAAGATATGATCAAAGGCCAGTTGATATAAAATTCGACCAAGATATGCCCTACGGGCCAATATTTAGCGATTCAAAGAATCTCTGGATGAATTTATATATTACTAGCGCGCTATGGACGAAACTTTTGATGCACTGATTGAATTTTGGGAGGACGTCAAAACTTTCTTTTTTGAACTCATTCGTTTCATCGTCAAAAATCTGCATTTGAGCTTCCTGGGTTTTGAAGAGAAAAAAGGCGTCTTTGTTACGGCTCTTTATAGAAAACGGGGCAAACTTTCCCGAACCCTGACTCATTCAGGAATGGCAGTAATTACTGCCATGGGAATTGTGATAGCCCCTATTATTGCCCAGGACTTTCCGGGAAGTAGTGTTGATCCATGGAAAATCTCTGCGGCTCCTGCGGTTCTTTCTGCATCAACCGATGATCCAAATTTGGGAACTTCAATTTCCGGTCACGGCAGAGGTGTGATTACTGATTACCAGGTGCAATCGGGGGACACAGTTACCTCAATTGCCAATAAGTTCGGAGTTTCTGCTGATACAATCCGTTGGCAAAACAATTTGACTTCAGACACAATTAAAATTGGGGAGACCTTGCAAATTCTGCCAGTAACCGGTATTGCCCATAAAGTTGAGAAAGGTGATACTGTTTATTCCATTGCGAAGCAGTATGATGCTGATCCTCAGTCAATAGTTGATTTTCCTTTCAACTCTTTTGTTAATGATGAGACTTTTGAACTTGCCATAGGGCAAACCGTGATTGTTCCCGACGGTGTTAAGCCGAAGAGCGGCGGGACACTTATTCCGAGGGCGCGTCAGATTACGCCGAACGCAGGAAGTGTCACAGCGTCCGGTATGTTTGTCTGGCCCAACCAGGGAGTTATTACTCAGTATTTTTCCTGGTACCATTCCGGAGTTGATATAGCCAATCCTTCCGAGCCTCCAATTTATGCTGCTGATGCAGGGAGCGTAATACACGCAGGATGGGATAACACGGGGTATGGAAATATGGTAATGATTGACCACGGCAATGGCTTTACAACACTCTATGGACATCTTTCCCAGATTTGGGTGACTGTCGGTCAGACAGTGAATAAAGGAGATGCAATAGGGCGTGAGGGCTCTACAGGGCATTCAACAGGCCCCCACCTTCATTTTGAGATCAGAATCCACGGAGTGCCTGTCAATCCACTTCAATATCTCAAGTAACCCGATTTAGTATTAAGATTGAGTTACTTTTGACAAAGGTTACAAATGCCACAATGGGAGATTCCAGGAGATTTTGATATAATTCAGGTGGTTTCTGAGGGCTCGTAGGTAAACGGCATACCGTATCATTCGCATTGATAAGTTGGCGGTTCAATTCCGCCCGAGTCCACCTGCACACCTTGTGTTTCCAGACCTTTAAAGGAGTCTCCTTGAAAGTACCTTATAAACATTTGAAACATTTGACACTCCACCTTTCATGGAGTAACCTTTCCGCTACATAAAAGAAATCTTTTAACGTAATCCTTCTGTCCGTTTTCTGCCCCTGTAACTGAAAATTTGAAATTAGTAATTAGTAATTTTTTTGAATATGTTATATTGGGGAATGTTTACATCTGGTTTTATAGTTGGCGGAATTTTAGCATCTTTCGTGTTTTCCGGAAGTGAGAAGGACGAAGTACCGGACTCCTCTTTGTCTAATAGGGGAAAAGAAAAAAATGTTATTGCCAGAATTTCTCAGAGACTAAGGACAGATAAGCCCGGGGCTGGCATATAACTTTCTTTTCGAGACTATCTTGTATTACTATTTAAGTAATTTCTCAAATGTATCCTCCGCAAACATCTTTAATTCCGGCTACCGTTGCTCTTGTCAGATTTTTTTTAACCAATGGTTTTTCTTCCTTTTCCCAAAATTATCCATATTGGTATCTTGGCACAACTCCGTATCGGTATTTAATCGGCCCAATTATTCCCTTAATGTATTCTTTCTTCAGAATTTTCCTTAAAACTGATTCACTATTTAATATTACGATATATTTAATTATATTCTCAATTATCTTAAGCGGGGTGGGCTGGACCTGGCTTGCCTCCAAAATTTCCGGCGATAAAAGGAAGATCTTTTTAACTTTGTCCTTCCTGGTGT
This sequence comes from bacterium, assembly GCA_021790215.1. Taxonomy (GTDB): domain Bacteria; phylum Patescibacteriota; class Microgenomatia; order UBA8517; family UBA8517; genus JAJYIG01. The sequence continues at coordinate 3,812 of JAJYIG010000042.1, forward strand.
TTATCGTTTTTCCCTATAAATATCTTTACGCTTTGGCCCTAGGGGAAGTCAGCTATTTCCTGGCAATTTGCTTCCTGCCGTTTGCCTTTATCTTTGCCTGGAATTATCTCAAGGATAGATCTTTATTAAATCTTATTTTGTCATCGTTCTTTGCCTTCCTGATGCTTCTTATTCATACCAATGTCCTTGTTTCTTATATAGTGGGGGATGTTGCCCTGGTTCTTGCCTCAGTTTTTAAGAATGGCAGGATCGGGAAGTTTGAAAAAAGGCTCAAGAGATCATTTTTGCCGCTTCTTACTGGCCTAGCTGCGGTTACTTTTTGGTTTGGTCCGGGATTTTGGAAGATGATTCTTCTTAATCCGGGAATAGGTGGCCAAAGTAGCGCCAGGGTACTGGTTAACATACTCGGATTTTTCAAAAATATTGTACCTTTGATTCTGGTTGTAGTTTTTGTCAAATTCAGGGCTAAGTTTAAGGATCCATTATCAGTTTTTACCTATATCTGGCTTGGATCTTTTCTGGTTCTGACAATCTTCCGTTTTTTGGCGAACCCCTCATTCTGGATGGATTACATTTCCTGGTTCCCGGAGATGGAAATTGGGCTCTGGTTTATTACAATTTCGCTGATCTTCCCTCGCATAGCCTCATTTAAACTCGACCTGACACATTTTGTGCCACTTTCTGTATCGGTTTTGACTGCTTCTGTTATATTTAGATCGCTTGGTAGTCCCAGTCTTATAAGCAAAAATCCACCAGTAGTTACCGATTCTCTTTCTGAAATTTGTACCTACCAAGGCAAGACTGTCTTTGTAACCGGCAGTAACACTTTCTGGCTTAATGCCTTCTGCAATATCCGACAGGTTAGGGGAGGGCGCGACGAGGTGTCAATCGATCCTTTGTGGCGCGATGCCTCCTACGACTTTAGAGAGGGTCAAAATGTCGAGAAGATCCGACAGGATCTGGGAAAGCTTAATGTAAGCTATGTTTTGGTTAATACTAAGGAGTCTGCCGATTATTATAAGGATTTTAAGAATATTTCCCTTTGGCCAAAGGTTGGAACCCCTGTTTCTTCTTTTAACGGCGATATAATCTACAAGATTCAGAATTAGCCTCAAATTATCAGAAAAGGATCTTGACTGCCAGGTTTTTTAAGAGGGCAATACCGGTATTTGAGGTTGGGTTATAACTACTAGAACACCAGCTAAAGTAGAAGGCATGCGGAGAATGTCTGATATTACAGAATATACAACACGAAAGGTAAAAAGGGTCAGTATCCATTTTGACAACAAAAATTACTCCGGCAAAATCGACGGACTTACGGACTTAATACTAGAAACCTGTGGAGTAATAGTAAGTAAGAGTAGAGAAGTACCTCATTAACTATAAGGTAATTATAATTTATAAGAGTTCGGTAAAAGTTATTTTGGAAAAACAAATTATTTGGCAAATAATTTTTAAAAATCTTTTCTATTTTTTTAATTTTTTTACATTATTTTGGAAAATATAATTTTTGACAATTTTTAAAACCGATAAAATCCACCGACTTTCATTTTGGTCTCATTTAGCCTCAAAAAGAGTCTTGACAGGTGTTACCCACTAAGTGTTAACATATAAACATAGCTAAATTTCGACTTAACTTTTAATAAACTGTTAACACAAACATGCCCTCTAAACTGCCTCCACAAAAAAGATTAAAACTTATAAAAAGAGTTCTTGATGGGGAAGAAGTCGAGAAGGTTTGCAAAGAGGTGGGGATTTCCAGGGTAGTTTTCTATAGGTGGTTGGGTCGTTACAAGAAAGAGGGTAAAAAAGGTCTCATTCCGGCTCAACCAGGCAGGCCGGTGAACGAAAAACCGCAACCATCTAAAATTAGTTACACGAAACTTTCTCCGAACGCCAGACTTCTGATGGTAAAAGAAGTGGTCGATCAGAACCAGGAAGCATCAGGCGTAGCCAAGAAGTTTAATGTCTCCCGAGTGACCCTGTATAAATGGATCAATAGATATCGCAGTGATTTGAAAGTGAACAAAGAACCGGACCTTTCTTCCAGGATTCCTCATCATGATCACTATTTTAATGAGACACCAGAAAAGTACCAGAAAGCAGTTCTTGCTATGGTGGCTCAGCATCCGGAATACGGAATCCGTTCGATTGTTGCAAACCTTCCAAAGATTGGTGAGAGATCCATTGTAGGACATCATGGCGTCCAAAATATCTTAAGACGGTATAATCTGCTTCGCTACGAAGAAAGGGTATCTTACGCGAGGCTTCAGATTACCCCAATCACCATTTTTGTCTCAAAGCTTATTAGGTCCTTTTCTTCATTATTCAAAGCTAGTTCAGAGGTGCGTAGGAAAGCGATTGTTTTTATCGGTGGAACTTTTTTGGGCGCATTTGCCTTCATTCTCTTAATAGGTCTCAGCCAGTTTTTGGACAATACAGGATTCTTGGTGCCGGGAATCTCCAGGATCGGCCTGACATTCTCTTTAATAGCGCTTGTCTCCGGATCTCTTTTTTTCCTTTATTCGCTTAAATATTATCTGACCCTTGCTGTTGTGCTTTCTTATTCAAGAACCGGCGAATCCGAGCGTTCTTCCGGGAATTTGATCGCAAGAATTTTGGGATCGTCGAAGATAAAGAGGGGGAGTGGAGGGAAGGGGTCTCCGGGACTTGAGTCGGATGTGTCGCGGATTATCCTAAAAGATTATCCTTTAATTTCTGTCCATATTCCCTTTTATAATGAGAAAAATGTTGTAAGAAGGTCTATCGAGGCAGCGGCAAACTTCAAATATCCTTCCTATGAAATTATTCTCTGCGACGATTCTACCGATGAAACAACTTCAATAATCAGTGCTTACATGAAGGATTATCTCCGGCCTGGGGAGAAGCTGGGCGAAATCAGAAATGATACAGAAGGATGGATTATGAAATATATTGATATAAAACCTGGAATAACACTAAAACATCTACATCGATTTTCCCGCCAGGGTTATAAAGGAAAAGCTTTGGACCTGGCACTTAGATTAACTGATGAAAGAGCGAAATACATAACTGTTTTTGATGCAGACTTTATTCCATATGCGGATACACTGCAGTTATTCTTAAAGTATTTCAAGGCAGGTGAAGAAAATAAAAAACTTGACGGGCATCTGGCGGCGGTTCAGGGTTATCAGTGGCACGTTCTTAATAAATCTGAAAACTGGATAACAAGGGGGGTCAGAAGCGAGTATGCGGGAAGTTATGTAATTGAGCGTAGCGGTTTGGAAATTTATGGGGGATTAAAACAGATTTCCGGATCAGTCTATATGATAAGGAGAGATATCTTGCAGGGAATAGGTTGGGGATCAAGTATTACTGAGGATTTTGAGCTTACCCTTCGGCTTTACGCTCAGGGCTACAAAGTTCTTTACACTCCTTATGTTCAGGCCCCGGCGGAGTGTGTTTCAACTCTTAGGAGACTTGCCAGGCAAAGAATGCGTTGGGCGGAGGGCCATTCCTTCAATATCAAAAAGATGTTCCCGAAAATTATTTTCTCGCATAATCTTAGTTTGGCTGAGAAAATCGAATTTTTATATCTTTCTCCTTACTATCTTCAGGCATTTTTCTTCCTTTTGGGAACCATTTCCTGGCTTGTCAGTGAGTCAGTTTTCCGGGCAAGGCTTCCTTTCTGGACAGAAACTTGGGGCTGGAGTTTGGTATTAACCAACATGTTTGCACTTCCTCTGATGAATTCTGTCGGGCTTTTTTTGGAGGAATCTGAGGAAAGAGACTTTTTGGGAATAATGTCCTTTTTGGCCCTTTCTTACCTTCTGGTTCCTTTCCAGGCCTACTCCGCAGTTAAAGGCTTTTTGGAACCCCGTGAGGGTGGCTGGTTCAGGACTCCAAAAACAGGAAGAGTTACAGATGTCTTTACAAAAGGTACTTTGTACAGACTTTTACAGGGGATTTTGCCGGGGAGGGTGGGAGTAGTTCAGGAAAATGTTCTGGCGCGGTATCTGGCTCTTGCCACAGCAAACAATAAATTTAATTCATTTTCTATTAAAAAGAAAAGCAACCGCTGGTTGGGAAAAGTAGTTCTTACCGCTCTTCTTATTATTTCTTTAACAACTTATTCACTCACCCGTGGAATTCCTGAGGTTTTGGCTACAAATCCAACAACACCATTTGTGTTATCATCTACCACCTCAAGTGTCTTAACAGGAACTACTTCCTGGAAGCTTTTAGATAATACTACTGCAACTACCAATTCCACTACTATTCTTAGCGTTGCAAACAAAGGCATTGTCCCTTCTTGGTTTTTGTATGCACCCGGAAAAACAACCTCCACGGCCATTAGTGGAACTGCTTGTCCATCTGCTGCCTCCGGTACCGGTTGGGTTTTTGATACACCATTTGGTGGAAGTGGAGGACATATCGCAACAGGAACCTGGACTTTTTATTATAATCTTACAGATAATGGATCTGCCTATACAGGATATTTAGAATATTGTGTTTATGCGGTGAGTATCAGTGGCGGCTCTGTTGGTTCATCACGCCTCTTGTATGATTCAAGCACGGATGTAACTCCGCCATCAACAGATGTTTGGATTGGGGGAACAAGTAACAGTAGCTACACTACAAGTTCCATCGCCCAAACCACAATGACTTTTAATGCGGGGGAGTATCTTTATGTTGATTACTACAATGACCAAACTGTGACAACAACGTCCGGCAAATCTACATCCTATACATCTACGATGAATATCGGAGGCTCGAGTGTGAG
>JAJYIG010000005.1 GCA_021790215.1 bacterium
ATGACGGGCTATTACTTAATTTTTATCTTACTTTTTGCAGTTGTCCTAGGGCAAATCTGGAAATTGAAATTTGTCGGAAAGATTTCGATACTTTGTTTTCTTTATCTATTTTTCGTAAATAACGTTCCGGTTACTCTGGGGAGAATTAGTGACACATGTCAGGGATCAACGAGTATCTGTTTTAGTAATCAGAAAGATGCGATAGACTGGATTTACAAAGATGCGGGGAATCGGAATTTTGATGTTGATGAATATGTTCCGCCCGTCATACCTTATTCCTATAACTATCTTTTTACATGGCTTGGAAATACTAAATACCACAAGCTCCCTATGGATTCCCGGGTGCCACTTTTATATACTCTCTATGAAGTAGATCCTCCCCATCCTGAACGACTTCAGGCTTGGCTTGCCAGGCAAGCAGGAATCGGCAAAGTGGTTAAGGAGGCATCGTTTGGAGGAATTACAGTACAGGAGAGGGAAAGAATTGTAACAAAATGAAACCATTTTTAAGTGTGGTCATTCCGGCATATAACGAAGAAATTAACCTTAAGCGGGGGGTACTTAATAGCGTTAACGATTATCTAAAAAGCAAAGATTTTTCTTGGGAAGTGCTGATTCTGGATGATGGTTCAAAAGATGAAACTGCAAAACTGGTTGAGCAGTTTGTGAGAAGTCATAAGAATTTCTTTTTGAAGAAAGAGCCGCACAGGGGTAAAGGTGGAACAATTATGGCAGGCGCAAAAGCCGCGAAAGGTAAATATGTGCTTTTTACTGATATGGATCAATCTACTCCGATGGATCAGTTTGATAAATTCATGCCAAAAATTAGGTCAGGTTTTGATGTTGTAATTGGAAGAAGGAACGGGAGGCCGGGACAGCCGTTTGTTAGAAAAATTATGGCATACGGCTTTGTTATTTTAAGGACGTTAATTTTAAGACTACCATTTGAGGATACTCAATGCGGTTTTAAGGTTTATAAAAATGAGGCTGCTGACAAAATTTTTTTGAAAATTCAAATATATGGAGGGAGGTCTGGTTCCAAAACAGGATCTGTATCGGCGGGATTTGATTTGGAAACACTGTTTATTGCCAGAAAATTAGGACTTAAAGTTGCTGATGTTCCGGTGGAATGGTATGAATATGGTGAAAGAAAAGAAGTTAATCCGATTAAAGACTCCTGGGAGGGATTTAGAGATTTAATAAAAATCCGTCTTAATGCACTTCAGGGAAAATACAAGGTTTGATTTTAGGAGGTGATATTAATGGCTGCAAGAAAAGAAAAATTTGAAGTTAGAGGAGAAGAACTTTTGAAAAAGGTTTGGGAGTAGTTGGGGCAATTATTGCGCCTGCCTTGGCAGTAGTTGGAGCTATTGCTGCTCTTCTTACTGAATGTACATTGACTGTTGAGAGGTTTAAATAAGTACATCCCATATTTTTGATAACTGGTTTTGAGGCCCGGTGTGGTGATACAATCTAAGCATGTCTTCTAGCCTTTCAGTCGTTATAAACACCCTGAATGAGGGGAAGGAACTGCCCAGGGTGATAAAGTCAGTAAAAAATCTTGCGGATGAAATTGTAGTTGTTGATATGGAATCGGATGACAATACCCATGATGTAGCCAAAAAACTTGGCGCCAAAGTATTTACACATAAAAGGCTCAGTTATGTTGAGCCGGCAAGAAATTTTGCTGTAGGTAAAACCACAGGGGATTGGATTTTAATTCTTGATCCGGATGAGGAGGTCCCCAATTCTCTTGCTAAGAAAATAAAAGAAATTATTAAAAACAGTGAAGCTGATTATTATCGAATAGCAAGAAAAAACATAATTTTTGGTAAGTGGATAGTCCATTCCAGATGGTGGCCGGATTACAATATTCGTCTTTTTAAGAAAGGAACTATCTCCTGGAATGAGATAATCCATGGAGTCCCCATGACTCAGGGGAAAGGTGGCGAACTGCCAGCGGAGGAAGACTTTGCAATTATTCATCATCACTATGATTCCATTGAGAGATACCTGGGCCACCTTAACCGCTACACTTCGGTACAGAAGGATTTGAAAATCAAAGAAGGTTATAAATTTTCCTGGAACGATTTAATAGGAAGACCGATAGATGAATTTTTAAGCAGATATTTTTCCGGCGAGGGATATAAAGACGGGGTTCACGGATTATCCCTCTGTCTTCTTCAATCTTTTTCGGAACTTATTTTATATCTCAAAATTTGGCAGGAGGAAAAATTCAAGGAAGAAGAAATACCACTTTCTGATGTTATCTCGAAAATGCGGGAAAAAGAAAGTGAACTTCATTTTTGGCAATCGGAGGCTCTTTTTAAAGCTACGGGAAACTTTATGTATAAGATCAAAAGAAGGTTGAAGATATGATTACACCCAGAGTCTCCTTAATTATTCTCACAACAAACGCTCTTTCGATGACTCAGAAACAACTTCAGGATGTTGCCAAGCTTGATACAAAAGGAGTCGAGACGGAGTGTTTAGTTGTTGATAACGGCAGTAAAGACGGCACAGAAAAATCGCTAAAGAAATATAAATTAAAAAATATCGATTATAAATTTATTGAAACAGGAAAAAATCTTGGTTTTGCCGGAGGGAACAATATAGGAATAAAAGACGCATTGAAACGTGGTGCTGATTATGTAATTTTGATGAACAATGATCTGATATTATCAAAAGATTTGGTTACATTGTTGGTTGGATTTATGGAACAAAATTCGGATATTGGTATGGCCTCCCCAAAAATGTATTTTGCTAAAGGTTATGAATTCTATAAGGAAAGATATAACAAAGAAGAGGTGGGAAAGGTGTTTTGGTATGCGGGGGGAATTATTGATTGGAATAATATTCTATCAAGTCACCGTGGAGTGGACGAGGTGGATGTGGGGCAATATAACCAAATTTGGCAAACGGATTTTGTAAATGGGGCATGTGTGATTATAAGGAAAGATGTTTTTGAAAAGATCGGTTTTTTAGATTCTTCGCTTTTCCTTTACTGGGAGGATGCAGATTTTTCTCAAAGGGCAAAAAGGGCTGGTTTTAAGGTGGTGTATTACCCTGATACCTGTATTTGGCATAAAGTTTCTGCCTCAACCGGAGGTAGCGGAAGCCCCTCAAATGACTATTTTCTAATAAGGAACAGATTTTATTTTGCCTTAAAGTATGCTAGTTTTCGGGCAAAATTTGCAGTATTTAAAGATACATTAAAATTAGCCTTTACGGGTAGGGAGTGGCAGAGAAAAGGAGCGATGGATGCATTATGGGGTGTGAAAGGAATGGGGGCCTGGGCGAATCGTTAAAATTATGGAAAAAGAATTCAGGAAGAATACAATTTCTGCAATAATCCTTTTAGGCGGGGGGTATGATGACGAATCATTAAAGAAGAAATGCTTTGATTCAGTTAAGTGGTGTGATGAAGTAATAAAGGTCGAAACGGATAAATTGAAAGGAAGTTTTTCGGATTGGCGGAACGAGGGAGCCAAACGTGCCAAGAGTAATTGGCTTTTGTATGTGGATGCAGATGAGGAAGTAACAGAAGATCTAAGAAAAAACATTCTTCAGGTAACCGATGCGGGTGAGTTTGCCGGTTATGCAATTCCCCGGAAAAATATATTTTTGGGACATACTATGCATTGGGGTGGGTGGTCGCCGGATTTTGTACTGAGACTTATCAGGAAAGATAAATTGAAAGGTTGGAAAGGAGAGCTTCATGAACAGCCGGTTATTGAAGGAGTAATTGGTCATCTTAAGGAATCATTGATCCATGTGAGCCACAGGAGTCTTACAGAGATGGTGGAAAAAACAAATAACTGGTCTGAGATAGAAGCGAAACTCCTTTATGATTCAGGGCATCCGAAAATGAATATTTTTAGATTTATCTCGGCAGGATTTCGTGAGTTTTGGTACCGCGCAGTTGTAAAATTGGGTTTCTTGGACGGAACAGTGGGGATAATCGAAATCATTTACCAAACTTTTAGCCGTTTTGTCACATACTCAAAATTATGGGAGTTACAGATGCGAAATTCCAAATCCCAAGAACCAAATAACAAACAATGAAAACAAAAATTCCAAGCGCTAACTCCAACATTGTAATTTGTATATTGTTTGGAACTTGTAATTTGTGATTTGAAATTTATTATGAGAGCGGCAATTTTTAATCCATATCTTGATACTTTAGGAGGTGGTGAACGCTACACTCTCTCTTTTGCTCATGTTTTGGCTGAAAGCGAATTTTCCACTGACTTGGAATGGAAAGAGCCAGAAATTAAAAAGATTCTTGAAGAAAGATTTGGAATGGATTTGTCAAAAATTAATGTTATACCAGACGTCAAAAGGGGGGACGGGTACGATATTTGTTTTTGGGTATCGGACGGCAGCATCCCTCTTCTTCGGGCGCGGAAAAACTTTCTCCATTTTCAAGTCCCCTTCCATGGGGTTAACGGTAGGACTCTTTTAAATAAGATGAAGCTTTTCAGAATAAATAAAATAGTTTGCAACTCCCGCTTCACTAAAGGGTTTATTGATAAAGAATACGGCGTCGATTCGGTTGTAATTTATCCACCGGTAGCTACCGATAAAATTAGACCGATGAGAAAAGAAAACATAATTCTTTTTGTTGGCAGATTTTCCCGGCTTAAGCAGAGTAAAGGACAGGACGTGTTAATTAATGCTTTTAAAAAGCTGTACGATGAAGGAACTAAAGATTGGAAGCTTGTCCTTGCGGGTGGTATGGAGATTGGGGTTGGAGATTACCTTGGAAAATTAAAGTCTGACGCTAGAGGTTACCCCATCGAATTTATCGAAAGCCCGGATTTTAAAACTCTGAAGAACTTATACGGGAAGGCAAAAATTTTTTGGAGCGCTTCCGGATTTGGTGAAGATGAAGCAAAAAATCCCGAAAAGGTGGAACATTTTGGCATATCTGTAGTTGAGGCAATGGCAGGAGGAGCAGTGCCGATTGTCTATAATGCGGGCGGACATAAAGAAATTGTTCAGGACGGTAAGAATGGTTTTTTGTGGGACACGGTCGAAGAGCTGCTTGAAAAAACCAGATTGCTTGTGAACGACAATCGGGGACTTTCTAAAAATGCTGTTCAGGCGAGCAAATCTTTTTCTTATGAAAACTTTAGCTCTGAAGTTAAAAAAATACTCTAACCCAAAATTTCTACTTCCGCTTATTTTTATTGTTGCCATACTTTTGAGTGAGCTGGTATTCCAAGCCTTTATGTGGGATATGCCAATGGGGAGCAAGATTCTATATCGACATTGATTAATCAGAAATCTTTTGGAGAGCTTATTGTTCAGGATAGAGAGATGAAAGTTTCAGGTTACAACGCTTTGACCAAATAGTACCTCAGAGAATTTTAGAGTTGTTTCGTGTCTGGCTTGAGATGTAAAATAGCCCAAATATTCCGATTTAGGAGTGTTAAACTTAATCATTAAAGATAATGGGTAAATATAACGTTTCTGTTGTTATCCCAAGTTACAATGGCAGCGAACTCTTGCATAAAAACCTACCCGCTCTTATTGAAGCAGGTAGATACGCACCTAACAATATCTTGGAAATTATAGTAGTGGATGATGGTTCCAAAGACGATAGTGTAAAGGTTCTTAACTCCGAATTCCCTGAGGTGAAAGTGATAAGACATAAGATGAATAGGGGTTTTTCTGCGGCTGTAAATACAGGAGTAAGAGCTGCCAAAGGGAATTTGATACTTCTTATGAATACTGACGTAACACCTAGTCAAAAGTTTCTGGAACCCGTGATGAAACAGTTTAATAACGAAAAAGTTTTTGCGGTTTCACTTCACGAAAAGGGTTACGGTTCCGCTAAAGGAAGCTTTTCCCGAGGTTTTATTCAGCTTGCAATGGAGCCGGAAGGCAGTAGCTCCCGTCAAAGTTTTTATGTGAGTGGGGGAAGCGGGGTTTTTAGGAGAAGTATTTGGATGAAATTGGGGGGGATGGATGAAAAACTTTTTTCACCATTTTATTGGGAAGATATAGATATTTGTTTTCGGGCGGCTAAAAGAGGGTATTTGAATCTTTGGATACCGGAAGGACTAGTGGAACACAACCACGAATCAACAATTACAAAATTTTCTAAAGAATATGTCGAGGGAGTAAGGGAAAGGAACCAGCTTTTGATGATATGGAAAAACATAACCTCAGCAGCTTTAATTAAGAAGCATATTTGGGGTGTTTTTCGAAGAATTCTTAAACACCCGGGTTATGTTAGAGTTGTAGCGATGGCTCTTTTAAGGATAGGGATAGTTTTGTCTGAAAGATCTAAAGAGGCAAAACAAGGTAAACTTTCGGATGAGGCAATCTTTGCACGATTCTAATGAGTCCAACTCTTTCCATTATTGTTGTTAATTTAAATACTAAGGATTTCACCCTAAGATGCTTGGATTCGGTCAAAAAGACGGCTAAGGGTTTACCTTTTGAGGTTCTTCTAATAGACAATGGGAGTACGGACGGATCGGTTGAAGCTATTCAAAAGATTAAAGAGGAAAATTTTTGGAGAAAGCGTTTTACATTAATTCTGAATAAAGGTAACGAAGGTTATGCAAAAGCCAATAATCAAGGGATTAGGAGGGCAGGGGGGAGATATATTTTACTTTTGAATAATGACACAATTGTCCACCCCGGAGCGCTTCAAAAATTGGTAGAGTTTGTGGGAAAGACCCCGGACGCTGGAGTTGTCGGATCAAAGCTTCTTAATACTGACGGAACTCTGCAAATGTCCTGCTACCATTTCCCGACGATCAAAAACGCAATAAAAGAATACTGGTTTGGGCAAAAGGGACTTTTCGAAAAATTTGCACCGGATACCGATAAACCCGTAACCGTAGACTCGGTAGTTGGTGCAGCGTTTCTTATCACCCCCGAGGCAAGAAAAAAGGTTGGGGTTTTAGATGAGCACTATTTTGCTTATTTTGAGGATATTGATTATTGTCGGCATGTCTGGAAGAGAGGATTAAAAGTTTATTACTTGCCATCTTCCGTAATTACCCACTATCATGGCGCGACCTTCAAGAAGATGGCGGATGAAAAGGATCAGTGGAAAAAACTAATTCCGTCTAGCAAAATTTATCACGGTTTATTAAAACATTATCTTATAAATGCAGTTCTTTGGGTGGGGCAGAAGAAGAACAAGATATGAAGAAGTATATAAAGTACATTCCGATAGTGCTAATTATTGTATTGGCGCTTTTCCTGAGGATCTACAAACCGGCAGAGTTGTTTAACTATGCTCATGATAACGATTTGGCTTCGTGGATCATCAAAGACATTTTGGTTAATCATCACTTGAGGCTTATTGGTCAACAAACTTCGGTAACCGGAGTTTTTATTGGCGCACTATTCTACTATCTACAAATACCGTTTTATCTTTTGGGCCATATGGATCCTTTTTATGTTGTTTTTCTGACGGCTTTTCTTGGAACGTTCTGCGCGTATAGTTTTTATTTTGTACTTAGCCGAATTTTTAGTCGGAAGGTGGGCTTGGTTGGTGCCACAATATGCGCCTTCTCACAAATAATAGTACTTTCGGATAGGGAAGTGGTTCCCACAATGCCCGTACTGCTTTGGACAGTCTGGTATTTCTATGATCTATATTTGATTTATAAAGGAAAACAAAGGCCGGGTTTTATTCTTTTTGGAGTACTTGTTGCTCTTGTCTGGCATCTTAATATTGCCTTATATATTGTTACACCTTTAGCAGTTCTTTCCTGGGCTTTGTCCAGGAAAAGATTGCGGTGGAAATATTTCTTTCTTGGAATGGGGCTATTGGTTACTCTATCATCACCCTTAATTATTTTTGAAGCCAGACACAATTTTCAGCAAACAAGAGCGATAGTTGAGTCGTTGGCTACTAATAAGAATCTTATAGCCGGAACAGGAACTGGTTTGGCAAAACTTGACAGGGTGATGCAACTTGTTTATAAGAATACATCGTATATTTTTTTCCCTTCCATTTCTCAGATTCCTGTTAGGGCAGCATTATTCTTACTGATTGGAACATTTTTGCTTTTGCTTCTTACCAAGAAGATCCCTAAAGGAATAGCTCTTATGATGTTGTTATGGCAGATACTATACATTGGATTTTTTACCGCCAACTCACTAAATTTATCCGAATATTATTTGAACGGAATGAATGTTATTTGGATAGCTATTCCCGCCATCGCAATTGGTTACCTTTTGGATAAGAAATACTTACAAATTGTTGCCGGCTTGGTGATATGTACTTATTCTCTTTGGAATATTCATCTGGTATTAGATATGCAGGGAAACCAAATGGGTTATGTTCAAAGAAAAGCGATAGTTGAGTTTATAAAAGATGATGCGCAGAAGCACGGGTATCCCTGTATTGCAATTTCTTATATCACAAACCCAGGATATGAGCTTGGATACAGATATTTTTTCTATTTAGATAATATGCATGTAAACGATCCTGAAAGCGGGAGCCCTGTTTATACAATACTTTTCCCGCTTTCTTTGGTAAATAGCTTTGACAAACGGTTCGGAGTTTTGGGATTGATACTTCCGGACTACAAAAAATATAATCAAAAAGATGTAGATAAAAGCTGCCAGGGAGAAAATGCAAATCTGACGGATCCGATGTTTGGTTATACGGAATAAAATTAATTCTTTGTGCTAAAATTTAAGAGTGAATAGATTCCTCAAAAATAATTGGATTTATATTCTGGCGGCGGTTCTTATTTTGATTCTTTTTTCTCTGCGTTTTTACCATTTAACAATTCTTCCTGTTTTTGCCGATGAGGCAATTTATATCCGCTGGGCGCAGGTAATGAAGGCTGAAGAAACTCTTAGATTTTTGCCGCTTTCTGACGGTAAGGAACCACTCTTTATGTGGGCAGCTATGGCATTTTTAAAATTTATACACGATCCTTTGATGGCAGCGAGGATGCTGTCTGTTTTTTGCGGATTTGGAACAATGGTGGGGGTTTCCTTGTTGTCTTTTTTTCTTTTTAAACACAAGAAAGTCGCTCTTGTGGCAGGACTAATTTATGCAATTTCTCCCTTTTCATTTTTCTTTGATCGGATGGCACTAGTTGATGCGATGCTGGCAACGTTCGCTGTTTGGACATTTATTTTTGCCTACCTTTCTTTTACCCAGGAAAGGATGGATTATGCAATGATCGCAGGGTTTATGCTCGGGGGAGCATGGCTCACAAAATCCCCCGCGCTTTTCTTTGCAATTATGCTTCCGACTCTTTGGCTATTTATTAAGTCGCCAAAAAGACTTATCAAAATAATTCCTCTGACCCTTGTTATTCTAATAATTGGCTACGGAATGTTTAATATTTTGCGGCTTGGACCCAATTTTGAACTTATTGCCAGTAGAAATTTAGATTATGTTTATCCGATAAATCATTTCCTGGTTAGTCCTCTGGATCCACTCAAACCTTTCCTTCTTCAATCGTGGCAATGGTTAGTGATGATGGGACCATGGTCCTTAATAGTTCTCGGGTTAATCGGTTATTTAATTAATTGGAAGAAAAATTGGAAACAAATGATTATTTTGACAATCTGGTTCTTGGGACCCATTGTGGTTGAATCTGAATTTGCCAAAGTTTTAACTGCCCGATATATCCTTTTTACAATTCCATTTTTGATCGTCATTGCTTCTTCGGCATTCCTGGAAGAAAGGAAAACTTTGGTTAAGATTTTAGCCGTGATATTGGTATTTTTTATCGCCCAATCATTAATTTTTGACCATTGGCTTTTGGTAAATCCTGCAAAAGCAAATTTGCCAAGGAGTGAGAGATCTGGGTATCTGGAGGAATGGACGGCGGGTTATGGAATAAGAGAAGCATCCATATTTCTTCGTAATGAGCAAGCTGCCCATCCAAACGAAAAAATTGTAGTAGGAACAGAGGGATATTTTGGGACACTTCCTGACGGACTTGAGATGTATTTGAACGACGTTCCTAAAATTACAGTTATCGGGGTTGGTTTGGGAATCAATAAAATGCCACAGAGTTTGGCTGATGCTGCTAAATCTGGAGATTCCACATACCTTCTTATTAATCAGTCAAGACTGGTTGCTAACCCTGCAAGTATCGGTTTTACAGTACTCTCGTCCTATCCAAAGGCATACAGGCCGGATGGTACCAGAGACAGCTTATTACTTCTTAAGGTGAAGCCTTTCTAGGTTAAATTATTGGCTCCAGGCATGTTACAATTGAAGCGTGGAAGAAGACAATTTGATGAGTCATGTTGATCCGACAGCCGAGATCAACCTCGAAACCGTCAAGAGTAGGACCGTAAAGGGGATTGTTGCTCTGACACAACAATATTTTGGTGTTTATATAATTACCATAGTTGCCTATTTCTTTTTAGGCAAATTTCTAAACCCTGTTCTTTTCGGGATCTTTGGTGTCGTTTCAGCAATTATTAATTTTCTGGTTTACTTTTCTGATATAGGTTTAGCTGCCTCTCTGATTCAAAAAAAGGAAAAGATTACTCAAGAAGATTTAAAAACAACCTTCACAGTTCAGCAAATTCTTGTGATTACGTTGGTTGTAACAGTTGTGGCGGCGACATCACTTATAAAACGATTTTATAATCTTGACCAAAGCTCCGTCTATTTACTTTATGCACTTTGTTTTTCGTTTATGATGTCTTCCTTAAAGTCTATTCCTTCCGTGATTTTGGAACGACATCTGAAATTTGAAGTAATCGCTCTTTCGGCGATTATAGAAACACTGGTTTACAATTTGGTCTTGGTTTTTCTGGCATGGAAAGGATTTGGAATTACCAGTTTTACCATTTCTGTAATAGCTAGAGGCATTATCGGAGTAACTGTTTTATACCTGTTTCAGCCATGGAGACCTGCCTTGCAGATATCCCTAAAGTCCCTCAAGAAACTTCTTGTTTTTGGAATCCCATATCAGATAAATACATTCATAGCTGTTATTAAAGATGATGGCTTAACACTAATTTTAGGTAGGGTAATCGGATTGGGGCCTCTTGGAATACTTTCCTGGGCTCAAGGCTGGATTCAAATGCCGCTACGTGTAGTTCTTGATAATGTAACTAGAGTTACTTTCCCGGCGTTTTCCAGGATGCAGGATGATGCTAAAAATCTGGAGAGAAGTGTAACGAGGTCAATTTTCTTTATAACCCTTTTGGTTTTCCCGACTGTTACGGGAATTGTGATTCTGGCTCCGATCGTTTTTCAGTCGATTCCGAAGTTTGGGCAATGGATGCCTGCTGTCATTCCGCTTGCTTTTTTGGCAGTGAATGTCTTATTTGCCGCCGTTACGACCCAACTTACCAATCTTCTTAATGCTATCGGAAAGATTAAAATAACTTCAGGACTTATGGTTATGTGGACAGCATTAACATGGGTTTTTGTGCCGTATCTCGGGTCAAAATATGGGGTTAATGGGGCATCTATCGGTTATGCCATTGTTGGAGCGTCGTCGATTGTCGCGATCTTAATTGCAAGGAAATATGTTAATTTTTCTTTGACGGAAAGTACTTTAAAGCCACTTTTTGCCTCATTTATTATGGCGGCCGTTTTACTAACTTTAAGAAACTTCTTACCGGTCAACCTTTATTCAGTTCTCATATTGACAGTTGTCGGTGCGGTTGCGTATTTTGCTTCAATTTTTGTTTTTGTCGGCATGACGATTGTTGAAGATATTAGAAAAGTTGGCGGAATAATAATCCACAGAAAATGAGATCTAATTGGGGAAAATGGCCTCTGATAATAATTGGAATGGTTTTGTGGTCCCTGACGATGGTCAGAAGCGGACTGACTTATTCTTACGGACTCGGATTCTGGGGGGCTAATGGGCATGATGGAGTTTGGCATATTGCCTTGATTAATAGTTTGTCTAAAGGCAACTTTCAAATGCCGGTATTTTCTGGCTGGAATATTCAGAATTATCATATCGGATTTGATCTTCTTTTATCGTGGATTGTGAGGTTTATTAAAATTTCGCCTTCTCTATTGTATTTTCAGATAGTTCCTCCAATTTTGGCGACTCTGATAGGACTCCTTACATATAAATTTGTCTATTTGTGGAGAAAGTCAAAAGAGGAATCTTTACTGGCTACCTTTTTTGTTTATTTCGGTGGAAGTTTTGGATGGCTAGTTTCATTGATTAGAGGACAAGGAATTGGAGGAGAAAGTATGTTCTGGTCACAGCAATCGATATCTACTCTTATTAATCCCCCGTTTGCACTCTCTTTAATAACAGTTCTCTTGGGACTTATCTTTCTGCAAAAATATTTAGAAAAAAAATCCCTAATGAATTTCAGTTTGATGATTCTATTTTTCGGAGTCTCAATTTTCATTAAAGTATATGCCGGACTTTTGGTTATGTCGTCACTGGTGGCGGTATCTATTTGGCAAATTATCAAAAAGAGAGATTTTTCACTTTTGGGGATAACGTTGATATCTGCAGCAGTCTCGGTTTTGTTATTTGTTCCTTTTAATAAATCTTCCGCCAGTTTAATTTCTTTTAGCCCATTCTGGTTTTTGGAATCAATGATGTCATCGCCCGACAGATTTAATTGGCAAAAGATGTATTCCGCAATGACGACATACAAAATGGGTCATGTTTGGGTTAAAGCTTTCCTGGCTTACAGTGTGGCATTTACTATTTTTATAGTCGGAAATTTTGGTACCAGGATTATTGGTTTAAGGTCACTACTTAGGAAACCCAAGGAATTATTCTCAACCGGACCCATAGAAATATTTATTGCCATATTAATTTTGGCAGGGGTAGTAGTCCCCATGCTTTTTACACAGAAAGGCACCCCCTGGAATACAATCCAATTTTTTTATTACTCTCTTGTATTTGGAGGCATTGTAGCAGGAATAGAAGTGTGGAAATTTTTAAAGAAAAAATCGTTATTTAAACAAAGTTTGATAGTTTCCTTTTTTATTCTGTTTACCGTTCCAACAACAATTGCATCGATGGACAATTATTTTCCGGTAAAACCTCAATCTATTCTTCCACAGGGTGAGATGGAGGCGTTGAGGTTTTTGTCCGAAGAACCAGACGGAGTTGTACTTACATATCCTTACGATGCCTATAAAGCCTCGAAAGCTATTCCGCCAAGACCTCTTTATTTATATACATCGACTGCTTACGTCTCTGCATTTTCAGGCCAGCAGATTTTCTTAGAGGATCAAATAAATCTAGATATTATGCAATATCCCTGGGAGAAAAGAGAAATATCCATTGAAGATTTTCTGAATACGTTAGATATCGGGAGGGCCAGGAATTTTCTAAAGGAAAATAACATTAGGTATATCTATTGGTTGAAAGATCAACATGCGAATGTGGAAAATAAAAAGCTTGGCTTGACGCAAATATTCCAGAATAGTAGTGTTACAATTTATGAAGTAAATTGAAAGCCCAATCTTTAGAGTAAATTAAAGTATGACTAAAAATAAAAATGGTTCTACAAAGGCAAAAGTTTCGTTGAAGGAAAAGCTATCACTTTTTTCAAGAAAGAAAATATTTTGGGTAATTCTGATTACACTTCTGACTATTCCTACATTCTCAAGCATAATTAGGGCCGGCTTTTTCCCAATGCAGGATGACCTTCAGGCCTTTCGTATTTATGAGATGAATAAATGTATTCAGGATTTTCAGATTCCTTGTCGTTGGGTTCCGGATGCAGGTTATCAGTATGGCTACCCTCAGTTTAATTATTATCCTCCAAGTGTTTATTACGTTGGAGAAGCGTTGCACCTAGTTGGTTTTCAATATATTGATTCCGTAAAGATTCTATTTGCTGCAGGTTTTGTTCTCTCGGCTCTGGCAATGTTTCTTTTGGTCAGTGATTTATTGGGAAATTTATCGGGGTTCGTTTCGGCTCTTACCTATGCATATGTGCCGTATAAAGCAGTTGAGGTCTATGTTAGGGGGGACATGAGTGAGCTTTGGTCTATGGTATTCTATCCATTGGTTTTTTGGGCTGTTTATAAAATTATCAAAACTTCAAAGTGGAAGTATGCCGCTCTTTTGGGGATATCATTAGCCCTTCTTTTAATGACTCATCTTCTGATGTCTATGATATTTTCTCTTTCTGCGGCGGTTTGGACGGTATATTGGCTTATTAAGGAAAAGAAATTCAATATAAAAGAAATATCTAGAGTTGCAGGAGGGGTTATTCTGGGGTTTGGCTTTGCAGCGTTTTATGTTTTGCCTGTTATCTTTGAAAGGCAATATGCTCATACGGAGACTCTTACCGAGGGATATTTTGGCTACCAACAGCATTTTGTGAATATCTTCAGGCTATTTTTTTACACCGATTGGGGATATGGGTCTTCAGGTTTCCCAAATGAAAAACTGAATCTTTCAACAGGTATTGTTCAATGGATATTTGGGGCAATTACGGTTGGAATTGCCGGCTTCTGCGTTTTACTCAAAAAGAAGAAAGATAATCTTTATCTTGTTTTAATCTTAGGAATACTTGAAATTTTTACTCTCTTTATGATTCATGTCAAATCAAGTTTCATCTGGAGTGCCATACCAATCTTATCTTGGCTGCAATTTCCCTGGAGATTTTTAACCGTAAGTGTCTTTCTTTTATCTGTCCTGGCAGGGTTTGGAATTTATCTTGTTCCCAAATTTAAAATTTGGGTAGGAATTTTGGTAATTCTGGCGGCATTTGCTATCAACGCTCGTTATTTTGTCCCTAAGAGTTGGATAGATATTAATGATGCCGAGAAGTTCTCAGGAGTGTCATGGCAGAAAGAACTGACTATTAGTATCTTTGATTACCTGCCGATTTATGCAAAGTTACCCCCTATAGCTCCGGCACCGGCTACGCCTGAAGTTTTGAAAGGAACCGCAACATTTTCGAATTACACAAAAGGTAGCGATTTCCAAGGAGGAAATATTAATACTGGTGCAAATGGAGCTTTAATTCGCCTTCCCTTATTTGATTTTCCCGGAATGATTACAAAGATCGATGGGCGTGTGGTTCCCCACGTAAACAATAACTGCGTAGGAGAAGAATTCTGTTTGGGTCTTATTACTTTTAATGTTCCGGCTGGGGAGCATAAAATTGAGGTAAAATTAACCGGTACTCCGATAAGGAGGGTTGGAAACTATCTATCGGTGATCTCGATTGCAACAATCGCGGGAATCTTGATTTTTAGAAAAAAGAAATGAAGAAATTTTTAAAGATTAAAAAAATATTAAATAGATTTTGGTGGATTCTAATTTTATTATTCATAATCCCTTCTTTTAGTAGATTAATCCATAAAGGGTTTTTCCCGACTCAAGATTATATTTATGTCGCGAGGATTTACGAGATGAGTAAATCTCTTGATGAGGGACAATTCCCTGTTCGATGGGTCCCTGACTTCCGTTATGGCGAACCTCTATTTAATTATTATGCACCTTTGCCATATTACCTGGGTTCTTTTGTCCACTCTTTTAATATTAGTTTTCTAGACACCTCCAAAATCTTATATGCATTGGGTCTTATATTTTCTTTTTTCTCAATGTATCTTCTTGGTAAAGAACTTTGGGGAAAAATCGGAGGATTGATATCTGCCTTTGTCTATCTTTATGCACCGTATAGAGCGGTAGATATATTTGTTAGAGGTGATATTTCGGAAAGTTGGGTCTTTGTCTTTTTTCCTCTAATATTTTGGGGAGCATTAAGGTTATCGAAGAAAATCGATGCAAAGAATATAATTCTTCTTTCATTGTCTTTGGCCGGGCTTTTTTATACTCACAATGTAATGACAATGCTTTTTGCACCCTTTTTTATTGGGTGGATCATTTATTTAGTATGGTCAAAGTGGAAATTTAAATTGGTGTTACCTTTGATTCTTACGTCGCTACTGGGTATTGCAATAGCGGCAAGCTTTTTGCTACCTGCGTTTTTTGAGAGACAATTTATTCAGACACAGCACCTGACAGGAGGTTATTTTGACTTTAGGGGACATTTTGTGGAAATTAAGCAATTTTTCTCAACGTTTTGGGGATATGGAGCATCGGTTTGGGGCCCGCATGATGGCATGTCCTTCCAGGTAGGGGTGGTTCAGTGGGTTACTGTTGGTTTAACTATCATTCTGGGATATATAAAAAGAAAAGAAATTATAAAAGACAGGTCGATATATCTTTTGGGAGCGATCCTTGCTTCTTTCCTTTTTTCCTTGTTTATGCAGCACAATAAATCGACCTTTATTTGGCTTGCAATTCCCATTCTTCAATTTGTCCAATTTCCGTGGAGGTTTTTAGCAATATCGGTTTTCTTTGTTGCTGTTTTTGTCGGGAGTCTGGCAAAATTAATGCCTAAATATAAATATTTAATATTAGGTCTGGTTGTTGTCTCTGCGATTATTACTACTTACAAGTATTTCAGACCGGATTTTTACTACGATAATGCTACAGATGCTGGTTACATTTCCCAACAAACGCTTTCAATTGATGATAAACTTCCCAAAGATTACTTACCGATTTGGGTGAAGAAAATATCTTCTCCTAAGATAACTCAACCAGCGATAGTTAGTGGTCAGGCAACCATATCTAATTATGCAACAAGAAGTGACTCTGCCACTTTTTATCTTGATGTTGAGAAAAATACGGTAATTGATGTTCCTTTGACTTTTTTCCCCGGGTGGGTAGTGAAATTAAATGGGAACAAAGTTGGTTTAATGAACCCGTCAGATCTTGGTTTGATTAGGTTTACGGCACCGGCGGGTAGCTATAAAGTTCAGGTTAATTTTGACAACACACCAATTAGGACAGTCGGCAACATAGTTTCAATTCTTGGTATCGGTATGGTCTTATATATTGCTCTTTTCTCAAAATCTTTGTTCCGAAGGCAAAAATCCGCTAAAGCATGATTTTCCAAACACTAGGTTTTTTATTACTCTTTATTTTTTTGACTTTACTTTCTTTTTATCCGCTAGGTTATTTGGTTCTTGGTAAAAATGTTAATAAATTGGAAGGTAATGAAATTATTACACTGTCTTTTGCTGCTTCGATTGTACTTTTCGTTTTGCTTTCGGTATCTTTGACCTTGATTAAGGCACAGTCGTTGTTAATTTTCCTTATTATCGGATTAAATCTCTTCTCGATTTTTAAATACAGATTAAAACTCTTTGCACCCTGGAAATCGCTTTCTAAAGATTTTGTACTTTTGCTTTTAATTTTTATAGGAATCCTGGTTCAGGGATTTATTGATTTTCCCAGCGGTTATCTTTATAAAGATGGTCTACTTTTCTGGAGTTCTCAGGGATTTGATGGTTTTTGGCACATCTCGCTAATGGAAGCAATTGCCAAAGGTATTCCTCCTCAAATATCTCTTTTTTCCGGGGCATACCTTCAAAATTATCATTATCTGGTTGATATTCTAATGGGGGAATATAATCGAATTTATAGTTTCTTCTCACCGCTAGACCTTTATTTTCGTTTCTTCCCTGTTCTTTTCTCCTTTCTCATGGGAATCTCCGTATTTTCTTTTATGAACAGGTGGAAAAATAAGGTAGTAGGTTATTGGGCGGTTTTTTTCACCTATTTTGTCGGTAGTTTCGGATTTGTTGTAACTTATTTGCATTCAGGTAAAATATTCGGTGGGGAAACTGCTTTTTGGGTATCACAACTGAATACTGTAATAGCTAATCCTCCACATGCGTCAGCGATAACACTTCTCTGCGCTTTTCTTCTATCTTTTCTTCTTTTTACAAGATCTAAATCAAAAAGCTGGTTTTATATTTGTGTATTAATCGGATCGGTTATAGCCGGTTTTAAAATATCAGGCGGTGTGGTACTTTTGGCAGGGCTTGGTGCAGCTTCATTATTTCAAGTCATTAAAGATAAAAAATTTGACTACGCAATTTTATTCTTATCCCTTCTCGCAACTAATTTTATAACAGTACATCTGATTTCGCCTGATGCCGAATCGTACCTTATTTTTCAGCCCTGGTGGTTTATTCAGACAATGATTGTTGTGAAGCTGGGACTTATTGATTGGGAACTTAGGAGACAAACATACATGGCAGTTGGCAGGTTTACATCTTATTTAAGAATATTACAACTCGAAGGAACTGCTTTCCTCATCTTTGTTGTCGGAAACTTGGGGACAAGGATTGTCGGATTTCCAACGATATTGGGGAAATTATTCCATTTCAAAAAGAAAATTTTAGGAAGCCCTATCGATGCGTTTCTTCTGTCTGCAGCATTGGCCGGATTTGTAATTCCGATGATCTTCCTGCAGAAAGGTATTGTTTATAACAGCATTCAATTCATGCAATATACCCTTTTGATAACAGGGTTTTACGGAGCTATCTTCACTTATTCTGCGCTGAAAAAAACTAAATCCAGAGTGCTGAAATTTTTATTTGTTTTTGTCTTAATTGCGCTTTCTATTCCGACCGTTATCGGTAATTTTGTTGAGTTTTACGGAGGTCCTGCCAATGCTGTAATCAGTAATAATGAACTTTCAGCGTTAAAATTTCTAAAAGACAATTCGAAGGCAAGTGATATAATTTTAACCCCACCATTTGATGGCAATGCAAAATATGGTTATAAGACAAACCCACTTCCTATCTATGCCTGGACCGGAACTGCGTATGTTTCTTCCTTGACAGATAGGGCGACATTTCTTAGCTGTGAGGAAATGCTCCGCCAAACGGGTTACAATGTTGACCTCAGGCTTAATCAGGAAAAAAAGTTTTTCTCGCAAAAAGATTTTATATCTAATAGGAATTTCCTTAAGGAAAATAAAATTGCATATATTTATGTTCCGACTCCCAGAAAATATTCTTTGCAAGAAGAAGATAATGGTTTGACTAAAATATTTTCAAATAATGAGGTCAGTATCTATAAAGTGAATAATTAACTTTATGTTCATAGAAGTTGTAAAGACATTACTTTTGCTGATTTTGTTTTTGTCTGTTAGCGTGGTGGTTTTTACTGCACCCGGATTTGGGGTGTTAAAGATGTCTCGAGTTAATCTTCGTGATAACTTAGAAAAGTATACGATCTCTACAATAATCGGCATGGCAGCTTTTACACTAATATCCTATTTACTTGTTATTGTTCATGCTAGGTTTTTACTGTGGTCTTTTCCGGTATTCGGCTTCTTTTTGTTGATAAAGTACTTTAAGACTATTTTCCTCCGTGATAAATTTCGACTTAGTCGAGCTGGCCTTGTCTTTTTTGTTGTGATTATTATTTTTGGAGTGATAACTCAGGTTGCAATTAATGCCCCATCAGGATTCAACTTCAATGGGAGTCTTCTTTTTTGGAGCGCACAAGGACGGGACGGGATGTGGCATGTTGCTCTTATGGAAGAGATGAAGAGAAATACTTTTCCATTTCAGAATCCGGAATACACCGGACATATTCTGCGAAATTACCATTTTTTTATTGATTTAGTAATGTCTGATTTTTCCAGAATGTTTCACTTCTCGAGTCTGGATGTTTACTTTCGTTTTTTCCCGGTCCTTCTCTCTATTCTTTTAGGTCTTTCTAGTTTTATCTTCGTAAAGGCGTGGGCGAAAAACATAAAAGCTGGACTTTGGGCAATGGTGTTTACATACTTTGCCGGCAGTTTTGGTTTTGTAGTTACCTTGATAAGGAATCGAACAATCGGGGGGGAAACAATGTTTTGGATGAGCCAAACCCCTTCAGTTCTTGGTAACCCTCCGCAGGCGGCTGCTTTTATATTGTTTATTGGGTTTCTTTTCATATTTCTTGAGTATTTGAGATTGCGAAAAGTATCATATTTGATTTTGGCTGGGTTACTTGGTGGAGTGACAATAGAATTTAAAGTTTATGGTGGGTTAATTCTTCTAGGGTCCCTATTTGTTACGGGAGTTTACGAACTTATTTTTAAGAAAAAATATAAGATTCTCATCCTTTTCTTGGGCTCCTTAATTATTTCTTCGGCTCTTTATTTTCCAAACTCAAAAGGATCGGGTAGCTTTATTATCTTTCAGCCCTGGTGGTTTATTCAAACAATGATAGTTGTTAATTTAGGTCTTATTGATTGGGAACTCAGACGCCAGACATATTTGGCAGTAGGCCGATTCACATCTTATTTACGGATATTACAGTTGGAAGGAACCGCCTTCCTAATTTATCTTTTTGGGAATTTGGGGGTTAGATCAATCGGTTTTATAAAAATAGCTAGAGATTTAATTAAGAGGGATATAGTAAAATCAATCAATATTTTTATTTATGCATCTTCTTTGATAGCGTTTACCATACCGCTTCTCTTCTTGCAGAAAGGTGTTGTTTATAATTCTATTCAATTTTCCCAATATTTTCTTTTGTTTTTCGGATTTTTAGCAGCGATATCGGCAAGCCGGGTTATTGGAAGCCTCAAATATAATTATGCTAAGTTTGCACTGGCTTTTGTTATTATTGTCTTGGCGTTGCCCACAACACTAGGGCTTCTTTGGCAATTCTATTCTAATAAGCCATTAGCAAAGGTTGATGCCGCAGAACTTTCTGCTTTGAATTTTCTAAAAACTACCGGTTCGGATTCTGTTATCCTGACTGCTCCTTATAATCAGTACAATCAAGGTAAAAACGGTATTCCTCCAGTACCGATTTATGATTGGAGTGATACGGGTTATGTTGCTGCTCTTTCCGCGAGGCGGACATTGATTTCTGATACACAGCAAATAGACATCATGGGATATGATTATAAAAATCTGGAAAGTGCCAGAGAAGCTGCCTTTAACGATACAACAGGGAAATTGCTTTCCTTGTTCATTAAAAAGTACGATGTTGATTATTTGTATTTAAATATGGGCGAAAGCAGTAAAATAAATTATTCAAACCTGAATTTGGCTAGAGTGTTCGTGAATAGCGAGGTAGAAATTTACAGGGTTAATAAATAAGTGAAAACAAAAATAATCTTAGGGCTGATTCTTTTTTTGGGACTCTTTCTTAGAGTTCTTTTTATAACCAAACTTCCTCTTTACGGGGATGAATTGACCATGGTTTATGATACCTATTCAGTTCTAAAAACCGGACATGACCAACTTGGAAACTTCTTACCGATTACGTTTAAAATGGGGGCTGGTAGACCAGGGGGATATATTTATTTTTCACTTCCTTTTGTAGCTCTTTTTGGACCTACGGCGTTGGGGGTTCGGTCTCTCTCAATACTGTCTGGGGTGGGATTAATTATCGTCATATATTTTTTGGGTAGGAAAATGTTTGGAGAGAAAGTCGGATTAATTGCAGCCTTTATAACTGCTATTTCCCCCTGGGACTTGTCACTTTCCAGAGGTGGTTTTGAGGCGCACTTTGCTTTGTTTCTGGCGGCCTTGGGTGTTTTATTTCTTCTAAAAGCCAGAGAAAATATCAGATATCTCCTAGGTGTAGCTATTGCTTGGGGTCTTGCTATCCATACTTATCCTACCTATAAACTCACTCTATTTTTGATCTTTCCCATTTTAATATGGTTTGAGAAAGGTTTAATAAAGAAATTTGCGGATAAAAAAGATTGGTGGTTTAAGGGGGCAGCATTAGCAATTGGTGGAGTTGCTATAATTCTTTCTGCAGAGCAGACACTATTTGGTAATTCCGAGCAAAGGTTTTCTAATATCAATATATTTGCTGATCATAATATTCAGCAACAGATAATTCAAAAAGTTGATTTTGAAAGAAGTATTGATCTGGTCGGTCCTGAATTCTCTTCATTTTTCCACAATCGCCCTGTTGAGTATTTAGTTTACCTGAAAAATGCTTATTTAAATAATTTGTCCTTCAATTTCTTGTTTATATCCGGAGACGGGGATCCGCTTCATAATATGACCGGTATTGGTGAATTTTATTTAGTGGAGTCAGTTTTAATATTCATTGGATTAATTGCACTTTGGGGTGAAAGTAAAAGAAAGTTTAAATTCATTGTTTTGTGGGTGCTCATTGCACCCGTCGCTGCTGCTCTTTTGATTACACCGCATGCTTTGAGAGATTCCTTTATGCTCCCACCTCTCATATTACTTTCCGGGTTGGGTTTGAGTAGCATAATTAAAGTTAATAAGAAAAAAGTAAGATTGGCCTCTCTTGGTATTGTGGGCGCAACTTTCCTGATACAGTTTGTTTTTGTTTTGGACAGGCTGTATTTTCTTTCCCCTGTTGAGTTTGGAGATTTCTGGTCTTATCCGGCAGAAGCTGCAGTAAAAATGGCAGACACAAACTATGGGAAATATGACTATATATTTTTATCTGACAAAATTGACAATGTCCAATATGCATACCCTGTTTATAATAAGATCGATCCGAATATAGTTATAACTGAAAATAAGAGCCCTTATAGTTTTGGGGAGTATAAATTCAAAAAATACGGTAATGTATATATAACAGATGTGCCGGATACTAGGGTATCTGATTTTATTAATAATATTAAAGGGTCTGTTCTTTACATCGGAAATCCAATGGAGAAGGTAGGAGAGATCGATCAGCAAGTTGTAAATAGCCCTAGTGGGTTGAAGATGCTTTTAGTGATTAATAAGAAAAGCTAATGAATAAAATTATTCAAAATAAGAAATTTGTATTTATTTCTCTTTTTTTGACGATTCTTTTGGGGGCATCTGTTAGGCTGTATCAAATAGACAAAGACCCTGTCTCTCTCTTTGGTGATGAGCTTGACGTTGGTTATCAGGCACTATCCATTCTTCAAACCGGCAGAGATTATTCGGGAAACTTTCTCCCCATGCATATGCAATCTTTAACGGAATGGAGAACGCCGTTGTACATTTATGCTTCTATCCCGACGGTAGCAATATTCGGTATTTCCCCCTTGGGAGTTCGTCTGCCAGCGGCAATCTTTGGTATATTGGGAATTTTAATAACTTATTTTTTGGTTAAAGAATTAACAAAGAACAAATACATTGGATTCATCTCTGCGGTTTTGCTAGCAATTCTTCCCTGGCATATTCTCTACTCCAGAGCAGGTTTTGAGGTCACTATGCTTTATACATTTTTCTTTGGAGGAATTCTGTTGTTCTTGCGCGGATTAAAAAATAATTTGTGGTTGATTCCCTCCGCTATTCTTTTAGGTTTTACCCCTTGGATTTATAGCACGGCCAAATTGTTTTTACCGATGACTGTCTTGATATTGTTTTTTATTTGGTTTAAAGAAATTTCTAAAATAAAAAGAAAATATCTGTTTATATCTCTGGCTATTTTTCTATTAATTACAATTCCCTTTGCTATCAATACCATCTTTGGAGGGGGTGCGGTCAGATTTGATTCGATTTCCATTTTTAACCGGCCAACCTTAAGTGGCGAGATTGGAGAGGTTCGGCTTAGGGATAGTCAGATGGGTGGAATTTTTTCCGCTCCTATCATAGAGAAAGTTATGCAGAATAAAATTGTTTTTTTTGGCAATATTTTTATTAATAACTATTTTAAATCTTTGTCTCCAGAATTCTTGTTTACTCAGGGAGATCCTTCGCCACGCCAGAATTCTTCAGCGTCAGGGGGTTTTTACGTAGTTGAGGCACTTTTTATCGTCTTTGGTTTGTATTTTATTTTTGCCAGAAAGAAAGAATTTGAAAATAATGAGAGACTTACTATTCTTTTTCTGCTTTTGGCTGGCCCTATACCGGGGGACTTGACACAAGGTGGCGGAAATCATGCAACAAGGCAGTTTTTGTTAATTTTTCCACTTATATTTTTGGGAGCAGTTGGAATTTTCTATATTACAAAAATTTTGAAAGGGAGAATTAAGCTGGTTTGGATAGGAGGTGCTGTAGTGGTACTTTTATGGAGTTTTATAAGTTATATTCATTATTTTTTTTCAATTTATCCTTGGGATTCCGAGAGGTGGTGGCAGGCCGGTTTTCAGGGAGCAATAACTTCAGCCGTTGCAGAATCGAAATACTATAACCGGGTAATCATAAGTAGCGCAGGGGAGCCTGCATTGAAATATTTTTTAGCCTGGTCGAAATATCCTCCGGCAGAATTTCAAAAAGAGGGGACTAAAGATATAGTTCAGATGGCGCCTTTTGGTCCAATGGTCAAAGAGGGGAAATTTCTATTCCCGGATATTGGGAAATTTGTTGATGTTTATGGTTTGGGTAAGGTTTTGCCTCCAAATACTCTTTATCTAGCCACAACGCAAGAAGTAGTTTACGACTTGGGTAAAAATCCGGATAGAATTCCTAAAGACATTAAAGTTGTTAAAATAATTCGATATCCTTCGGGAGAGCCAGCGTTTTATTTACTGACTAAGAGATAGATTTCATCGATAATAAGTATGTCATGAAAAAAACAAAAGAAACCGTCCTTTTAATAGGGGATTATATGAATGACAAGAAAGGCCTGACCGGATATCAAACACTTTCTTCAAAGGATCAAACCAAAGCACTTATCTTAGAAGAAAAAAGATGAGACTTTTTAATCTATGAAGAAATTAAAAGTTCTGACAATAATCTTAAGTTTGATTTTTTTTGTTGCCATAAGAATTTTAATTTTTCGTTTCATTCCCATTGAAGGACTGGATTTGAGCTCTCCTTTTATAGCAGACCTGTTGGGCAAAGGGGTTACTACCCCCTACTTGTTGATTGTCCTTTCCGATGTTGTCAATTTGTTTTTAATTTGGATAATTGCCAGGAAATTCTTGGGCAATAATTATGGATTTTTGGCACCAGTCTTTTACGCAATTTCCCCTTGGCCAGCATATCTTACTATTGACGGATCCATTTTCATTTTCGTTCTTACCGGCACACTTCTGTTTTATTTAGGAATAATGTTGATGGAGGAAAAAAGGAAATTTTTGGGAGTAAGTTTGGCGTCGTTGGGCGTAGGAGTTATGATTTATTCAAATCTCTCGATGTTTTTCGTCCTACCATTTCTTATCCTGGGAATTTACTTTGGAAAGCTTTTTACAAAAAAGGACTGCAAGTTTCCAATTACGATTCTAATAATCCTGATGTTACCTATTGTGTTACTTTCACTTATCCATAGAAACAATCTCAGAGGAGACATTGCCAAAAATATCAGTCTGTTTGATGGGGTGGGACTTATTAACTCAGTTAATACATTTCGTGGGGAGGCACGAAATGTTGGATATCCACATCTGGGAATATTAGTTGAGAATAAAATAACATATTTAGGGAGGCGTGTGATATTCAATGCACTAACTGCGCTTTCTCCGTATACTTATTTTACTCAGCAATTCAAACTTCTTGGCTTTTCTTTTACACCGCCAATTTTTTTGGGTCTTCTGATTCCTTGCTTGTATGGCTTGGTTAGTTTAATTAATAAAAAACACGGGAATTATCATCTCCTTTGGCTCACCTTGCCTTTTCTTATCCCTGCAATACTACGCGAATATTTTCCGGATCTCACAAGTCTTATTTTGATTCTTCCAACCATTATTTTTATATCTGCCTGGGGTATGGGAGAGTTGATCCGTAATCGAAAATTAGCCTTTATTGTAATCACAGTTTTCCTAATATTTTTGCAAGGAGTAACAAGCATCTATGATATAACAACAAGAGAGCCGATCAGATATCGGGAAACTATTCAAGCGAATAAATGAAAAAAACGAAGCTATTAATACTTATTTTTCTAATAACCCTTTTAGGAGGTTTTTTGCGATTTTATAAATTTACCCAAAATCCTGTGAGTCTTAATATCGATGAGGTATCTTTCGGCTATGATGCGTATTCTGTTCTTAAGACTGCCAGGGATCAGTATGGCAATTTTCTTCCCTTAACTTTTAAGTCCACTGGAGATTATAAAAATCCTGTCGTAATTTATTCGATGATTCCTTCAATTGCCATATTTGGACTAAATGAATTTGGAGTTAGATTCCCCACAGCGCTAATTTCGACACTTGCCATACCGCTATTCTTTTTCCTTTTTCGAAAGATATCACGGAATGAATCGGTTGCTTTAATTGCTACTTTATTTCTGGCTATTTCGCCTTGGGACATCTATTTTTCCAGATATGCATCGGACACTTTGATTGCCTCGGTATTTATCGGACTGGGAGTGTTTGCATTTTTAAAAATGTTGGAAGGTGGCAAAAGATGGGCCTTTTTGTCAGCGCTATCTTTTACTCTCTCGGCCTACACATATCATTCTGAAAAGTTATTTCTTCCTTTGTTTTATTTGATTATCTTTTGGATTTATAGAAAGAAATTATTATTATTAAAACAAAGTGTAGTAATTTTTGTTTTAACTACAGCAGTTTTAGTATCACCACTTTTGTATTTGACCTTTTTTGGCCCCGGTATGGCCCGTGCGGATATGGTGTTTATAACCAACGACATTGAGTTCACGAGAAACGTATTATTGAATGATTCCGGGGTAAAGTTTTCGGCTATCGCAAATATACCTTTACTATTTTTCTTCTGGGCAAGGAAATATTTGGCGTATTTTAGCCCATCATTTCTTTTTTACAGCGGATTACAAATGACCACTCCAGGATCGTATGGGCTTGGGGTACTATACTTGTTTGAGGTAATTACACTTCCTTTTGGAATTTATTCGTTAATTAAAGGTAGAATTCCCCAAAAAGGGATTATTAGCTCGTGGATACTCTTGGGACTAATTCCGGCGTCTCTTACGAATAATGAGCAACATGCCGGGAGAACCATTTTTATTCTACCGGCGGTAATTATACTTTCTGCCTGGGGGTTTCTGGAATTTATAAAATTAATTGGAAGAATTTCAATCAGATATGTTAAATATTCAGTAATTGCTACATTTTTGATTTTAGTTATTTGGGATCTGGTTCATGCTCTGCTTACGTTTGGGGTGTATTTCCCCCAAGAGAGGGATGAGGATTCCATGAACGGGACAAAAGAGGCGGTGGAATATATACTTCAGAACCAGGACAAATATAAAGAGGTTGTTTTTGATCCTAATAGGGGAATAGTCGCTCCCTATATCGTGAATGTTCCCCACATATACATTCTTTTCTATTCTAAGTATGACCCTCATACTTACCAAACTGAGGTTAAAAGAGTTGGCAACAACTCGTACGGTTTTGGAAAATACACAATTAGAAAGATCAACTGGCCTCAGGACCAAAATTTGCATGACACACTTTTTGTCGGTAGTCCGTGGAGTTTAAACGAGAAGGACGTCGGTTCGGAAAATATTTTAAAAAAGATTTATCTTGAAAACGGGAGCCTGGCTCTTATTGTAGCTAAGAGTAATAATTAAGCAATGAAAAAATATATAAATTTCATAAAATCATTGAAAAATATCGTTAAAACACAACCTTTCAAAATATCCGCTCTCTTAATGGTTTTTCTTTTTACCTTTATTCTTCGGGCGCATAATTATGAAAGGACTCCGACTCCGTCACACCTAGATGAACAGCTTTATGCTCTTTCAGGAATTTATTTAGTAGAAACCGGAACTCCTGTGTCCTGGTCAACTTTGGATTACCCCAAAAGTGCGGAGGTCTTTAAAGGAGTACTTTCGTATAAAGGCGGAGATCCCTCTGCATCGGTTACTTTATATAAACCCTGGCTTGATGAACCACCTCTTTTTTCACTTCTCGTAGGGGAGGCAGCGCATCTTTTTCATGCAGACAGAAGCGGTTGGATCCCCTCTTCGTTTATTAGATTTCCGATTATTCTTGTTTCAGCATTAACTTCGATTTTGGTCTTTCTGATAGCAATGGAAGTTAGCGGTTTTTGGACTGGGGTTTTGTCTATGCTTATCTACGGAACCGAACCTATTATGGTTTTTGCATCAAGAACGGCGATGCCGGAAACCTTAATTGCGTTTTTTTTTCTGTCTAACTATCTATCTTCTTTTGAAATTTCATAAGAATACAAGATTTTTATATCTTATCCCTATTCCCATTCTTGCAGGATTGGCGGGCCTTTCTAAACCGACGGGGTATTTTATTTTGGGAATAGCATTATATGTTACCTTTTCCGAGTTATATAATCGGAAACCTATTAAATGGGGCTCCATCTGTAAATATTTATTATATTTGATTCTTCTGACATTGCCTTTTGTCGGCATTTATATTTGGTATGGTAATCATTTTAATCCCGAAATATTTAGTCGGATTCTTTCTATTCAGGGGTTTAGGCCGGCCGGATTTAACAGTTTATCCTGGTTTTTCATTTCACCGAGTTATGCGACGACAATATTTAGAAGCAGCTGGTATATATTTTGTTTACTCTCAGCTGCATTCTTTATTTTCCAACCAAAAGACAAGTCCAAGCAATTTATCAGTCTGAGTTTTGTATATTGGATAATAATAGTTATGCTTTCCTCGGGTGAGGGGGATCTTTTAGCGTGGTATCGTTTTCCGGCGTTGCCTCTGTTGGCAATATTGGGTGCTTGGGGAATTCAATATATTTTCGAGCGGGCTGATTTTTTTGCCTCGTTTCTTGGCGTAGGATTCTTACTTGGCAGCAGATCGCTTCTGGTTAATGCTTTTAGGCCGAATGTTTCTTCCGGCACTTTCCGCTTGAGTTTTTCTGCGCTTATGACTCCTTCTCTTGCCAATACCATATTCAACAAAACCTGGCTTAAAAAAATCTCGCGACTGATTATTTTGGTGGTGGTAATTGTCGGAATGTGGTGGAATGTTAAATACATTTATAATGCTTATGAACTTAATTGTGAGAGCCAGACCTGTCCGATGGTTCCGACGACGATTCTTTCAAATCTGCATTATCCTGTCATTTGGCGCTTCTTTGTACTGGGCAAGTCTGCTCTACATTGAAATTTTACTTGCAGTTTTGAAGCTGGTAACATTGAAATGAACCTATGAAAAAGTTAATTTATCCAATTCTTCTGGTATTTATATTGGGATTGGCGTTTTTTTTGCGCTTTTATAGATTAACTTCCGATCCGCCTTCACTCAATTGGGATGAGGTTGCCATTGGATATAATGCTTATTCAATCCTTAAGACCGGGAGGGACGAATGGGGAGTGAAGTTTCCGATAAATTTTAAATCCTATAGCGAGTACAAACTTCCGGCCCAAATTTATGCCTCAATTCCGGCCATTGCAATTTTGGGCCTTAATGATTTTTCGGTTCGGATTACTCCTGTAATTTATGGTGTTTTGACCGTTTTAGTCTGCTACTTTTTGGCCTACGCCTTATTTAAGAAGCGGAGTGTGGCTCTTTTTACCGCACTTCTTGTAGCAACCTCTCCATGGCATATTCAGCTTACCCGGGCATCTTTTGAATCCTCATTTTCCGTTCTTTGGGTGGTTCTTGGTTTGTGGCTTCTTATCTTGGGCTTTAAAAAGCCTAAATATTGGATACTTTCTGCGATTCCCTTTGCAATTTCCGTATATACGTACAATAGTGCCCGGGTTTTTACCCCGCTTTTTCTTTTTGTGGTTTTTATTATTTACAGAAAAGAGTTTCTCAAAAATCTCAAATATGCACTTTTGGCGGCGGGGCTTTTTGCCGCCATGCTAGCTCCTCTTATTCCGATTGTTTTTAATGGTGAGGCAATTGCCCGTTACAAATTGGTTAGTATAACAAATGATCCGGGATTAATTCCCCGGATTGACCAAAATCGGAATAATTCAAAGCTTCCTCCGATTATTGCCAGGCTGGTTCATAACAGGGTGACTTATGTGAGTTTATACTTTACGGAGAATTATCTTGCACACTTTACGCCTAACTTTCTTTTTATTAGTGGAGCAGGGCATCATCAGCATAATGTCCAGGGAATGGGAGAACTTTATTATTTTCAGGCACCATTCGTTCTTTTGGGCCTTTACTTTCTATTCAAGAAGAAAATGCGTTTCAGGTGGCTTCTTGCCGCTTGGCTTCTAATTGCGTTCATCCCAGTTGCGACAACCGATGACAGTATTCCCAACGCTTTAAGGACAATTATTGCAGAGCCTTTTTACGAAATAATCACAGCCCTGGGAATTTATGAGGCGTATTTACTCCTCAAAAACAGGAAAATATGGTTGTATGTGGTTGGTACGGCAACTATTGCCTTGGCGCTTTTTAATTTCTCTCATTACCTTTATCTTTTTTATGATGTTTACCCCTATAAATATTCGGAAGACTGGCAATATGGCTATAAACAAGCGGTTTCATATATTAAAGCAAACTATAATAAATATGATTTGATTGTCTTTACGCGTACATACGGGGAGCCTTATATGTTTACTCTTTTTTACCTGAATTATGATCCGGCTAAATATCAAAATAGCCCCAATTTGGTGCGCTTCGAAGAGAATAATTGGGTTTGGGTTTTAAGGTTCGATAAATTTTACTTTCCGGATCTCGGAGATTCCGGAACCCACTATCAGGATATAGTTAAGGGTAATCCCGGTAAAAAGATTCTTTTTATCGGAAAACCTGGTGACTTTCCTGCCGGAACCCCCATTCTGGATCAAATTAATTTTTTGGATGGAAAAGGAGATTTCCAGATTGTTGAGAAAAAATGAAAAGAAAAGACCTTGTTTTTCTGGGAGCAATAATTTTAGTTGCTGCATTCATCCGTTTCTTTTGGATAACAAAGGTTCCTCCGTCACTTGATTGGGACGAGGCTTCGGTTGGATATGATGCCTACTCGATACTTCAAACCGGCAAAGATCAATGGGGAACATCTTTCCCGATTGTTTTTAAATCCTTCGGTGAATTTAAATATCCCATTCATATTTATTTCACTGCGTTAGTCACAAAGCTATTTGGGTATAGTGTTTTTTCTGTAAGAGCAGGATCGGCCTTTTTGGGAGTAGTAAATATTCTTCTTCTATTTTTTCTGGCTTTGCGGATATCTAAAAATAAAACCCTGGCTTTTCTTTCGTGCCTATTTTTGGCTTTTTCGCCCTGGCATATTCAGTTTTCCAGAGTTAATTGGGAAACAAACTTCGGTCTGTTTTTCTTTCTTGCCGGTTTACTCTTTTTCTTCAAGGGCATTGAGGGGAAAAAGGTGTGGTCTATCTTGTCGTTTACTTTTTTTGGTATTGATCTTTTTACGTACAATGCAGCTAAAGCATTTATTCCCTTATTTGTTATAGCGTTAGTGTTTATTTATTTTAAGGATTTATTTAAAAATAAGGTGGCAACAGCTTTTGGTTTATTAATATTTTTAGGATTTATTTTAGTAAATATCGTTGATCCTCAACTTTCTGGGCTAACGCGTCTCGGACAGGTGACCTTTGATACTCAAAAGATTAATTCAACATATCTTTATAAACTTACCCATCGCCAAAAAATCGGTATAGCACAGTTGATGGCAGAGAATTATCTGACTCATTTTACCCCGAAATTCCTTTTCATTTCGGGAGATAGTAACCCGCGCCATTCGATTCAGGCAGTTGGTGAGCTCTATTGGTATGAAGCTCTACTTTTGCCTCTTGGAGTTTATTTTTTAATTAAAACCAAAAGTAAGTGGGCATGGTTAATCCTCGCCTGGTTCATTTTAGCTCCCGTTCCGGCATCAATTGCAACTGAAGCTCCCCACGCGTCAAGGAGCATGTTTGCTCTTGGGGGGTGGCAGATAGTTTCGGCATCCGGATTTTTCTATCTTCTAAGCCTATTTAAAAAATCTAGGTTTCGGGAATATTTTATCGCTTTCAGTGTTTTAATATTTTTATTTTTTACTGAAAACTACCTATATAATTATTTTGCTGTTTACCCTGTCAAATATTCGAGCGATTGGCAGTATGGATACATGAAGATTTTCACGGATTATAAGAAAGACTTTGCCAAGTATAACCGCGTTATTGTTTCAGACCAGGATGGGCAGCCTTATATATTTGCACTTTATTATCTTAAATATGACCCGAACCTTTTTAGAGAAACAGTACAATATAGTCCTGAAAGTAACTGGGGAGCTTCAACTGTAAAAAGTTTTGGCAAGTTTATCTTCAAGAAGGTCACAGAAGGCGATTTGCAAAAAGGGTCATTGGTATTTGCTACCGATAATGACAAAATAGGGGATGTGAGCCCAATTAGTAAGATCATGAATTTGAACGGAACAACTGCTTTTTGGGTCTACGCGAAATGAAGAAATTCCTGGAATTCGTAACTATTCTTGTTATATTTATTGCCGCCGTCTTTTTGAGAGTATATAAGTTGGATCAAATTCCGCCTTCCTTAAATTGGGATGAGGTTGCAGCGGGCTATAATGCCTACACGATCGCCAACTGGGGAGTTGATGAGTGGGGACATAAATTTCCTTTAGTCTTTCAATCTTTTTATGATGATAAACATCCTGTTCACATTTATATTGCAGCTGCTTTTATAAAAGTTTTTGGTCTTTCTGATTTTGTAACGCGACTCCCGAGTGCGGTTTTCGGTTCCTTAACGGTGTTGGCAATTTATTTTTTGGTCAGGTTGATGTTCAAAAATAGACTTGCTGGAATTTTTTCTGCCCTGTTTTTGGCCATTTCTTCATATCATCTACAATTTTCCCGCGGACTTTGGGAGGTAACTTTTGCTCTTTTCTTTTACATACTTGGGCTTTTGCTGTTCTATATTGGAATTAGGAAAAAGACATGGCTATTGCCTTTATCGTTCTTTAGTTTCGGAATTTGTTTCTTTTCTTACCACGCATCTAAAGTTTTAGTGCCTCCGACACTTCTTTTGTTGGGAATTTTATATTTTAAGGATTTAGTTAAAAATAGGATCTCTCTCCTTTTGTGTGGTTTGGTAATTCTTCTTTTTGCCGGGTTGACTATCCAAAATCCTAGAATTTTGGGGTTTGCCAGAATTGCTCAAAATAAATTATCAAATGTGGAGATAGATGGAACTTTTATCTATCCAAGAACGCACAATATTTATTTGGCAACCGCGGAAGTTACCCTTGATCATTATGTAACTTATTTTTCTCCTAAATATCTGTTTGTTTCGGGAGATCAAGACCCGCGAGATTCAGTTCCTGTTTTTGGACAATTCTATAAGATTTATGCGGTGTTGATTGCAATCGGTCTGATTTCACTTATTTTTATCAGATCGAAAGAAGTATTAATTATTTTGGCATGGTTACTTCTTGCCCCGCTTCCGGCTGCTTTTACAACCGGAGAAGCCCAAAATGCTACGCGTGCAATGTTTATGATGGGGAGTGTGGATATTTTGGCCGCTTTAGGAGCGAGCAGGTTTGTAATGTTAATCAAAAATGAGATTTGGTACATATTGGCAAGTCTTATTATTATTATCCCTTTGTTTACAGAATTTGGGATGTATTTAAGGTATTACTATACGGAGTACGCAAAAAAGGATGCAATAGCGTGGCAATACGGAATGAAGCAAATTGCGATGTACATTAAAGACAATCCAAATTATTGGAGAGTGTACATGACTAAAGACAGACAGCAGCCCTATATTTTCCTTTTGTACTATCTCAAATATCCCGTTTACGAATATCTGAATACGGTCAAATATGATGAGAGTCAAAGCAAGAGCTACAACGTGGCGGAGTCATTTGGCGATTTTCAGTTTTCCAATTGGGATCCGATAGAAAGCCCCCCGACTCCATACACACTTTATGTTCTTACCCCAAGTGAGTATGATGGGTTAAGGTACAGATCAGATTTTGATATAAAAGATTTGATAAAATATCCCGATGGCTCGAATGCCTATTTCATAGTTGAATCAAAATGACCAAATTATCACAAAGCAAAAATCTTCGCCTATCAGTGGTTTTGGCAACAAGAAATGAGGAGGCAAACATTGGGAGATGCTTGGAGTCTGTTAAAAAGATAGCTAGTGAGATGATTGTTGTTGATGAGTATTCAACCGATAAAACTACTGAAATTGCCAAAAGGTTGGGTGCAAAAGTGTACCTGGAACCTCATCATGACATTTTTCATATCACGAAACAAAAAGCATTGGATAGTGCAAAAGGAGAATGGATACTCCAACTTGATGCGGATGAAGTTGTAACCCCGGAGTTAGCAGATCAGATAGAATTAGTAATTAGTAATTCGAGATTAGTAATTCCACCGGAGAAATTAAGATTATTTAGAAAACATCAGGAGCTGATAGAAAAAAGAGATGGCAACATAGGAAAAGCTGGCGGCCCGATTGTAGGTTATTTTATTCCCCGGAGAAATATGTTTTTGGGCAAACCCTTAATCCATGCCGGAGTTTATCCGGATGGCGTTATCCGTCTGGTTAAAAAAGGCTTCGCACGTTTTCCTCAAAAATCTGTTCATGAACAAATTAGTTTGGATGGCGAAGTCGGCTGGCTTTCGGGAGATCTACTTCATTACGATTCTCCAACCCTGAAACGTTATCTGGCCCGACTCAATCGTTATACCGATCTCATTGCAAAAGAATACAGTGAACAAAAAGTTCCAAAAAATATATTTTCATTTTTTAGTTATGTGATTATTAGGCCTAAACTTACATTCTTAAGTTTATATTTCCGACACAAAGGATTTCTGGATGGGGTTCCGGGATTTTTGTGGTCATTTTTTTCTGCCTCCAGATTTCCTCTTAGCTATTTTAAATATCTAAGTAAATATAAAATTCTGTCGGAAGAAAAATCAAACGATTCGAAGAATCACTAATGATGAATTTTATATGTGATGTAATGCCATGAAAATCGCAATTGACGCGGGACCTTTAAAAAGTGGAGACTCTATTAGGGGAATTGGGGTATATGCCAGAGAGCTCCTAGCTGCAACAAAACTAGAAGGAGTAGATATATCGAAATCGGATTTGAGTAAATATGATGTAGTTCATTTTACTCGCTTTAATCCTTTTCAAATTTCTATTCCTTTATCAAAACCTAAAAAAACCAAATTCGTTCTGACCATTTATGATCTAATCCCTCTTATCTACCCCAAACATTATCCACCTGGAGTAAAAGGCTGGGTTAAGTGGCAAATCAATAAATATCTGATTAGAAAAAACGTCGATGTAATAATTACAATTTCTGAGACTTCAAAGAAAGACATCTGTAGATTTATAGGGATTAGTCCCAAAAAGGTTCGTGTGATTTATCTTGCCCCCCGTTCCATTTTCAAAAAAATGGATCTTGGTTCTTGGGGTCTGGAGATTGTGAAACGCTATGATCTACCAAAACACTTCGCTTTATATGTTGGGGACGTTAATTACAACAAAAACATTCCGAATTTAATTAGAGCCTGCAAAATTGCAAAAATACCGCTTGTTATTGCCGGAAAGCAAGCGGTTGAAATTGGAAGAATAGATTTGGATCATCCGGAATTGAAGCATTTGAAAGGCGTTGATTGGTCGGGTGTGATTCGTTTGGGTTTTATCCCGGATGAGGACCTTGTAAAGATTTATAATTTAGCAAGCGTTTATGTTCAACCCTCTTTTTATGAAGGCTTTGGGCTGCCTGCACTGGAGGCAATGGCTTGCAGAACTCCGGTTGCATGCGCTAAAACTCAGGCTCTGGCTGAAATCCTAGGAAATGGATTGGATTATTTTGATCCAAAAGAACCCGAAGATATGGCTAAAAATATTTTATTGCCAAACAAAAAAATAAAACTACCGCGTGTTTATTCTTGGGCAAAAACAGGTAAAGAGACGGTCAGTATTTATAACTCTTTGTTTGGCCTGGAGGATTGACATGAATAAGGGTGGCGACAGGAATTCGCAAAAAATATTACCATTATATTTAGTATGGAGAGCTGCTTTGTTCGCGATAGCACTTGTCTCCATTTTTGTTATCTCTAAATATGGCGGCAGGTTTCCTTATGTTGATAGAGTTTTGCAGATAACTCACTTGCCTGAGTGGATTTGGGGCTTTGGAGGATTTGATGGAGTTCATTATCTGAGAATTGCCCAGAATGGATACAATGCGGCATATACTCCGGCGTTTTTCCCAGTTTTTCCACTTCTGGTAAGACTCTTTACCAACTTTATCCCCAAAAATCCCATTCTAGATTTATCACTTTACGTTGATCCGGCCTACTTCTACACCGGTCTTATTCTTTCCAATGCTTTTTTTTTGATAGCTCTATATCTTATCTACAAACTCTTTAGACTTGATTACGACCAAAAAGTTTCTTGGTTTTCACTTATTTTTCTGCTTCTATTCCCAACATCATTTTATTTAGGATCAATTTATACAGAGCCTCTATTCTTACTTTTGTCTGCTCTGGTTTTATATGAAAGCAGGAAAAGAAATTTCCTGCTGGCGGGAATTTTTTGTGGTATCGCATCGGCAACAAGAATTATTGGAGTTCTATTGGCACCCGTAATATTGATTGAACTTTTTTTGGCAATCAAAAATGGGAATATATTTCTAAAAAGTAAACAGTTTATATTTTCGGTAATTGGTTTAGGCCTTTCGGTAGCAGGTATGGCTTCTTATATGTTTTATCTTTGGAGAAATTTTAAAGATCCACTTTATTTTATTTCGACCCAACCGTTTTTTGGGGCGGAAAGATCATCGACAATTATTCTTTTACCACAGGTGATTTATCGCTATATAAGAATTTTCATGAGTACTCCTATATATTCTTTACAATTTTTAAATTCTGCTTTGGAATTTGTCATGGCTTTGGTTCCATTAATATTATTGATTATTTATTTCAAAAAGATACGCTTTAGTTATTGGGTTTTTATGCTTCTGGCTTTGATAGTGCCTACACTGTCTGGTTCATTTTCTTCAATGCCAAGGTATGACCTGGTTGCATTTCCGCTTCTTCCTGTTATCGTCGTAAAATTGGGGAAATATAGCAGGTTGGTAATGACTTTATCAGCGATTTTAGGTATCATACTGCTAAGTCTTTTTATCAGAGGCTACTGGGTGGCGTAAAGTGATTAAAAATGGCTAAAAATTTTTGGACTGGCAAAAGAGTGGTTGTTACAGGTGGAAATGGTTTCTTGGGCAAGCACTTAGTGGCAAAGATTAAAAAAAAGAAGCCTAAGTCCATTTTTGTGCCTAAATTTCCGGAATACGATCTTAGGAAATACGAGGACTGCCTCAAAGTTGCCAAAAAGGGAGACGTGATAATTCATCTTGCGGCAAACGTCGGCGGAATTGGCTACAACCGCGAGTTTCCTGCTACTTTATATGACGACAATATTTTAATGGGAACGTATATGATGATGGCAGCCCGTACTGCCAAAGTTGATAAGTATGTAGCCTTGGCTACAATCTGCGCTTACCCGAAATTTACACCCGTTCCTTTTAAAGAAGAAAATTTGTGGATGGGCTATCCGGAAGAAACCAACGCTCCTTATGGTCTGGCCAAAAAAATGCAGTTGGTTCAGTCGGCTGCATACCGTCAACAATACGGATTTAATTCAATTTGTCTTTTCCCTGTGAATTTATATGGACCCGGGGACAATTTTGATCCAAAAAGTTCGCATGTAATTCCGGCTCTTATTAAAAAATTTATTGATGCAGTGGAACAAAACCAAAAGGAAGTTGTTGTTTGGGGAACAGGAAAAGCTTCAAGAGAATTTCTTTATGTGGAAGATGCAGCAGAGGGGATAGCGAAGGCGGCGGAAAAGTACAACAAATCAGACCCTGTTAATCTGGGAGCAGGTTTTGAGATAACAATTAAAGATTTGGTAAAACTGATCAAAAAATTGACCGGTTTTAAGGGAAAAATTATTTGGGACAAGACGAAACCGGACGG
The DNA here is from genome assembly GCA_021790215.1 of bacterium. Lineage (GTDB taxonomy): Bacteria > Patescibacteriota > Microgenomatia > UBA8517 > UBA8517 > JAJYIG01. The sequence continues at coordinate 37,515 of JAJYIG010000005.1, forward strand.
GCAACCAAGAAGGATGCTTGACACTTCCCGTGCCAAAAAAGAATTTGGTTTTAAATCAAAAACTTCTTTTGAAGAAGGTCTAAAGGAAACCATTAAATGGTATGAAGATGAGATAAATTACAAGCAACAAATTACAAAATCCAAACAAAGAGAACATAAATTACAAATATCAAAATAGGTATGCATATATTTATAGTTATTCCTCTTTTTAATGAAGAGAAACATACCTCCCAGGTTATCAAGAGCATTGCAAGGTATAAACTTCCAATCGTCGTCGTTGATGATGGGAGTGTGGACGAGTCAAGATTAAAGATTGAGGATTTAAGATTGAAGAATGTCACTGTTCTTGAACACAAAGTCAATCTCGGTAAGGGAGCGGCAATGAAGACCGGGGCTGATTATGCTTTTGGCAGAGGAGCTGACGCCGTGATTTTTATGGACTCTGATGGTCAGCATCTGGCTTCGGACTTGCCAAGGTTTATTCAAGTTTTGAAATCCGGAAGTGCAGATGTGGTTTTTGGTTCAAGAAATTTGAGTTACGGCGTCCCATTTGTCAGATATATTGGCAACAAGGTTGCTTCTGTTATTGCTGCGACATTTTTCGATGTATATGTTTCGGATGCAATTTGCGGTTTTAGGGCTTTGACGAAAAAGGCGTACAAAAAAGTGAGATGGGATTCCAGGGGATATGGAGTTGAGATCGAGATGATAGCAAGAGTAGGGAAGAATAAGGTTAGTCATGTAGAGGTACCTGTTGAAACCATTTATCACGATAAAGTTAAAGGAGTTACAGTTATTGATGCTTTTGGAGTCTTATTCGAAGTTATAAAATGGAGAATCACGTTGTAATTTTCCATTTTCATTTTTGCAATGTAAAATGGAAGCTGACTTTATGATAATCGGAATTCAAATCGTTGCGATTCTTTTTGCTTTCAGCATGATTTATCTTGCGGTTCTTGCTTATAAAAGAAGAGAACTTGGCAAGGGAGAAATTGTTTCTTGGGTAGTTCTTTGGACCACTGCTGTCATAATAGTGGTATTTCCTGAGCTTCTTAGGCCTTTTGCTAAAACAATTTTAGTTACCAGAGTCTTTGATTTAATGACCATTGGCGGATTCATTTTGGTTATCACAATGGTCGGAAGTGCATATTTAAGAACTAAGAGAAACGAAAAGAAATTGGAAGAATTGGTTCGCCATGAGGCACTAAAA